>PKDW01000040.1 GCA_002863145.1 Flavobacteriales bacterium
CGATGTCCTCGTCGTCCTCGTCGTCGTCGTCTTCTCTTGGCCTTCGCATACTCTTGAGCGTCTTTAACATCTCCAATTGGATCATGCGATCCTGAAGGGCTTGCACCTTCTCCTGCAAGGCCTCATCGTCTGCCCCCATCGCCGTCAGCATGCGCAAAATCTCGGTAATGTCATCAAAGTCGCGGCGGAGCGATTGGGCGCTTGAACTCACAAAGTTGATGGGGTTGTTCAGTTCGTGGGCAATGCCCGCTGTCAGTTGACCAATGCTGGCCAATTTCTCCGACTGCACGAGTTGGTCTTGCGCCAGCTTGAGTTCCTCCAATGCAGCACGGAGGCGATCGTTTCGCTCCTCCAATTCTTCGGTGCGCTCCCGCACATTGCGCTCAAGCACCTCATTTTGTTCCCGCGTGATTTGTTCGTTGAGCTGACTGACACGGAGTTGCTCCTCTCGGGCTTTGGCCGACTGCCGCTTGAATTGGTTGATTCGGTCTGCCAAGGCCAAAGACAACAGCACAACCTCCACAATGCTGCCCACGGGCATGGCAAAGTTGTTGACGCTCTGAGGGACAAAGGGCAACGGATTTCCCGTGAATTGGCTCGCGGCGAACATGACCACGGTCAACAAGAAAAAAGTGAACGCAATGAGCAAATACAACGCGGAACGCTGGCCCTGTCTCCACACATGGATGGACGCCGGCACCACCAACAACGCCGCCATGGCCACAAAATTGATGGTCTGAAAAGCCCAATTCAATCGGCCTACAAGCAGGAACACCAACGCCAAGGAATACAGCGACATGAGGCCATTGAAGACCCGATGGTAACCGGGACCTTTTCTCGCCAAATCCAAGAAGCGGTTGACAAACAATATGGTGGTCACCCCCGAAAAAATGCCTACGAAATGCACCGCCCGAAGGCCCAGCCACGAGGTGCCATCCCACCCCGGAATCACCCCTTGGTATCCCGCCAAAAACAACTGAGACAGTGCCACGCCAATCAAAAACAGCACATACAGCAAATACGACCGATCCTCCACGGTGAAGTACAACACCAAGTTGTAAAGCAGCATGACCAACATGATCCCCGCATAAAAGCTGAAGAACACGTCGCGCATGAAACTCCATTCGCGCAGGTCATTCAGACTCGCCACACGAAGAGGCAAGGAGATCTGCTTGCCCGATTTGACCCCCAAGTAGATCTCGTCTTCCTCACACAAGTCTGCACCACCCAACGGAAACTTGGGGAAGGTTCCGTCTGTGAGAGATTGTCCCATCCGGTCTGAAGTCCCTCGAATGGACACGCCGTTCAAGTGCAGTGGACCGTCCTTGAGGTTGCCGTTGCATGTGGAAAGAAAGGTGAGGCTGTCGATTTGGGCTGTGGCCACTTCCAAAAATTGCGAATCAAACGCGCGCGAAAGCCCTTTCAATTCAATCCAATGCCACTGACCGTCGTTGCCCAAGTTGATGAGTGGTTCCGGGATGTTTCGCCTGGGTGCTGCCTGCAGACGCTCCAACGTCGGATGGGCATCCCACGTTCCTTCGAGCTCCACCGCCATCTCCCCGATGTATCGGTCCCGGATTCCATGCGTTTGGGAAGTCGCATCACACGTCCATGATAGCAACAGCAGAAGGGAGAGCACATGCAACATCCAACGAACTTGGCCCGCTCCCATCTCGATCACACGGTCAAATTCAAACGAATGGTCAGTTGGCCTTTGGGACCATGGACGTGCGTGGTGACGCCCTCAGGACGTTGGCGAACGGATTTCATCAATTCGCGCACCACAGGATCCACCTCTCCTTCAAATTCGGGATGCATGTAATGCTCGACAGTCGCACGAAGCGATTGCTTGGGATAGACAAAGTATCCGTCTTCACCGAGGTCGCTGCGCAGCTTCCAGCCGTGCCTTTTCCTCCAGCGGCGTGTGACCGGTGAGGTCAGCGCGACGAGGTGCCGAGCCTCCAGGAGCGGCATCGCCGCCATGGCCACTTGAATCAAAAATTCGGAGCCCAAGCCCATGCCCGCCAACTCGATTGAATTCCAAAGTGCATTGAGCTCGTAGGCTTTTTCGGGAATGATTTGCTCCAAAAATGTCCCCACATTCGGGTCCACATGACCCACCGCTTGATGCAAGGGGAAATCGTTGGCCACCAGTCCAGGTTGCAACCGCGCCCCTGCAAGGACGCGCTCTCCGTCTGGCGTCAACACCGCAATGATCCAGACATCGTCCCGCCGGAACCAATCGGTGCGAAAGGACGACAGGTTTTTGATGCCGTAGGCTTCGAGGACGCGTCTGTGTCCTTCGAGGAGCCGCTTGCACAGCTGGGAATCGTGAGACGCGCGGGACATGAGGACGATGGCCTCGTCCACATGGGTCGCGCGGCGGATCCGCTCAACGGACGGCCGTGTGGGTGAGCTGCTCATGCAAGTCCATGGTGATTCGGGCGTCGGGGAGGTTTTCTCCCAACGCAAGGCGTCGGCAAGCTTCAGCGGCATGGGCACCACCAGCCGCCACACCTGTGTAGGTCTGCGGCCAGCTCACAAGCTCCGAGCCCACCTTGGGCAAGCTCGCGCGACCGCGCTCAGATGCGTTGGCCACGTCGACGAACGCGTCCAGTGCTTCGGGCGTCCAGCGGTCCATTTCGGTGAAGGCGCGCATGGTCACTTCGTCGATGCGACCATGCACAAAGCCCTCGACAGGCTGATCGTAACGCTCAATGTCCAGCATCCCGCGGTCGTTGGTTTCCATCACCAGCGGGCAGCCTTGCTGGGCTGCTTGCAAGCGGAGGTGTGCTTTGATGGCAAGTGAATCGCACGCGTCCACCACGACATCGCAGCCTTCCATGAACGCAGCGAGGTTGTCGGCATTCACTCCTTCGTGGTAAATCTCAATGTCGAAGTAGGGATCAAATTCAGCGATGGTACGGGCGACCACCACCCATTTGGGCAATTCCAATTCGTGCAATCCGCAACGAATGCGGTTGAGGTTGGACAACTCCACCACGTCGAAATCTGCAAGCTTCAACCGACCGCATCCCCGTTCCATGGCCAATGCGATGGCCGTGCTTTGGCCCACACTCAATCCCGCAATGCCCACCGTTTTGGTGCGCAGGGTGGCCGTTTCCTCCTTCGTGATCTTGTCTCGGTTGCGGTTGGTGCGCACTTCGATGAACGCATCCTCAGGCAAGACGTGAACCAGCCTGCCTGACCAAGGGTAGAACGCCCATGTTCCGAAGCTGTCCCAGTCACGGTCGGCCATGAGTGTCCCCAAGGTGGTCGCCAAAAGCGAGGGATCGTGTTTGGCCGCTGGGGTATGGCAAACCGCCCATTCCGCCACCTGCGAATCGAGCGTGTCGTACTCTTCGAGGATGCTTCCCGATTCACGCAACGAATTCAATCGGATGCGGTCCGACTCGACGTTGACGTCCAGAAGTTCGGGCTTCCAAAGGTAGGCTGCGGGCATAATGCAAATTCCCCATTTCAACGCCGCACGTGACGCGTCATCTGTGGAGTTGTGAACAGCGAAAGGGGGACGGCCGCGATCCGTTAAGGGGTCAAATCACTGCCCGTAATACACCTTCAAGTGTCCCTTGGCGAGGGCGTTGGCCCAGTTTCGGAGCCCCACCATGGCAGCCTCAGTTTCCGCACTGACCTTCTCTTTTTTCATGCGCAGGACCAACCATCCGTAAAGGCCGATGACAAGTTGCTCGACGGGGTGAACTTGGCGCTCTGATTTGGCCCCCAGCTCCTTGAGAAAGGGCTCGGCCGACTCAAATGCCCCTTTGTATTCGGCATCGGCCATGGCGCCAAGCAACAGCTCGTGGAGGTGGGCCAACTCCATCAACGTCTCCTGAACGGTGGATGAATGACCATGTTCCACGGCGCCACTGTCGCGCAAGGAATGCGCCATCGTCAGCAACCATGTCTCTTCCTCGGCCGGATCCGTCCCCTCTGCTTGGGCTTGCTGCTCTGCCCACTGCTGAAGGAGCTGCGGCTGAAATTGGGCCGCGCGAATGAGGTCTTCCATCTGCAGGCAATAGAGCACATGGTCGACGATGTGCTCCTGCTTTTTGCGTTGGGCGACGGTCATTCCTCGGACGTGTTTTGAGCCGCTTCCCGACGGGCCTGAATGGGATCAGGATGGGCGGCATTGATGCGCGCCAGCACGTCGGCCGTGATGTCCCACGGTTCTGTGCCGTAGAGCACGCCTTCCCCGCTCAGTCCCCAGTTGAGTACGAAGTCGATGCCTTCTTCCCGCGCGTGCTCTTCGAGATGGCGACGCAGGGCTTCGGCCATGACTGCTTGCATGTTCTGTTCTGCCACAAACATGTCCTGTTCTGCGGCGCGCTGAAGCGTTCTCAACCCCTCCTCGAGTTCCAAAACCCGACGCTGGGCGATCTCCAATTCATCGTCCGATGCCTGACCACTGTTCGCGTAGGAGAGCAATTCTTGGGCCTCTTCCTGCAGCGGCAAGGCATCTTCCTGCAACTGCTTTTCACGGGCTTCCATCTGCATCTGCAGGTTGGCTTGCATGGTTTGGACAAACGCCATGCCGCGCTGCAAACTGTCGCCATGCACGAACGCCACCACAGGTCCGCCAGTCACAGCTGCACGCTCCGCCGCCGTTGGCGCACTGCCCACAGAGCTCCACGTCAAGGCCGCAAGCCAAACCACCAACACGCCCACCACGGGCCAAAACACAGAAGGATTCACTTGTTTCATGTCGAAGGAAGGTGTTCAAGGTATTGGGTGCGCATGTCCACAAACCGCAGCAGCACACCCTCAGCCAAGGTTGCGCCCAGGGTTTCCACCTCAGCCAAGGTGTGGTCCGCTTCCGCGTATTTGAACGATTGCTCAAACCGATCCAATTCAAATCGCAAGCGGTATTGGCCGTTGTATGAATGCACCGTGATGCGCATCACGGGGTGCGGGATTTGGGCGATTTCACGCATGACGCGAAGATACAAGGGCCCGGGGCTGCGCTACCTTTGATGTATTCTTGACTCGCCACGGGTTTTGAACAAAACCTTTGCCCAAACGTCTATACGTCGATGACCCACTTCTCCCCGACCACACGCATCGCCGTGACCCTCCTTCTCATCCTGCTCTGCGCCGCCCCCACCCTCGCGCAATCCGGACGATCCAGTGGCGGACAAGGAAGGCCAGAAGACAAAGGGCCCAAACCCAAAATCGCCCGGGTCTTTGGCTCGGTCAAAGACGCCGACTCCGGCGACGCCCTTCCCTTCGCGTCCGTGGTGGTGAAAAGCCTCCGCGACAGCATGGTGGTCGATGGTGCCTTGACCTTGGAAGATGGCACCTTCGACCTGCGCGAGATCGAAGTCGGCCGCCACTTCGTCGAGGTGCGCTTTCCGGGCTACGAAACCCTCAGAAGCGAGGCGCATGCCTTCCTTCCGCGAAACCCCGAATCCTTGACGTGGGACATGGGCGAACGCATGCTTCAAGCCGACATCACCGCCCTCGGTGAGGCCGTGGTGGTGGAACAGGCCTCGGTGATGGAAATGAAGGTCGACCGACGGGTGTTTCACGTCGGCAGTGACTTGACCAGCCGCGGGGGCAACACGACCGAACTGCTTGAAAACATCCCCTCCGTCGCCGTGGACATCGACGGCAACATCACCCTGCGCGGCTCGTCCGGAGTCCAAATCCTGATTGACGGGCGGCCTTCAGGCTTGGCAGGTGGTGCCCGTGAGGCGTTTTTGGAATCCCTCCCCGCCAGCGCGGTGGAGCGGGTGGAGCTCATCACCAACCCCAGTGCTCGCTTCGACCCCGACGGCACCGCGGGCATCCTCAACATCGTCCTGAAGAAGAACAAACTCGAAGGCATCAGCGGCCAACTTCAAGCCACCTACGGCACCGGCGACAACCACGACGCCAACGCCAGCCTGAACTACCGTAGCAGCGCTTTGTCCCTCAGCACCAACCTCGGCTGGAACGACCGCATGAGCTTCATGGCGGGAGAAACGGACCGAACCCAGTTTTGGTCGAACGACTCCACGTCTTTTTCTTCGGTCGACCGGCCCGGCGACTCCCAACGCGGCAGCTTGTCGGGATCGCTGCGAGCCGAGTGGCGGGCAAGCAACGCGTGGACCGTCTTCGCCGGCGTGAATGCCAACGAAGGCATCCGCGACGGCTGGGATTCCACCTTCACCGCAGAACAATGGACCGGTGGAGCGCTCAACAGCCTGAACACCGAGGCACTGCGCGTGGAGGAAAGCCAAAAAGACAGGCAAAAGGAAGACCAAAAGGAAGGCCAAAAGCAAAGCCAAAAGGAACGCCCAAAGGAACGCCAGAAGTAAAGCCAAAATGAAAGCCAA
>PKDW01000151.1 GCA_002863145.1 Flavobacteriales bacterium
CGACAATCATCCCGTTTTCAAGGGCAAACGCACCGTCCACAAGCACCGATTCAATCACATTGGTGCTGTCGGTCAACCAGCCTTCCAAGGCGTTTTGTGCGCCGTAATTGCCCATGTAGCGGCCTCGCAGGATGTCTCCTCCCTGGCTTTCATCGCCCCACACGCGCCAATTCCTCAAGGTCAAAAATCCATATTGGTTGGGCAACATGGCGTTGAACCCGTCACACGTCAAGTAGTGTTGGATTTCAATGCCGGCATCCGACACACCATGCACCACCGAATTCAACCAATCGCCGCCGGGCAAGCTGTGGTAGGTCGCGGCTTGATCGGCCCCGTTGGTGATCAAGGTGAGATTCGCCATCGCAGGCAAACAGAAGGGCTCGGTGGAGGGATCCATGTTGTTGTCCTGCACGTCGTCTCCTTCTGCGTCGTAGACGTAGGAGGGGCCGGGTGGGTTCGTCGCTTGCGCCAGCAATGTGTCTTGGATCCCAAGGAGATACTGGGCAGATCCTTGCCAGCCCTGGTCGCTTTCAAAGGCATCTTCCGCGTGGAACGCCGACACGATGTGGCGCACTTCAACCATGCCGCCCAAAATGTGCAAGCCGTCGTCGGCGGAAGACACCAATTCGATGTGTTCGACCACCGTTCCTGCACCACAGGCGCCAAGTTGGAGCAAATCGGTTTCGTTCCCGTTGCCAAATTGGGTCCACCCCAAGTTTGTACTGCCGTGGCGGATGGACAGGTACCGCAAGATGCCTGAAGACCCCGTCGAATCGGCATTGCTGCCGTAGACCTCGCGGTCCTGGCCAGTCAAATCCACAATGCCTTCGATTCGGTCTTCGCCCGTCCCTACACCTGTGGTGAAGAAGGGCGCGCCAAAGAAGGACAAATCAAGGTGCAAGGTGTTGGTTTGGGCTGCGCCACACAGAGCCAATCCACCCCATTGTCCGGTGACATCGACCCCCACAGAACCATCCATGGGATCGCCCAGAAAAGAAAATTGAATGGGGCAATCTGCGTTGCCTTGGGCGTTCAAGAAGCCATCGCGGGCCACCACAAGGGCGCCTGGGTACAAGTCGTAGGACACGTCGCGGACGCTGCCCACCCCAAAATTGACCGCCACTTCCACTTCCGATCGCCCCTCGCCTGCCGCCCCGAGGACCACGGTCCCCGGATCTATGGTCAAGGTGTCACCTGGATTGACAAAAACCTGTTCCGTCAACACGTACAAGCGATCGCACGTCCAATGCTGCGTTCCCACACCTGCGCCATTGTTGTCTGACACGAACACCGTATCGCGAGAAGACACGGTGGGGCAACCACAAGCCTCCCCTGCGGGAAGCCCTTGGGCAAATGCCGACGCCGACCCCAAGAAGGCCCACGCCCAAAATGCACGAAGTGACAGCATGGTCCAAAATTATAAACATAAATATAGGTATGTAATTTTATACGCGCAAACAACATAGGACGACGCCAGGAATCGACGCGTATCTTTGCCCCATGGGATGGACAGAAGTCATCTTGGCCATTGGCCTTCTCGGCCTCGCATTTGCGGGGATCGCCATCAAAATCTTGGTGAAGCCAGGAGGTGAATTCAGCGGCACATGCGCCAGCAACAACCCCATGCTGCGCAGCGAAGACGGTGGCTGTTCTGTCTGCGGCGCACGGCCTCAAGACGCCTGCCAAGCCGAGCAAACCTGACATCTCCTCTTCTCAGGACGCTTACTCTGGACAAACCTCTCCGTACACGGAAAGGAAATCGAGCAAGTCCAGTGTGCTGATCACCCCGTCCCCATTCAGGTCGCCTTGACAGACGTTGCCCACCCCTACAAGGATGCAACTGCCGTCGTCAATCAGAGCCGCCGGGTCGTAATTGGGAGAACTTTCGAACGTGCAGCCTGAGCATTCCTCGTAAGCACAGGAACCGTCGTCTTGGGTTGCCGCAGGATCGTAATTGCAAGCCAGAACGAAGGTGCAGCCTGCACACGTTTCTCGTTCACAGGTCCCGTCGTCCAGCACCGCGGAGACGTCGTAATTGCAGGCCCATTCGTAGGTGCAACCTGCGCAAGACTGGAACTCGCACGAGCCATCGTCTTGCGTGGCCACAGCGCTGTAGTTGCAAGCCAAGGGGTAGGTGCATCCCGGACCGGGAATTGCCCCGCTGAAGAGTCCTTGCGCTGACAGCGCACTCCACCCTTCAAACCAAGGCAGAACCGCGGGCGCAAACGCGCCATGGAAGGCGACTTCCTCCAGCTCTCCATTCAGGGTTTGGTAGTATTCAGAGACCGTTCCCTCCGCCAGTGCACGTGGGTCCAAGCCCTCAGAAACGAATCCGTTGGTCATGGTGAACATGGGATCCACCACGATGGAGCCCAGCACGTTGTTGCTGTCGGCCAAAATGGAGGGCATGGCCAGACCAATTCCGTCAGCGTACAACCCCCTGTAAGCCCCAGGGGTCACTTCAGAGGCGCTCTCGGCGGTGCCGTCAATGCGCCAGTTTTGGATGCGCAGGATGCCGTAGCCTCCGGGCAGATTCATCGGAATGAACGCGGGAAATCCATCGCAGGAATAGAGGTGACGGAACTCTATCCCAGCCTCGGACACACCCGCGATCACAGAATTGAACCAATCGCCCGCAGGCAAACTTTGCACCCCCACAGCGTGGGCGCCGCCGTTCGAAAGCAAGGTCAGGTTGCTCATCCACGGTGAGGTGTAAGGCTCGTATGTCCAGTCGACGTTGTTTTCCTCAAAGTCGTCGCCGTGCATTCGCCACAAAAAGTTGTTGTGCGGGGGATTGGTGGGGTGCGCCAAAGCTGTGTCCTGAAGGCCAAACAACCACTGCCCCGTCCCTTGCCATCCCTGGTCGCTTTCAAACGCGTCTTCCGCGTGAAAGGCACTCACCACGTGACGCACGTCTGGTGTGCCTCCGAACACGTGAAGGCCATCGTCGGCTGACGCTACGAGCTCCACAAAGTCCAATGTGGTGCCTTCGCCACAACCCGCGAGCTGAAGCAAATCCGTTTCGTTGCCGTTCAAAGCATTGTTCCACCCCAGGTTGGTGCTGCCATGACGCAAGGACACATACTTGAGTGTTCCAGAAGAAACCTGTGGCGCGGTGTTGCCCCCGTAGACGTGCCGGTCTTGACCAGAGAGGTCCACCACCCCTTCGGCGCGGTCTTCGCCCGTGCCGACGCCGCCAGTTTGGGATGGTTGGTCCACCCCTTCGAGGTACAAGGTGTTGACTGCTCCGCCTCCACAGAGGACCAAGCCACCCCACTCCCCCTGTACATCCATTCCCACCGAACCATCCAATGGATCGCCCAAGAACGAGAATTGAATCGGACACGCTTCGGCGCCTTCCGCATGCAAATACCCGCCACGCGCGACAATCAAGGCGCCTGGGTAGACCGCGTAGCTTACCGTTGCCGCACCCCCAACGGCATTGTTCGTGGACACAAAAAACGACTGACGGCCTTCACCCGCCATGCCAAGCACGGCCGTTCCGGGCTCGATGGTCAACGTGTCCGAAGCATTCACAAACACCTGCTCGGTCAAGACGTAAAGGTGATCGCAAGTCCACGTCTCGGTGCCAACACCCGCGCCTGCGTTGTCGGACACCCACACCGTGTCACGCAATGCAACCTCGGGACATCCGCACGTCACGCTTTGGCTGAATAAGCCCTGCGCATTCGTGGACTGCCATGTCATCACTGCAAGCAGAAACAGAAACCACAAGGGACGAATCTGGTGCCGAGAAGTGAACCATTCAGGCTGCATGGGACGTGAATTGCGTTTGGGTTGAAAGTGGAAGCGCTTTCGCCTTCCACCAGCAAAATACGCCAACCCCTGCCATTGTTCCTGAAACCTGAGTTACTTCGACGAGGGAGAGTCGTATTCGGACAAGGGTTCCAACCACTCCAAGGCGTTCCGCAATTTTGGCGTGGCCCAAAACGAATAGTCCTCCCCTCCGCCGTCCATGATAAACAGCGCCTCCACATCCTTGCCCGTGCGTTGCAGGCTGTCCACCCATGCCGCGCCACGATCCGGACCAAGCACCATGCACACCGTGGCGTAGGCATCGGCATAGGCCGCACTCGGCGTGACAATGGTGGCGCTCAACAGACCGTGGGTGACCGGTGCGCCCGTGCGGGGGTCGAGGGTGTGAGACAGCTTTTGGCCATTCACCACGGTCACCTTGCGGTAGTTCCCGCTCGTGCACACCGATTGGTTGTCCATCGGCAGGACGGCCTGCAGCGTGCGTCCTTCGGCCTGTGGACGGTCAATGGCGATGCGCCAAGGCTGCCCTTGAAAGTTGGTGCCCATGCATTTGACCTCTCCGCCCAGCTCCACCATCATGTCCATGACGCCATGGTCCATCAAAACTTCCGCCAAGCCGTCCACCGTAAACCCCTGCGCCACAGCATTGAAATCCAATTCGGCGCGTGGGTCGCCTTTGGAGAGGTGTCCACCCGCGGCCAACCCCGACGCATCCAGAACCTCGTTGAAATCGACCACGTCGGTGCGGAAGCGCGCAAAGGCGTGTACGCTGTCCACCATGGCCGGCGTGACAATCTCGCGGTGTTGCATGCGGAAGCCCCAAAGCTTCATCAGTGGCGCCATGGCAATGTCGAATGCACCTTTGGACTCGCGGTGCACGTCGCTCGAGATGTCCCAAAGCAGCGACCACACCCCGGCCTCGTCCGCCACTTCGAACACCGTATCTGTCCGGTTGAAGGCGTTGAAACGGGACAAAGTCGATTCCGCCCGCCAGGCATTCATCTCAATGTCGACCTCCTCAAGGGCGGCGTCGATGGCCACTTGCGGCACCGAATCGGATGCAATGTACTTGATGGTGTAAGTGGTGCCTTGGGCAGGTCCGCGGTGGACCCACTCCGTTCCCCGTGTGTCGTCTTGCGGCGGTGAGGACTCACCGCACCCGAAGGCGACAAAGGCCCCTGCAACTGCAAGAGCCTTTGTGATTCGGTGGAGACTTGGCTTAGCCACCGAAGTCATCAAATGCAACATTTTCAGGGGGAACGCCCCAGTCGTCACACATCTTGAGTACCGCCTGGTTCATCAGGGGCGGTCCGCAGAAGTAGAATTCGATGTCTTCGGGTGCCTCGTGGTCCTTCAAGTGGTGGTCGATCACCGCATTGTGCACAAAGCCGAGAAAGCCGTCTCCTTCGTCGTGGATGTCCTTCTTCTCACTCCAGTTGTCGCCTTCGGCTGGCTCTGACAACACGAGGTGGAACTTGAAGTTCTCAAACTCCTTCTCGATCGCGCGGAAGTCGTCCACGTAGAACAATTCACGCTTGGAACGTCCGCCGTAGAAGAACGTCACCTTGCGGCCGGTCTTCAATGTGTGGAAGAGGTGGAACAAGTGAGAGCGCATGGGCGCCATGCCAGCCCCCCCCCCGATGTATACCATTTCCGCTTCCGTCTCTTTGATGAAGAATTCTCCGTAAGGACCGGAGATGGTGACCTTGTCGCCTGGCTTTTGGTCGAAGACAAACGAAGAACAAATGCCTGGGTTGACTTGCATCCATCCGTTGCGGGCGCGGTCCCATGGCGGCGTCGCAATCCGAATGTTGAGCATCACAATGTTGCCCTCTGCGGGGTGGTTGGCCATGGAGTAGGCCCTGACGATCGGCTCGTCGTTCACCATCTTGAGGTCCCACAGCCCAAACTTGTCCCATTCAGACTGGAACGTATTGGGATCTGGATGGTGGTCTGGGTGGGCAGTGATGTCGAAGTTCTTGTAATCCACGGTTGTGGCCGGAACGTCGACCTGGATGTACCCTCCAGCTTCGAAGTCGAGCGTCTCACCTTCCGGCAAGCGCACCACAAACTCCTTGATGAAGGAGGCCACATTGTAATTGGACACCACCTCGCATTCCCACTTCTTGATGCCAAACACCTCCTCGGGAACTTGGATGTCCATGTCCTCCTTCACTTTCACCTGGCAACCGAGGCGCCAGTTGTCGGCAACCTCCTTGCGTGAGAAGTGGGGTGTCTCTGTGGGGAGAATGGAGCCTCCGCCCGTGTTCACTTGGCACTTGCACTGGACGCACGTGCCACCTCCGCCGCAAGCGGATGGCAAGAACACCCCGCTGTTGCCCAAGGTGGTCAGCAGCGTTGAGCCCCCGTCGACTTCGAGCGTCTGCTCTCCGTTGATGGTGATTTTGAGTTTGCCCGCGGGCGAGAGTTTGGCCTTCACAAACAGAAGCAGGCTCACGAGCATCAAGATGACCGTGAGGAAGAAGGCGATGGTCAGAATCAGCGTGGTCGTCATGTCTGATCAAATTTCAATGCCCATGAAGCTCATGAA
>PKDW01000012.1 GCA_002863145.1 Flavobacteriales bacterium
TGGCTCGAGATTTTGGGTTGTGGGATGGTGGATCCCAATGTGTTGAAGGCAAGTAGCATCGACCCGGAGGTGTACAGCGGTTTTGCGTTTGGCATGGGCATCGAACGCATCACCATGCTGCGTTACCAAATCGGCGATTTGCGTCACTTCTTCGAAAACGACCGCCGCTTCTTGGATCAATTCGCGGGCGAGCGATAACGCACTCAACGCGCCTCGCCGCGATGGGGCAACATGAAGGTCAAGGCGAGATCCCCTGTCCCTCGTTTTTCGACTGTGAATCTGCCGGCGAGCTTTTCAATTTGGACGAGCACAGGATTCCAGCGTGAGCTGTGGGTTCCGCCTGCAAACATCCGTTGCAGTTCACGCGTGCTCGCCGTCTCCGGTCCTTCAATTTCCACGTGGATGCCATGCCAATCGTTGCGGATGCGTCCGGCAAAAGGCGAGGTGGAGGCGTCGCCCTCAAGCAGGCGCTTCAGGGTCACAGAGAGCAAGGAAAGTAAGCCTTCAGGGGCGTCCTGGCCTTCTTGGGTGCCTTGGAATTCCCATTCCACGGCGATGCCGTGGTCCATCTCGAGGGAGGCGATGATGTCGTCAAAGTCCAGCCTGTCGGGTCGTGTAAGGACCTCTTCGACTTGCCCTTGTTCGTTGACGCCGACTTCAGAGAGGGGCTTGGCCATTTCGGCAAAAGGATCGACCTCAGTGTGGATCATGCGCTGCATGCGAAACGCCCGGACGCGCTCTTTGCGCAAGGACTTTTTGAGTTCATTGGCGCGCAAGGCCGCAGCCAGCAGCCCCAAGAGAATCAGCGCGCATGCAAAGGGCCACGCGCCCGGCGAGGTGGTGGCGTGCATCATTTCGTCCGCGGCAAGTTCGAATGGGTCTGAGTGCAGCACCGGATGCGACTGGAAAGCACGTGGCTCGCGTTCTTGGTGGACCCCATGAAGCATGGCCAGTGTCAGGCTGTCTGCCAACATCAGGTGACGAAGCGCCTCGTCCGAAGCACCTCGCGCCTGCTCAAACCTTGCCTGCTCGCGGGCAATGCGCGCTCGGAGGGGGAGGTCTTCGAGTTTTTCGGCCACACGGGCGGCTTCGTGAAAGGCAAGGAGCGCATCGAGGGGCTGCATGGCGCGCTCGGCGGAGGTGGCCATCCGCAACTGCGCCACGGTCCAGGCCTCAGGGTCGTCCGCAGGATTGTGCACCATGCTCATGAGCTGGGCCAGTTGCCATGCCTCTTGGGCGCGTCCCATGCCCGCCAACATGGTGTGAAGGTGGGTCAATTCAGAAACGACTTCGCGTCGATTCACCGGCGTTGTCCGCTTGAGGTAGTCCTTGACGGGAAGTTGCGACAAGGGTGAGCCAAGCATGACACCGGCTTGCAAACGCAGGCCTTCGGCACGGGTGCTTTCGACGTTGCGCGCACCTGTCCAGACGTCGTTCCAATGCCCTTCGGCGAAGTGCAGTTCGAGCAGCGCCACTTCCACCTCGTGGGTTTTGGACGGGACGGGGTGCAGGTCGCGTTCGCGCTGCAAAACGTGCAGGGCGTCTCCAGTCATGCCACACCGAACCATGAGTTCGGCCAATTCGAGTGCCATGTCTGTCCGGAACTGGGGCGTACACGTGTTGCATGAAAAAGAGGCTTCACTGAGGTGGGGTTGGCATTCCGCAAGGTTGCCGGCATGCCATTGCACGGCAGCCATGCCCAATTGAATCCGTGCTTGTTCACAGCCTGTGAGTGGGAGCGAGGCTGCGCTTCGATAAGCGGACAGGGCTTGCACCCATTTGCCCTCTCGCCGGAGGCGATCTCCTTGGTCCAAAGAGGTCTCCGAGGTGGGCACCAATGCCTCTGCATACAACGCAGGACTGGCCATCGCGAGGAGGGTCCAAAGCAGCACGCAAAGGGATCTCAGAAACATCGCATCCAAGGTACTTGCCGACTTGGGGCGGAGAACATGCCCGCCTTGCGGTTTCTGACATCCGTCAGTGGATGATTCAGGGTTGACGAACCACCGACAACACGGTGGCGCCGACTTGCGCGAGCGTCTCTCGGTCAATCACGTCCATGTTGTCGGCATGGGTGTGGTGGAAGGGTCCGTAGCCCATGGGCTGGACTTGGGTGCGGTAGTCCACAATGTTGGCACTGGGAATGCCCGCCAATTCGGACACGAAGAGGTTGTCGTCCACCGTTGGAGGGGTGGGGGAGGGATCGAAGCGATCACCGAACCCCAAATCCGCCGCGCGCTTCCAAATTTTCCGCACGACATGCGGGGCGTAGCGAAGACTGGTGCCCTCTTGATGAAACACGGCGTCGCCGGCACCCACCATGTCGAGCAAGATGCCGAAGCGTGCCCGGTAGCCAAAGCGGTGCGGGTTCTCCGCCCAAAATTGGCTTCCGAGACACCACGTTTTGTACCCGTCTGGCATGGCGGGAAGCCATTCGGGCCTGCCGTAGTCTTCCGCATCAAAGAACACGATGTCCACGCCAACATCGGCGCATCCAAGCCCGAGTTGCCTTGCGATTTCCAGCAGCACGCCAACCCCGGAAGCACCGTCGTTGGCGCCGTCAATCGGCTCGCGCAGCCTCACCGTGTCCTTGTCGGCAAAGGGCCTTGTGTCCCAATGGGCGAACAACAGGATGCGGTCTCGTGATTCGGGATGAAACGTCCCTACAATGTTCTTCATGTTGAGGATGGTGCCGTCAAATGCACGTACGCGCCCCTCTTGTACGGTCACCTCAGCGCCATGTCGTTCCAATTCACTGGCCAGCCACGACGCACAGGCGGCGTGTTCCGGCGTGTTGGGAACGCGAGGTCCAAACGCCACCTGCTGTGCCACATAGGCGTAGGCCGAGTCGGCATCAAAGGAAGGCGCAGAAACCTGAGTCTTCACCGGGGTGTCCGACTCGGCGTTCGGTTTCTTGTTTTCCTCTGCGTTGCAGGAGAGGAAGAGGGCGGCCATGACCCAAGCCCATCGGTTACCCACGCGTCCAGGAACTGCCATCCTTGCCGTCTTGAATGGTGATGCCATGGGCGGCGAGTACGTCTCGGATTTTGTCCGCCGTGCCCCATTCTTTGTTCGCCTTGGCTTGGGTACGGATGTCCACAATCAAATCGAGGAGGGCACCAGTTTCTCCCTCGTTTCCACCGCCTTCTCCGATGTTTTTCTCTGCTTGGATGCCGAGCACCTCGCGCAGGTAGGCGTGGAAGGTGTCTTGCAGCGAGGCGATGTCCTCGGCGGTCAGCGCCACGAGTCCAGCCGCCGCCCCGTTGATGATTTTCACGCCTTCAAACAAGGTGGCAATCAGGATAGGCGTGTTGAAGTCGTCGTTCATCGCGGCCGCACACTTCGCCCCAAACTCCTTGGCGTCGAACGAGGCTTCTCCGCTTGAAGGGGTCAGTTTGGCCAGGGTGTCCACGGCCTTTTCCAGCTTGGAAAGTCCCTTTTCGGCCGCTTGCAAAGCTTCGTTGCTGAAGTCCAAGGTGCTCGCGTAATGCCCCATCAACATGAAGAACCGCACTGTCATCGCCGAGTAGCCTTTGTCGAGCAACTTGTGGTTTCCGGTGATGAGCTCATCGGGGGTGAACCCATTGCCTTCGGACTTGGCCATTTTGCGGCCATTGACGGTCAACATGTTGCCGTGCATCCAATAGTTCACGGGGCAATCGCATCCGGTGACACCTACATTTTGGGCAATCTCACACTCGTGATGTGGGAACTTGAGGTCCATGCCACCTCCGTGAATGTCAAACTTCTCTCCGAGGTATTTGGTGCTCATCACGGAACACTCCAAGTGCCATCCAGGGAAGCCTCGTCCCCAGGGTGAAGGCCATTGCATGAGGTGACTCGCATCGGCGGCTTTCCAAAGGGCAAAATCCAAGGGATCGCGCTTTTCGCTTTGACCGTCCAGATCACGTGTGTTGTTCATGAGCTCGTCGATTTTTCGCCCAGACAGCTCGCCGTAGGGATGATCGTCGCTGAAGGTGCGTACGCTGAAATACACGCTGCCGTTGACTTCGTAGGCGTAGCCGTTGTCGATGATTTTCTGGATGGCCTCGATTTGTTCCACGATGTGACCCGTGGCCGTGGGCTCAATGGAAGGGCGAAGGATGTTGAACACATCCATCACGTCGTGAAAGTCGTTGGTGTACTTCTGCACCACCTCCATCGGCTCGAGGTTTTCGAGGCGGGCCTTCTTGCCAATCTTGTCTTCCCCATCGTCCGTGTCGCCTGTCAAGTGGCCGACATCGGTGATGTTGCGTACATAGCGAACCTTGTATCCAAGGTGCTGCAAGTAGCGGTAAACGATGTCAAACGTCAGGAAGGTCCTGACGTTGCCGAGGTGAACGTTGCTGTACACCGTTGGCCCGCACACATACATGCCCACGAAAGGGGGATTGAGTGGCTCAAATTTTTCTTTCTGCCGGGTCAGGCTGTTGCTGATGTGCAAGGAATCCATAGGCGCTCAGTTCAAGGTTAGGATACGAAAATAAAACCCAAAACAAGGAGCGTCACATATTCACCACTGGCTTGTCAACGCGGGATTGTTGTGTCAAGCCATCGAGCACATGCGCCACCAAGCCCTGAAAGTCGTGACGAGGGGACCATCCCCAGTCACGTCTCGCGTCGCTGTCATCCAAGCTGTTGGGCCAAGAAGCGGCGATTTCTTGCCTGTGGTCAGGGGCGTACACAGTATCAAACCCCGGCACACGTTGCTGCAAGGCGCGGGTCAATTCACAGGGGGTGAAATCGCACCCACTGAGGTTGTAGGAGGTCCGAATGCGGATGCATTCCGAGGGTGCCTCCATCAATTCCATGGTGCCGCGAACGGCATCGTGCATGGACATCATGGGCAACCGCTCGTTTTCATCGAGGTAGCATGTCAAGGGCTGTCCGGCTTGGGCACAATGGAAGGCGTCCACCGCATAATCCGTCGTTCCCCCGCCGGGCATGGATCGGAACCCAATCAAGCCGGGGTAACGGATGCTTCGAACGTCCACCCCAAACTTGTCGTGGTAGTATTTGCACCACAATTCTCCGGCCGCTTTGGACACGCCGTAGATCGTGGTGGGCAAGAGCGCTGCGTTTTGAGGCGTGCCATCCTTGGAGGCATCGGCCCCAAACACTGCAATGGAACTCGGCCAAAACACGCGTTTCACCCGCCCTTCTCGCGCGAGTTCGAGGGTGTGAAGCAGGGGGTCCATGTTCAAACTCCATGCGGCCATGGGGTTGACCTCACCTTTCGCCGAAAGCATGGCCACCAGGTTGTACACGACTTCCACGTCATGGCCTTCCAGAATGGCGCGTTGGGCGTCCAAGTCTGTGGCGTCGGCTGCGATGAACATGCTTTTGGCCGCTTCGGGATGCGGCGAGGGCCGGACGTCCGAGAGAAGCACAGCATCGACCCCGTAGCGTTGTTGCAGGCCGAGCATGAGCTCGATGCCCAATTGCCCGGAGGCGCCGACAATGAGATGCTTGCCCATGGTCTTACGAAGGTAGGGTGAGGGTACCTTTGGGTGGTGAACTCAAGTGAATTTCAATATCACTTGCCAGAGGAGGCCATCGCCAAACATCCCCTCGAACCCAGGCGCATGGCGCGTATGGCGGTGATGGGTGCCGAAGGGAATGTGAGCCACGGCACGTTTGAAGATTTGCCGCGCCATTTGGCGAACGGCGTCGTCGATGGCTTGTGGGCCAACGACACGCGGGTGTTGCACGCACGGATCTTGGCCACCAAACCTACAGGTGGGCAGTTGGAAATCTTCTTGCTGTCGCCTGCAGAAGGGGCAGTGGAAGAGGTGTTGTCGTCCACCCAGCCTGTGGCTTGGAAGGCCATGGTACGCAACGCCAAGCGGTGGTCGGACGGCACGGCCAAGGCTTCGGGCCAGCGCCACGAATTGCAGATCGCCCGAGAAGAAGATGCCCCTGACGGCAACCGCGTGGTTCGGTTGTCGTGGCATGGCGCGCAGGGCGTGAGCACGTTTGCGGAGGTGTTGGACGATTTGGGCCAGACCCCGCTGCCTCCCTACATGAAAAGGGCTGCGGAAGACCAAGACCGCCAGGATTACCAAACGGTGTTCGCCCTGACCCCCGGAAGTGTGGCGGCGCCGACCGCGGGACTGCATTACGACGAGGTCCTTCTGGGCGAGCTCGCCTCGGCGGGGTTGCCCTTGAACCGGTTGACCCTTCATGTTGGTGCGGGCACGTTCAAGCCCTTGTCCGAGGGTGCCGTGATGGC
>PKDW01000082.1 GCA_002863145.1 Flavobacteriales bacterium
CCCATGCTTCGACCTCCACTTCATGGATTTGATCGAGCACCAAATCCCAACCCCAAGCCAAATCGGGATTGGGGACGGCTTCCTGCGTCAACGGACGCGCGTCCAAGAAGAGGGCACCATCCACTGTGGTCATGACCATGGATTGGGTCACCGAGGAGGGGGCGTCCGCATAAGGGACGGCGTAGGTCCCCTCCACGATGTCTCCGCCCGTCGTTTCAAAGCTGTACCGCAGAATTTGTCCCGCGCCGACCACCACATTCCATTGGCCTCTCTCCTGTTCCAACCCGACCACGGCAAGGGGCTCATTGGTTTGGGCATCGGCGAGGGTCATCGTCCCGGGAACGACCTCTCCCGAGACCACCCATTGGGTGTTCAAATTGACCGGAATCCACGGAGCACCATGGAGTACCACTTCCCAAACTTCCACACCGCCGTACTCCCCCTGCCTGCCGGTCACCAACCACCCCGAGGCCTCACCGTAAGGTGGGTAGTAGGCCAGGTCATCGTGCACCGAATTGAACATGGGGCCCAGCGAAGTGGGCGTGCTCCAGACGCCTCGTTGCCGACAAGTTTGGAACAGGTCAAATCCCCCCACAGTTCCTGGACGGTTGCTCGCAAACACAAGGCATTGCGTGGATGGATCCCACACGGGATTCAGGTCGTCGTAAGGCGAGTTCACATGATCCGGGAGTACGGTCGTTCCAGAAAAGGCCCCTTCGTCGTCCAAGGTGGCCATGTAAATGTCCAAGCCGTGCGCTCCTTTGGCGCCCAAACTGTGGCAAAACAGTTCCTTTTCTCCCCGCCAAAAGGTGACCGGTGCAGACAACCTCGACTTCTTGTCCAGTTTGGAGTGCACTTGCTGGGGCGCGAGCATGACCCGGACGCCTTGTCTCTCCCATTGGATGTAGCGGTGGAAGGACATCACTGGAACGCTGACCGCGTCCAACTTTTGAAGGGCCTGCCGCTCGGCAAAGGCCAAAGGCATCTCCCGAGCTTGGGCGAGGGCCAAAGAACATGCATCCCGCCATGGGGTCTTTTTGTCCGCCTCACCCAAGGCTTTCAGCAGCGCCGTTTCCGCCAACTGTGGCTCTCCCTGAAGCATCCATGCCCGTCCCCACCAGTACCACCCTTCCCCCTTCAGATTTCCCGCGTCGGCGAGCGACGCCAAGCGCTGGATGACCTCGTCTCTCGTCCGCACGTCGTGCAACAAAGTCGCCGCATACCGCATTTGAAGAAACACATCCGTGCCATCCAAACTGAGCAGTTCCGCCATTCTGCGGTGCGCCAATTCCCATTCCTCTCTTTCGAAAGCCTGCATGGCCTGCGCCCTCACTTCTTCAGGCGACACATCCCGCTGGCCCCAAGCTTGGAATGGCGACCATGTGAAGGCAACCACGAGCCACAACCCCAATGTGACAAAGGGCGCGTGAAATCTGCAAAACCAGTCCGGCGTGACAAAACGGAAAAAGGCTGACATGAACAGGAGCTTCGTTGTGTAAAACGAAGGACGGGGCGAGGACGGGAAGCGCCGTAGTTTTGGGCCTCAAATCATTCACAATGGCCCACGGAACTTTCAACGTACCCTACCCCATCAACGAACCCGTGCTCAGCTATGCACCGGGCACACCTGAGCGGGAAGCCCTTCAGGCGGCATACCAAACCATGTACAACCAACCTCCCATTGAGGTCCCGATGTACTTGGGCGCTGCACGCGTCACGACCGACGACAAACGGGCCATGACGCCACCCCACGAACACGGCAAAGTGTTGGGGCACTTCAGCTACGGCACCGAGGCCCATGTGACCCAAGCCATTGATGCCGCATTGGAGGCCCGCAAGTCTTGGGCAAACTTGGGATGGGAGCACCGCGCTGCCGTGTTCTTGAAAGCAGCCGACCTCATCGCAGTTCCTTACCGGGCCAAGATCAATGCCGCAACGATGTTGTCGCAAGGCAAGAATTGCTTCCAGGCTGAAATCGACGCTGCTTGTGAGTTTGCCGACTTTCTGCGCTTCAACGCTTACTTCGCCCAAGAGATCCACGCGCAACAACCAGAATCCGCCGACGGCATTTGGAACCGGTTGGAGTACCGTCCGCTTGAAGGATTTGTCTTCGCCATAACCCCCTTCAACTTCACCGCCATTTCCGGCAACCTCCCCGCCGTGGCGGCTTTGATGGGCAACGTGGTGGTGTGGAAGCCCTCCGACACTCAGGTCTACAGCGCCCAGGTCATCATGGAGATTTTCCAAGAGGCTGGCTTGCCAGATGGCGTCATCAACATGGTGACATGCGATGGTCCTGTGGCCGGAAATGTGGTCTTCAAACACCGCGAATTCGCGGGATTGCACTTCACTGGGTCCACAGGCGTGTTCCGCCACCTTTGGAAGACCATCGGTGAGAACTTGGAGATGTACCGCAGCTACCCCCGCATAGTGGGGGAAACGGGCGGCAAGGACTTCGTTGTGGCCCACCCCAGTGCCAACGTCAGTGCCGTGGTGACGGGTTTGATCCGCGGGGCGTTTGAGTTCCAAGGCCAAAAATGCAGTGCCGCTTCCCGCGCATACATGCCTGCCTCACTTTGGCCTGCCATCAAGGCTGAAATGCAAGCCGAACTCGCCACCCTTCGCATGGGGTCGCCCGAGGACTTCGGGAACTTCATCAACGCGGTCATCGACCGTCGTGCCTTTGACAAAATCAAGGGCTACATCGACTACGCCAATGCAGCTTCGGATGCGGAGGTCATCGCAGGGGGCGGATGCGACGACAGTGTGGGGTACTTCGTGGAGCCTACGGTCATTGAAACCTCAAATCCACATTTCAAAAGCATGGTGGAGGAAATTTTTGGCCCTGTGCTCACCGTGTACGTCTACGACGACAGCACCGAAAACGCATTTGCAGACGTATTGGACTTGGTGGATTCCACCTCGGAGTACGCACTCACGGGCGCCGTGTTCTCTCAAGACCGCTACGCTTTGGACCTCGCCGCCAAAAAACTGGAGAATGCCGCAGGCAACTTCTACCTCAACGACAAACCCACCGGTGCCGTCGTGGGCCAGCAGCCCTTTGGTGGCGCCCGTGGGTCTGGAACCAACGACAAGGCCGGATCCTACTTGAACTTGCTCCGCTGGGTGAGCCCCCGAACCATCAAGGAAGCCTTGGTGTCCCCCACGGACTATCGCTACCCCTTCTTGGGTTAAGTCGGTTCTGACTCACGAAAAAAAGCTTCCATCAGTCCTCTTCGTAGGCACTGACGGGAATGGAAGCCATGTCCACCCGTTGCGCCTTTCCGCCCATGGCTGACTTGAAGGCCTTGCCGTATTGAGGTTTCAACTGCCCGTCGGCCTCCAACCACTTGGTCAACACCACCATTTTGTCTTTTTTCCCGGCGCGTCCCACCGTCGTGATTTTTCCGTGGACCGTACGCAGTCGGAACGCCGAATTCAAAATGCTCGCTTTCGCGGACTTGTGACGCGATTCAGGAATCTTGTGAATCGACATCGCATCGGCAATCAATTCGTCGTAGCTCATGGGGCGGTTTCGGGCTCGCAATCGCTTCTGGATGAAGGCGCCCCAGATGCTTTTGGGACCGCGCTTTTTGGCGGGCACACCCTTTGCCGTCATCGTGGTGACTTTCTTGGCAGGCTCCGTCAAAGCTTTGGTGGGCGCACCAAGTTTGGCCAGCATCGTTTCAACATGGTCCAATGCCGCGGTCAAACGAAGGTGCTCCTTTTGGAAGTGCCGCTTCAACGAAGCCGCTTCCTTGGCAGTCAAATCAATTTTTGCCATTTTCAATACAATGTTTGGAGAGGTAATTCATAAGCAAAGCCTGAGAATAGGTAAAAATAGACATCTCAATTCAAGCCCATCTATTGCAAATACAAATTCAAGTGGGACAGCTGCAAAATGGAGAAGGGAGATGCGTTTCCGCACCTCCCTTCAAAACACGGTGTAAGCCGGATTCTGTTCCCCGAAGGGCTCTGCCATTGATCTGACGCGACCTACCCTCTGACTCAAGCGGGACGCCTTCGAACGCCAGTTTACATGGTCTTGCAACCCACAAGGTTTGCCCAAGCCGCAAGGTCACCCTTGCGCTGGTGAGCTCTTACCTCACCTTTTCAGCCTTGCCTGTGCCCGAAGGCCATCGGCGGTTTAAATCTCTGTGGCACTGTCTGTCACGTTCCGTTGAACGCGCCTTTCCTTTCAAAAAGTGTGGCTCCCTATGTTGTCCGGACTTTCCTCCCCACAAGTGAGGCGGCAGAGTCAACCGAGCTTCAAAAGTACGACACCTCCTCGCCGTTTCTCCGTTAGCTTCGCAGCCAGTCCCATCGAGATTCATTCTGCCTGACGTGTCCCATCATCTGTACATGCTGAACAAGCCCTTTGGCATCCTGAGTCAACACTCCGACGAAGGGAACAGGCGTGGGTGGGGCAGTTTGGAGTTGCCCTTTGGCCAAGATGTGTACTCCATTGGTCGGTTGGATGCAGACAGTGAGGGATTGTTGCTGTTCACCAACAACAACCGCCTCAAGACCCGTTTGCTCGACCCCAAGGAGGGCCATGCCCGCACCTACCACGTCCAAGTAGAGGGTGAGGCGTCCCCTGAACAATTGGCGCAATTGAAGGTGCCTATGACGCTTCGCATCAAGGGGAAGTCGTTCATCACCCAAGGTTGCTCGGCGCGCATCATCAACCCTTCGTGGCCGCCGCGTACCCCACCCATTCGCGCTCGAAAGTGCGTGCCTGATTCTTGGTTGGAATTGACCCTGCACGAGGGCAAAAACAGGCAAGTTCGGCGCATGACTGCAGCCGTTGGACTCCCCACGCTGCGACTCATTCGCGTGGCCATGGGCGATTGGGAACTGGGTGAATTGGGCACAGGCGAATGGAAGGAACTGACGAACAACCCCACCCCATGAACATCGCAGGCTGGATTCTTGCCCCACTGAAAACGGTGCTGGCCATCCTTCACACGGCCTTGTGCAGCATCACCGGATTGATCGCCATGGCCCTGAACGCCCACAACGGCGACTGGGTGATGTGGCAGGTGGGGCGCCAAATGTGGAGCCGTCCGCTGCTTCAAGTCATCCTTGGTGCCAAACTGGACATCAACGTCCACCCCGAAGCGCAAGCGCTGGCAGACCAACAGCAGGGCGTCGTGTTGGTGGCCAACCACACCAGCTTGCTTGACATCAATGCTGCTTTTGCCGCCAGTCCCACGCCCATAGTGTTCTTGAGCAAAGCCAGCGTGCGAAAAGTGCCTTTGCTTGGAAAGCTCAATGAATTGGCCGGCACGGTGTTCGTGGAGCGTGGCAACCGTGCCTCTTCAGACAAGGCCGTCCATCAATTGACCGACACCTTGAAACAAGGCCGCAGCGTCTTGGTCTTCCCCGAAGGCACACGCAGCGAAGACGGAAACCTCAGGCCCTTCAAAAAAGGGGCCTTTCACCTCGCCAAAGCTGCAGAAGCGCCCATCGTGCCCATGCACATCTCAGGGACTTGGGAACGCTTGAGACCGGGAGCATGGCTCATCGGTCCTTCAAGGAGTACGGTTCGCGTGCGTGTGGGCGCGCCCCTGCAACACACCAAGGAAGACGACCCCGCCACGCTCATGAGACGCGCAGCACACGCCGTCGCCGGGCTGCAATCCGATTGAACGACTTGACCTCGAGCCCGAGTGGCCTCAAAAAGTGTCACCCCTTTGGCACCATGCCTTCAAGGATGGCACGTTGCGCATCCAACCCCGTGGCATCCTTGGCCCCGCCTATGACCGTCAGGTTGGGGTGGGACAAATCGCTGGGTACAAAAGACACTTGGCCTGCGCACACCACCACGTGGTCCACCGCATGCACATGCGAGGTGCCGTCCCCCAAGGTCACGTGAAATCCCTGGTCGTCCACGCGATCGTAAGACACACCGCTCCACTGCTTGACGCCGCGCTGCTTCAGCGTGTTCCGATGAATCCAACCGGTGGTTTTGCCAAGCCCCTTTCCCATTTTGCCAGGACGTCTCTGGTACATGTGCACCTCCCTTTGACTGGCAGTTCTTTGGGCCTCAGCCAGGCCTCCGCGCGACTCCAG
>PKDW01000031.1 GCA_002863145.1 Flavobacteriales bacterium
ACGTCAACGCCATCCGCGAGCTTGCCCACGCTGCCAATCTTCAGCATGTTGGCACCGTTGGTCGTATTCACGCTGACCACAGGTGAGGTCTCTGTGAGGCCGTAGCCTTCGAGGACCGTGATGCCGGCACCGTTGAAGAAACGGGCGAGGCGGGGTTGGAGGGCGGCTGAACCCGAGGCCACAGCTTGAATGCCACTGAGGCCGAGCGCCTCTTTGACCTTCCCGAAGACGAGCTTGCGGGCGAGGTTGAGCTTGATTTGGTAGAAGCCGCCTTTGTTGGGGTCCCACTCGAGGGCCACGCCGACGGCCCAGTTGAAGATGGCTGACTTCACGCCGCCCGCGGCACGTCCTTTGGCCACGATGCCGTCGTAGAATTTCTCCAACAAACGAGGCACCGCCGTGAACATGATGGGCTGCGTGTGGTTGAGGTCCTCCTTGATCGTTTCGAGGCTCTCGCCGAAGTGGATTTGGGCGCCCATGTAGATGTACAGGTAGTGTAGCATCCGCTCAAAAATGTGGCACACCGGCAAGAAGCTCAGCACGCGGTAGTCCATGTTGGGGTCCACCGCAGGCACGCGAGGCTCGGCGATGAGCACGTTGCTCGCCACGTTGTTGTGGGACAGCATCACGCCCTTGGGAAGGCCCGTCGTTCCCGACGTGTAGATGATGGTCGCGAGCTGGGCAGGATCCACCGCATCGCGACGGGCTTCGAGCTCCGCTTGCTGGGCGTCCGAACCGGCCTTGGCGACTTCGGTCCAGCGGCGTGCCCCCTTCACATCCTCAAACGTGAACACTTCTTCCAAGGTGGGGCATTCGGCCTTGACCGCCATGACCTTGTTGTAAAGCTCCTCGCTGCTGACAAAGCAGTACTTGGATTCGCTGTGGTTGAGGATGTACTTGTAATCCTCTTCCGTCATCGTGGGATAGATCGGAATGTCGATGGCGCCCGCCTGCATGATGGCGTGGTCCATGACGTTCCACTCGCAGCGGTTGTTGTGGCTGATCAAGGCCACTTTTTCCTCGGCCTGAAGCCCCATGGCAATGAGGCCGCGTGACACGGCATCCATCTCGTCCACAAACTGGGCGGTGGAGTAGGTCACACGGTTGCCGTAGTTGGGCATGGTCATCATCACGTCCAAGGGCTTGGTGGCCAACTGGTAACGTGGGAAATCGAACAGGCGAGTCGGTTGTGTCATGATTCAGGGCTGAGGCGCTTGGCGCCGGTTTGGGGACCAAAATACACACCCACCCGTGAACGACAAGCCCTGTCGCGAGGTGACCGAACCCCTAAAGTGCGTGTCCGCAGTGCTTGCAGTACGCGGCGTCGTCGTCGTGGCCCTCTGCACCGCATCCGGGACATGCCTGGGTGTTGGTTTCCACGCGCGTCGTGCGGGCGAGTTCGGCGCCCACAATGCCTGTAGGCACAGCCAAGATGGCGTAGCCAAGGATCATCATCAGTGAGGCAATGATCTGACCGGGAACCGTTTGGGGAGCGATGTCTCCATACCCCACGGTGGTCACCGTGACGATGGCCCAATACATGCTCCTCGGGATGCTCGTGAAGCCGGCTTCTGCATCTTCCACCATGTACACCAGGGTTCCGAGCAATGTGACGAGCACCAAAACAGCGGAGAGAAAGACCACGATTTTGCGTTGGCTGGCGCGCAGGGCGTCTTTCAGGATTTGGGCTTCACGGAGGAACCCGACCAATTTCAGCACGCGGAACACCCGCAACAGCCGGAGCATCCTCACAACCCGCAGGCTCGCCGCTCCGGGCAGCAACACCTCCACAAACGTCGGCAGGATGCTCAACAGGTCCACCAAGCCGTAGAAGCTGAACGCGTATTTCAAGGGTCGTTTGACCGCGACGAGACGAAGGACGTACTCCACGGTGAACACACCGGTGAAGACGAATTCAAGGGCACGCAATTCTTCCCCGTAAGTGGCACGAACGGAGGCCACACTTTCTACAAGCACGGCACCCACGCTGAGGAGAATGGCCCACAGCAAGGCGACGTCGAAGCGTTTCCCCGCGGGGGTGTCCGCTTCAAAAATGACGGTGTGAAGGCGGTGACGCCAAGGGGCGTTCGTATTTGGAGTGGCCATGTGGGGCAAGATAACGGAAGCCGAATCAGTCCGTCGGGGGGGTGGACATCAAGACGATTTCCATCCAGCCGTCCGGTTCCATCCAATGGTCCGTGTGAGGCGGGATTTGGCAGGTGTCACCCGTCTCCACAGCCACGCGTTCCTATCGAACCACGACGGTGCCACTGCTGGAGACGACCCGGCCACGCTCCCACATGTTGTGCCGGTGTGCTCTTCCGTTTCGCGCAAAACCCAAACGTTCCACATTGGGCTCTTCGCCCCGGGAAGCCGTGAGCTCAAATCATCCAAACGACGTTTGCCGTCGCGTCGGATGCATCGTGTCACTCATGCTGAGCGCGACTTATTTCGCGAACGTGGGGGCGACCACGAGGTCCTTGGAACCGCGGGTGTGGATGTAGAATCCTTCGCCAGACTTTGCGCCAAGCTTGCCCGCGGTCACCATGTTGACAAGCAGGGGGCAGGGAGCGTACTTGTCCTGGCCCAACCCGTCGTGCAACACGCGCAGGATGCTGAGACACACGTCGAGGCCGATGAAGTCTGCCAGCTGAAGCGGTCCCATGGGGTGCGCCATGCCGAGCTTCATCACCGTGTCGATTTCTTCGACGCCCGCCACGCCCTCATGAAGGGTGAGGATGGCCTCGTTGATCATCGGCATGAGGATGCGGTTGGCCACAAATCCGGGGTAGTCGTTCACTTCCACAGGGACCTTGCCAAGCTGGGCACTGAGTTCCATGACCTCCTTGCACGTTGCGTCGCTTGTGGCGTAGCCGCGGATGACTTCCACCAGCTTCATCACAGGCACAGGGTTCATGAAGTGCATGCCAATGACCTTGCCAGGACGACCTGTTGCGGCAGCAATGCGCGTGATGCTGATCGAGCTTGTGTTGGTGGCGAGGATGCAGCCTTCGGGTGCAGCCGCGTCGAGGTCCGCGAAAATGTTCAGCTTCAAGTCGACGTTTTCGGTGGCCGCTTCCACCACCAATTCGGCGTGGGCCACCGCCGCCGTCAAATCCGTGGAGGTGGTCAACCGACCCAGCGCCGCGTCTTTGTCTGCCGCAGAAATTTTCTCCTTGGCGACCATGCGGTCCATGTTCTTGCCGATGGTGGCCAAGGCGCGCTCCAGGGCGTCTGCCGAACGGTCCATCACGACCACATCGTGGCCGGACTGCGCAAAGACGTGGGCAATGCCGTTGCCCATCGTGCCCGCCCCAATCACTGTGACCTTCATGCTCAGGCTTCTTTTTTCTTGGTCGACTTCTTGGCCGCAGGTTTTTTCGCTGCCGCCTTCTTCGCAGGCTTCTTCTCAGCCTTGGCTTCCTTCTTGGGCGCTTCTTCCGCAGCCGTTTCCTCCGGCTTCTCAGGGGCTTCGAGAGGGAAGCCCCCCTTGCTTACGAGCAGGTTGTACCACTGCACGAGCTTCTTCAAATCGCTGTGGTACACGCGGTCGTGGTCGAGTTCGGGGACAATGCCGTCGACGAAGTCACGAATGGTCTGCGCTGCGTCCTTGTGAGAGGGACCTTCGGCGCCTTTTTGGGCGTCGTGCATGCGGTTGAGGATGTCCAACAGGGGCACATCGTCATCGTGGGTGTACATGGTGATGTCTGCGAGGTTGCTCACGCGGGCAGTGCCGGGCACGCTTGAGCGCTTGCCGTCCACCATGCTTTCCACTACGATGCTGGCGCTTCCAGAGGCCAACACTTGATACAGGCCAGGCTTGCCGGCCACTGCGAGAATGTCTGTGATCTTCATTGCGTCGCGAAAGTACGCAAGGACCGCCCTCAAAGGCCTGGGCAATCTGGAAGTTGGGCGAGGGGGGAGGCGTGCCCGTTGTCATCAAGCCCAAACGCCGCGTGCTTCAATCCATTGGTCACGAGCAAGACGGGGACGCGGAGCACCAAGTTGTAGCGTGCCGCCTGAGACACAGCATCTTGGTTGAGTGCCACGGTGGGCGCCTTGCACTCCACGAGGATACGCGGGGTGCCGTCAGGGGTGAACGCCACAATGTCGGCACGGCGCGACATGCCGTTGAGCGTCAGTTGATGCTCCACCGACATGCATCCCAACGGGTAGCCAAGGACGGCATTCAAGTGGTGAATGACATGCTGGCGCACCCACTCTTCCGGCTCCAACACCACCCACTTCTTTCGGGCAAAGCACAGGGCCTCGATCTTGCCTTTGTCGGGCTGTCTTGTTTGAAGCGGCGCAACGGGCCACTTCAGCGAAGGCATTGGGGAATCCATGCCACGAATCTACTTCTCAAGGCAGTACCTTCGTGGACATGCCGCATCGCCAAATCGTACGCAACATCACTTCGGAAAAGCTCTCTCCGATCTACGTATTGCACGGCGAGGAGCCCTTTTTCATCACGGAAATCGTGCAGGCCTTGTTGGACACGGTGGTGGACGAGGGATTCAAGGATTTCAATGAAACCGTGCTCTACGGTCGCGACACGGATGTGGATGAAGTTCTCGCGGCGGCCCGTCGCTTTCCCATGATGGCCGACCGCCAGCTGGTGCTGGTCAAGGAGGCGCACGACATGCGCATGTGGAAGCGGAAGGACGACATGGCCAAACTCGCGGCCTACGCCGAGGACCCCGTCCCTTCGACGGTGCTCGTCTTCGCCCACCCGCACAAAAAGGTCGACAGCCGATTGAAGGCGGTGAAGACGATGTCGCGTCAGGGAACCCTGTTTTTGAGCGACAAAGTCCGCGACCACAAGTTGCCGCAGTGGATTGCAGGCTATGCAGAAGGGAAGGGGCTGCAATTGGACGGCCGCG
This sequence comes from Flavobacteriales bacterium, assembly GCA_002863145.1. Taxonomy (GTDB): domain Bacteria; phylum Bacteroidota; class Bacteroidia; order Flavobacteriales_D; family Sanyastnellaceae; genus UBA11663. Next base: position 4,884 of record PKDW01000031.1, read on the forward strand.
TGTCGCAGTTGCTCGCCGAGAGTTTGGGCAACAACCTGCAGAAGGTGGCCAATGAGCTGACCAAGCTCCAAATCTTGCTCCCGGAGGGCACAAAGGTCACCACCGACCATGTGGAGCAGCACATCGGAATCAGCAAGGACTACAATGTCTTTGAGCTGCAGCGCGCTTTGGGCAACAAAGACATTGAACGGGCCAACCGCATTGTGCAGTACTTCGAGGCCAACCCCAAGAACGCGCCGCTTGCGATGGTCGTGCCCGTGCTGCACGCCTACTTCGCCCGGGTCCTCGTCTACCAAACCCTGCAAGACCGATCGGAAGGTGCCGCGGCGAAGGCCATGCGATGCAGCCCCTACGCCGTGCGAGACTACGCCCGTGCCGCAGGTGCTTTTGCACCGGCGAAGGTGGAACGCATCTTTGGGTACCTCCGTGATGCCGACAAAAAGGCCAAAGGACAATCCAATGCCACCACAACGGACGGCATGCTCCTCAGAGAGGCGGTGTTCAAGATTTTGCACTGACCTTTGACCCCATGAACGATTTGATGTTGCGTGCCCTCCGTGGTGAGGTGGTGGAAAGGCCGCCGGTGTGGATGATGCGTCAAGCGGGTAGAACCTTGCCCGAGTACCGTGCCGTCCGCGCAGAAGTCGGCGGCTTCAAGGACTTGTTGATGAACCCTGACCGTGCGGCCGAGGTGACCCTTCAGCCCATCGACGCGTACGGCGTGGATGCCGCCATTTTGTTCAGCGACATCCTTGTTGTCCCCGAAGCCATGGGCCTGCCGTACAACCTCGTCGAGAAAGTGGGGCCACGCTTCCCAGAAACCATCCGTTCCCGCAGCGACCTCGACCGTCTGCACGAGGTCGATCCTGAGCGCGACCTCAAATACGTGCTCGATGCTGTG
>PKDW01000048.1 GCA_002863145.1 Flavobacteriales bacterium
CCTTCGCCGCCCGTATCCCCGCCTTCGCCTTCACCGGCATTGACAGCGTGGAAATCAGCCATCGCACCGTGGAAGGTCAAGTAAAGATTGTCGACTACTTCTTCACGCACTGCCCCACGATTTGTCCCATCATGAGCAGCCAGCTCGCCCGGACGCAAGCTTGGTTGAAAGGCCACGACCTCGACGACGAAGTCATGCTCATGAGCCACAGCGTGGACCCCATCCGAGACACACCTGAGCGGTTGAAGACGTATGCCACCCGATTGGGTGCGGACACCACCATCTGGAAATTCCTCACCGGCGACAAGGAAGACTTGTACGACCAAGCGCGGTTTGGGTATTATCTCACGGCGCTCGAAAGCGACACGGCGGCCGGAGGGTTCTTCCACAGCGACACGTTTGTGTTGGTCGATCAGGAAAACCGCATCCGGGGCCTCTATGACGGGACCTCGACTGCGGAGGTCGATGCGATGATGCTCGACGCGGCGTCGCTGGTGGTGACGGACCGCCATTGAGTGCAACCTGCGTCCCACATCAACCTTTCTTTCATGACGTGCGTTGCATCTTTGCACCAAAGCTGAACCTGTGGGAATCAACCGACAACTTCGAATTTTTGTGTGGGTGGCAGGCATTGCCATCCCCGCGGTGGTGGCCTTGTTGTTTTTTCTACCTGGCGTGGAGGTGAGCCCTGAGCTTGCCGAATTCCTGCACATGCTTCCCGCCTTCAACGCCACGATCAACGGCTCGGCGTTTTTGTGCCTCGTCGCGTCTTACCGGGCGATCCGAAACAAGAACATCCTGCTTCACCAACGGTTGAACACCGCCGCGCTTGCACTGTCCGCCCTGTTCTTGGTGAGTTACGTGAGCTACCATATGACCACGGAAAGCACCCCCTTCTGCAAGGAAGGATGGATTCGTGCGGTGTACTTCTTCGTGCTCGTCACCCACATTTTGATGTCCATCGCCATCGTACCGATGGTGCTCACCACGTATTTGCTGGGCTTGGGCAACCAAATCCAAAAGCACCGCAAGTGGGCGCGAATCACCTACCCCATTTGGACCTACGTGACCTTCACAGGGGTGGTGGTCTACTTCATGATCTCACCCTGCTACCCTTGGTGATGAGAAAGCTGCTTCCATGTGCGGTTGCACTCCTTACGTTGGTCTTGGCGATGGATGCCGAGGCGCAGTGTGTGATGTGCAAAGCCGTCGCTGAAGACAGCGCAGAGGACGGCAGCCTCGGCCGCGGACTCAACTCGGGCATCCTCTATTTGATGGGCATCCCATACGCCATCATGGCCTTTTTCGCATGGTTTGTCTTTCGCAAGCGGAAGGAAGCCACCGATGTGGCCGGTTGAGGGCGTAATTTTGGGCATGCGCCCTTTCTTTTTCAGCCTTTTCCTTTTTTGCGTGGGAAGCCTCAGTTCATCCGCTGTGGCCCAAAGCACCGGCAACGACGTGTGGACCCTTCAGCGTTGTCTGGAGCACGCCTTGGAGCACAACCTTCAACTTCAGCAAGCCGAGCTTGGCGTTGTCCGCGGCGTGCTTGCCGAGACCTCCGCGAAGGGTGCCTTTCTTCCCAACCTCAACGCCTCTTCCAGCTACGGGGTGAACATCGGTCAGCGCATTGACCCCTTCACCAACCAGTTTGCCAGCGACGCAGTGCAGTCCAGCAATTACGGCATGAGCTCGGGTTTGACCTTGTTCAATGGGTTCCAAAACCACCTCAACCTTCGGCGGGCGCGCCTCGGGCTGGAGTTGGCCCAAACCAACGTCGAAATCGCCCAAAACAACGTGGCCCTGAGCCTGGCCTCAGCCTACCTCAATGTGCTTTTCCAAAAGGAGTTCTTGACGATTGCGCAACTCAATGCGGAAGCGACAGGACGCCAGGTCGACCGCATCCAAAAGTTGGTGAATGCCGGTGCCGCCGCAGAGAGCGACCTCTACGATGTGTTGGCCCAGCAAGCGGCCGACCAAAGCTCTGTCGTCTCCGCCGAGAACGGCGTGACCATCGCCAAGTTGGCGTTGGCCCAATTGCTTCAACTCTCCGGCGATGAGGCCGACAACCTCGATGTGGCACCCCCCTCTGACGATTTGCTCGAAGCCACCCAGCTGCCCTTGTCCGCAGATGCGGCTGTGGCGTTCGCCTTGAATGCCTTTCCCGACATGAAGGCGGCCGAATTGCAGGTCACCGACGCCTACCTCGGACTTGACCTTGCCAAGGCGCAACGCATGCCCCGCATCACAGGGTCGTACAGTGTCGGATCGGGGTATTCTCAGAATCGCCAAACCTTGGTGAGTGACCCCATCACCCAAGACGTGACCATTGAAACGGTGGAGGGCATTCTCGTCACGACGCCTGTCGTGACCCAAGAGGGCGAGTTCGCAACCATGTCGTTCCAAGATCAATTCACCAACAACCTCAACCAGAGCATCTTCTTCTCGCTGAGCCTGCCCATCTTCAATGGATTTGGCATTGAAACCAACATCGACCGCGCTGAAGTCGACGTGCTTTCCGCCCAACTCGCGAAAGAACAAACGTCCCAAAGTCTCACCCAAACGGTCGAGCAATCGTGGGCCGACGCCCGTGCCGCCCAGCGCACGTTTGAGGCCAACGACCGCGCCTTGGCAGCTGCGACGCTGGCCATGACCAATGCAGAAGCGCGCTTTGAGGCTGGGGCCATTTCGGCCCTGGAATACGCCGACGTCAGAACCCGATTGGACAACGCCCGCATCAACGCGCTTCGCACCCAATACGACTTTGTGTTCAAGACGCGCATTTTGGACTTCTACCTTGGACGCCCCCTCAGCCTTTGATCATGAATAACAAATTGCTCTTCGGCCTTGGTGCCTTTGTCGTTTTGCTCATGATGGTCGCGGTGGTCAAAGGTGGAAGCCGCACGCTGCCTCAAGTCAGCACGGAGGAGATTGCCCGCCGGTCCATTGTGGAGCGCGTGAGTGCGAGCGGAAAGATTCAACCTGAGGTCGAGGTCAAAATCACGGCCGAAGTCAACGGCCAAATCACCGAGCTCCCCGTCAAAGAAGGCGACGTCGTTGCGAAAGGCAACTTGTTGGTCCAACTCAACCCCGACATCTACGACGCAGCGCTGCTCCGTGCCGAAGCCGGTTTGAACAGCGCCAAATCCAACCTCGCCTCCGCACGTGCTCAAGTGGCCCAGGGTGAGGCCAACCAATTGGCTGCAGAAAAGGCTTTCCAACGCGCAGAAGCGCTGTTGGCCCAGAAGGTCATCTCCCAGGCGGAATACGACCAAACCGAGGCGTCCTACCTCACGGCCAACGCGAACCTGACCAGCGCCAACGAAAGCGTGCGCAGTGCAGAGTATGCCATTCGCAGTGGCGAAGCTTCGTTGCAAGAGGCCAAAGACAACCTCAGCCGCACCACCTTGCGCGCACCCCAAGCGGGTGTCGTCACCGCTTTGGTGAAGGAAATTGGGGAGAGTGTGCAGGGCAATGGGTTCACGGCCGGTGAAGTCATCATGAACGTCAGCGATTTGAGCACGATGGAAGTCAACGTGGAGGTCAACGAAAGCGACATCGTTCGCATTCACCTCGGCAACGAGGCGGAAATCGAGGTTGATGCGTACCTCGGAGAAACCTTCCAAGGCATGGTGACCGAAATTGGGAATACCGCGTTGAATGCCGGCATGAACGGCTTCAACATGGACCAAGTGACCAACTTCTCCGTGAAGGTTCGGCTCAACCGAGACAGCTACGACCACTTGACGCAAGGCAACGACGACACGCCCTTCAGACCGGGCATGAGCGCCACTGTCGACATCTTGACAGCCCGCGACACCAATGTGTTGTCCGCGCCGATCCAAGCCGTGACAAGCCGAGAGGCAGGCTTTGGGTCAGATGAGGAAGAGGGTGCCGACAACGAAAATGCCGAGGCGGAACTGGGCGTGTTTGTGCTTGAAAATGGCAAGGTGCAATGGACGCCTGTGGAGACCGACATCCAAGACTCACGCTACGTCGCCATCACAGGAGAACTCGACGTGGGCACCACGGTGGTCACCGGTCCGTACGACGTGGTCAGCCGATCCTTGAAACAAGGCGACGAAGTTGAGGTGAAGTGATGGCCAAAATTCTCCTGATCGAAACCTCCACCACCCAGTGCTCGGTGGCGCTGGCCGAAGGCGGAACGCCTGTCGCCTGGAAAGAGGAGCGCGCCGAGCAGGGATACGTCCATGCCGAGCGACTCATGCCCTTCGTCGACGCCGTGCTTCACAAGCAAGGTTGGTCCCACACCGACTTGGATGCCGTGGCGGTGTCTGGTGGGCCCGGTTCGTTCACCGGTCTGCGCATTGGGGTGTCGACGGCCAAGGGCTTGTGTCAAGCCCTTCAGGTTCCCCTGATTTCTTTGGACACCTTGGCCTTGCTCGCCGAACAAGGCAAGCGTGTTGACCCCACACCGCAGCAACGCGTGGCCATGATTGATGCGCGACGCATGGAAGTCTATGCGGGCACGTTTGACGCCAACGGCACCTGCACGCAGGCCGCCACGCCCGTCGAAGTCGACAAGACGCCCGACACCTTCAAAGGCCCTGCCCAATTCATCGGTGACGGCGCTGTGAAGTGCACTGCTCTGCTCGATGGCGAGGGCCGAACCTTTGTCAACGCTTGGCCGCTGGCCCGCGACGGGGCGGCCCTGGCAGAAGCGGCGTTCCAAGCTGGGAGGTTTGTCGATTTGGCCAGCCACGAACCCAACTACATCAAGGCCTTCAAAGCAGGCGCCCCCAAGGACCCCCTCGGACTTCGAACCAAGGCCACGCTATGGCTTAGCGCCTTGCTCATGGTCTTGGCATCCTGCACTTCATGTGGCGAGCCACAACAGTTCATTCCCTACGTCCCGGTCAACTTCCAAATCGACTTGAATCTGCCTGCCTACAACTCCCTTTACAGCCCTGGGGAGGCCATCGCCCTTCCGGGCGGATCGAAAGGCTTGTACATCTACCGCTTCACCTTGGATGAGTTTGTGGTGCTGGACAGGCACGCAACGTACGACATTTCGATGGCCTGCAAGGTGACTTTGGACGCGGACAAGATCACCCTGAAAGACGACAGCGACTGTTCCGAAAGCCAGTGGCTGATCTTGGACGGCAGTGTCTTGAGTGGCCCCGCCACGTTGCCCCTGCATCGCTACCGGACCACGCTCAACGGGTCCATCCTGAGTATCTACAATTGAAACGAAACAACCCCGCCAGAGTGGCAGGGTTGTTGAAGATGGGCTTCAAGCGCCCGTCGTGTTCGAAATCAGTAGCGGTAAGCCTCGCCCTTGAAGGGACCCTGAACGGGCACGCCGATGTAATCCGCTTGCTCATTGCTGAGCTCGTCGATTTCGACGCCGATTTTGGCCAAGTGCAAACGGGCAACCTTTTCGTCCAAGTGCTTGGGCAAAGTGTACACACTGTTCTCGTACTTGTCCGGGTTGTTCCAAAGCTCAATCTGCGCAATGGTCTGGTTGGTGAACGACGCAGACATCACGAAGCTTGGGTGACCTGTGGCACAACCGAGGTTGACCAAACGACCCTCCGCCAAGAGGATGATGTCTTTGCCATCGACGGTGTACATGTCCACCTGAGGCTTGATGGTGTCCTTCGTGTTGCCGTGGTTGGTGTTGAGCCAAGCCACGTCGATTTCGTTGTCGAAGTGTCCAATGTTGCAGACGATGG
>PKDW01000064.1 GCA_002863145.1 Flavobacteriales bacterium
GGCCCTGCTCACCATGGGCTGTTCCTTCCAGACCGAAATCATGGTCGGCGAATCTTCCGACCACGCCCGTCCCAAGCTCGTCGTCGGTATCACCGTCGATCAGATGCGGTCGGACTACCTCACCCGATTTGGCGTTTGGGACGACGCTGCGTCGCCCGCGACCTTTGGCGAGGGCGGATTCCGCCGCATGGTGGAGGAAGGCTTCACGTGTCGGGACCACCACTTTGGATACGCCCCCACCTACACGGGCCCGGGGCACGCCTCGATTTACACGGGCACCACCCCCAAGGTGCATGGCATCATCGGCAACGACTGGTACGACCGTGCTTCCGGGACGAGCGTCTATTGCGCGTCGGACACCTCTGTGAAAGGCGTCAACGGGGATGGTGTGGACTTCGAGGGGACCGTGCTGGGCTCTTCAGGCCAAATGTCCCCCCACCGCATGCTTTCCACGACCCTGGGAGACGAATTGAAAATGGCGACGGGTGGCCAGGCCAAGGTCTATGGCGCAAGCATGAAGGATCGGGGTGCCATTCTTCCCGCAGGCCATGGGGCAGACGGGGCGTTTTGGTTTTACGGCAAGGACCTCGGGCACTTCGTGTCCAGCACCTATTACGCCGACACGTTGCCTTTGTGGGTCGTGGACCTCAACCGATCGGGACGTGCGGAAGCGTTGATGGGCGACGGATGGCATCGCCTGCGGGACGAGTCGGTGTACAGCCAATGCTTGCCGGACAACAACCCGTACGAAGGCGCCTTCAGAGGCGAGTTGCGCCCCACGTTCCCCTATGACCTTCAGGCCTTGCGGGAAAAGAATGGCGGGTACGATTTGCTCAAAGGCACGCCCGGGGGCAACACCCTCATTGTCGACTTCGCACTCGCCGCCATCGACGGCGCTGAATTGGGTCAGGACGACGTCACGGACCTGCTCGCCCTGAGCTTCAGCGCCACCGATTACGTCGGCCACCGCGTGGGTCCCCATGCCCAGGAAACCATGGACATGTACCTCCGGTTGGACTTGGAATTGAAGCGCCTCTTCGATGCGCTTGATGAAAAGGTGGGCCGAGGTCAGTGGACTGCATTTCTCTCTGCCGACCACGGCGGGGCCAACGTGCCTTCGCACGCCGCCTCCATGGGCATGCCCACGGACTACTGGAAACCAGGGAACCTCATGGACGAGGTGGAGATGCAATTGCAAGACCGCTGGGGCCTCACGCCCGCGGGCGAGCCTTGGATCCTGCGTCAAAGCAACGACCAAATCTTCTTGAACCACCCCCTGATTTACACGCGGGGGTTCGACCGAGACACCATGGCGCGTTTCGTCGCGCAGCGCTGTGCCACAGCACCTGGCTTGAGCAAGGCCATTGCGGCTTGTGACGCCCCGGCGATGGCGGCGAACGACCCCGTGGTGGCGCGCCTGGTGCGCGGGCATCGACCCGGACATTCCGGCGACGTGTTCCTCGTGCCCCAGCCCGGATGGATTGATTACAGCCGCACGGGCACGACCCACGGCTCTGCGTTCCCTCAGGACACGCACGTTCCTGCCTTGTTTTTGGGCGCAGGCGTGCCCCAGGGCGAAACGTACAACCGGACCTACATCCGTGACATTGCGCCCACCGTGGCCCAAATCATGGACAGCCCCTACCCCAATGGAACCACCGGCCAACCGATTGCGGACCTCCTGAACGCATTGAAATGAGCGCATCGACTGTACGCTACGAGCTGAAGCGCGATGTGGCCGCACAACGCATTCACTTCAGCGCCACGTTCCCCGAGCGCGAAGGCGCTTGGACCTTGCAGTTGCCGACCTGGCGACCTGGCCGATACGAACTGGGCAACTTCGCACAATATGTCCTTTGGATCGAAGGCGTTGACGGTCAGGAGCACCGCGAGCGCTTGGCCAAACAGGACCTTCACGCGTGGCGCGTCCCCGACGGCGTACGGCAGGTGGAGTGGGTTTTTCACGCCGACATCCTGAACGCCGGATCGACCTGCGTCGAGGACGACCTTTTCTACGTGAACCCCGTGAACTGCTTCATGTATGACTTGGATCGGCAGGACCTCGGGGCCGAAGTGGCCCTTGCAGACTTGACGCTCGACCCCACTTCTGCGTCAGGTTGGGCGCTGGCCGTGGCCATGCCCTGGGAGGAACGCGACGGCGTCCCCACCATGCATGCCCGCGATGTGCAGCACCTGATGGACAGTCCGTGGATGGCTTCGCCCAAACTTTGGCACAACAGCTACCGTGAGCAAGACCTCGACGTCCACATTTGGGTGCACGACACCCTGCCCAGAGACCCTGCCCGTTTTGTGGCGGATCACGTGGCCTTCACACGTGCGCAGCTCTCGTGTTTTGGGACGTTCCCTACCGACGAGTATCACTTTCTGTACCTCTTCCCCGACCGCGACGTTCGCCATGGGGTGGAGCACGAAGACAGCACGGTGATTGCCTTGGGGCCCGCCGAGCGCGTGCGTTCGGACGAAGGCTACATGGAAATTTTGGGCATCGCCAGCCACGAGTTGTACCACGCCTGGAACGTGAAGCGCATCCGACCTGCCGAATGGACGCCCTACGACTTCACGGGGCCCTGCCCCTCAGAGTTGGGCTACGTCGCAGAAGGCGTGACGACGTACATGGGGGATTTGTTCTTGTTTGAGGCGGGCATTGTGGACTTGCAGGGGTGGAGCGGTTTGATGACCAAACTCCTGGAGCGGCATGTCAACAACCCCGGCCGCCTCAACCTGAGCGTTGCCGCCTCGAGCTATGACACGTGGCTCGACGGCTACAAGATGGGCGTGCTTGGCCGCAAAGGCAGCATCTACGTCGAAGGCGCGGTCCTCGCATTCTTGTGCGACACCCGCATCATGGAACGCACCGAAGGCAAAGCGTCTCTGAGCACGGCGATGCGCCTTCTTTGGGAACGCTACGGGCAACCCCGAACGGGACTCACGGCCGACATGTACTGGGATGTTTTGGCGGAAGTGGCCGGAGAGCGATTGGACGATTTGCGAAGGGATCACGCGGAGGGAACCGTCGACACATGGGAGCCCCTGGTGCATGCCATGGCCACCCAAGGTTTGACGTTGTCCAAGCACGTCGACGACGGCGGCGTCACGCGCGTCAACCTTGGGCCGGTTTCCTGAATTGGGAGGCCGCCATTGCGGCCAAAGGACCTTGAATCTGGCAAGGGTCACAGGCCGTCAGCCCCACCCATTGCATAACGGATGAGGTTGGCGCCCATGCGCAGCGCGGACTCGCGCACGTCATCGGGGTCGCGGTGGACCTGGTAATCCTCCCACCCGTCGCCGAGGTCGCATTCGTGGTCGTAGAAACAGACCAAGCGCCCCTGCACAAACAGCCCAAACCCGCGCGCCGGAAGGTCGTCGTGCTCGTGGATTTTGGGCAGACCATCCGGGAAATCGAATTGCTGGTGGTAGACGGGGTGGTCAAACGGCACCTCCACCCAATCCTGGTCTGGGAAGACCTTGGCCATGGCCGCGCGAACGAACGGGTCCATGCCGTAGTTGTCGCTGATGTGCAGAAAGCCGCCCGCGGTGAGGTAACTGCGAAGTTGGTCCGCCTCACGCGCTGAGAACACGACGTTTCCGTGGCCCGTCATGTGGATCCACGGATGGTTGAACAAGTCTGGTGACCCTACGTCCACGTAGGGCACATCCTCCGACAAGTCCATCCCCATCTCCTCATTGCAGTACCGCACCAAATTGGGGACCGCCGTCGGGTTGGAATACCAATCACCTCCACCCCTGTATTGCAGCACGGCCAACTGGACGTCGGCCACAGTTTGGGCCTGGAGGGATGCGTATGGAAGAAACACCATGCCGAACCCCATCACCAAGCCTGCCCAAAAGTGCGCCTGCACTGCAACCTTTTCCATGACACGAAGGTATGCTTCCCCCCCAAACCACCAAGGCCTTTCGCACAGAGGGCCTTGCTTTTTTCTTATATTCGCGCACCTGAAATTGAACTTAAGCTGAACCTTAGCGATCATGCAGAATAAGAACATCCTTGTCGTTTTCACAGTGCTGTTGGCGTTGGCGACGTTGTACACCCTTTCCTTCAATTGGGTGGCGAGTGGATATGAAGCGACCGCGGATGAGTACGGTGCCTACGTGGCAGACTCTCTCGAAACGTCCGGTGCACTTGGAGACCAAACCTTCGAGGAAGCCGCAGCCCAAGCTGCCCGCGAATTCCTTCGCGACAGTGCCACGGCAGAGATCTACCCCGTGTTTGGCCACACGTACCGCCAAGTCAAAGAGCAGGAACTCAACCTTGGCCTCGACCTCAAGGGCGGAATGAGTGTGACGCTCGAAGTCAGCCTCCCCGACCTCATCGTGGCCCTGTCTGACTACAGCGACAATGCCGATTTCCGCGGTGCCATTGCCGACGCCAAAGCGTTGCGCAAGGAGAACAGCGACGACTTCGTGACCAACTTCGAGTCTGCGTGGAGGGCACGCGCTCCCGAGGTGGAGTTGTGGCGCATCTTCCACAACATGGAGAACAAGGACCTCTTCCCTGCCAAGAGCACGGATGCGGAGATCTTTGACATTCTCCGAGCGGAAGCCCAAACCGCCATCGACAACACCGAAAGCATCATCCGCAAGCGTATTGACCAGCTCGGCGTGGCGCAGCCCAACGTTCAGAAGCTTCAAAACGGTCGCATCCTCGTGGAACTTCCTGGCATCGATGACCGCGAGCGTGCGCGCAAGCAGTTGAAGAGCACGGCCAACCTCGAGTTTTGGGAGACCTACTTCAACGACGAAGTCATTGGCCGAATTGGTGCTGCCAACACGGCCCTCGGTGAAGCCATGAACCCCGAGCTCTTCGGCGAGAACGCGCCTGCGGACTCCACCTTGAACCAAGACGAGCTCCGCGCCAAGAACCCTTTGTTCTCGGTCTTCCAAATGGAACTCGGACGTCGTTCGCCCGTGGTGGGTTACACCCTCACCAGCGACACCAACCGCGTGAACGATTTGCTACGCCGCCCCGAAGCCCGCGAGGCCCTTGGCAGCGACTTGCGCCTCCTTTGGGAAGCCAAGCCCGCCACCAATGTGGCGCAACTTTACGCCATCAAGGACATGACTGGCAAAGGCAAGGCTGAACTCAGCGGCAAGAGCATTGTGGACGCTCGCGTGTCTTACGACGAAATCGGAGATGTGGTGGTGAGCATGACCATGAACAGCGAAGGCGCCATCTCTTGGGGCGCCATGACAGAGCGCTGCGCCAACGAAAACAACCGTGCGGTCGCGGTGGTGCTAGACAACTTGGTCTTCAGCGCCCCCAACGTGCAAACGGCCATCACCAACGGCCGTTCACAGATCAGCTTCGGCACTGGCCAATCGGCAGAGCAAAAGCTCGCAGAGGCCGAGGACCAGCTTGCGGCTCTCGAGGACGTTTGTTTCGAAGTCCTGCGTGGGCTCGCAGAAGTTGGGGACCAGCTTGTAGCCTTCGAAGATGTTCTTCTCGAAGAAGTCCTGCATGTACTCGTGGAGCTCGCAGAGGCCGAGGAC
>PKDW01000045.1 GCA_002863145.1 Flavobacteriales bacterium
GAAGCACCTGCTGAAGAAGAAGCGCCTGCTGCTGAAGAAGCACCTGCTGAAGAAGAAGCGCCTGCTGCTGAAGAAGCACCTGCTGGAGAAGCACCTGCTGAGGAAGCACCCGCTGCTGAGGAAGCACCTGCTGAAGAAGAAAAAAAGGACGACGCTGAATAACCTTCTGGCCCTTCCCTCTCTAACGACAATTGAAAGAAGGCCGCACTCGCGGCCTTTTTTCATGTCTCCAATTCACGAACTTCGCAAGCCATGAACCAAGACCAGTGTTTCCTTTTGGGCAAAATCACAAAGCCCTTCAGCTTCAAAGGCGAAGTCGTGCTGTGGATGGACGTGGATGACAAGGCGGCATACATGGATGTGACCACCCTTTGGATCCCGCAGCAGAGCATTCTGGTTCCCTATGCCGTGGAATCCATCAAGGTCAACAAGGACCGCTTCGTGGTGCGCTTGTCCGACGTCAATACGGAAGACCAAGCCAAAGGCCTCGCAGGCAAGGACGTGTGGCTTCCACTGAGTGACATGGCGCCCTTGTCCGAGGGAAAGTTTTACTTCCACGAGGTGCAGGGCTGGACAGCTGTGGACAGGGCCAGTGATGAAGCCGTAGGCACGATTCTTCACGTGGTTGACCAAGGTGCGTACCCCATGCTAGAAGTGGACTTTGGGGAAGGCAACACGGGATTCATCCCTTTGCCCGAACACGTGACCATCGATGTGAAGCGTGACGCCCAAACCTTGGTCTTGGACCTTCCTGACGGATTGCTCGATGTGTATTTGGGCAAGGACGACCCCGAAATGGATGGCGACGACGACTGGGAAGTTCCCGTGTAGGTTGTTCACAAGCTTGCAATTTTGGGTGTGAAGAATTGGGACGTCCCCTGCCGAGGGAAAGCGGCGGAGACGGAATAATTTGGAAGCTGTTCTTGGCATCACCAACTTCGCCTCATCCCGAGGCAGGCCCAAACCACACTCGACATGGCCACACTTCCTGGACCAAAGCGCGTCGGCAAAGCGCAACCCATGCCGAATCAATCAAGCGAGAAGGCCGCTCCCACTTCACAAGGCCGGAAGGATGTGACCACCAAAATCTTTGTGCTTGACACATGTGTGTTGTTGTTTGACCACAGTGCGCTGACCAACTTCGAAGACAACAAGGTGGCGATTCCCATCACTGTGTTGGAAGAATTGGACCGTTTCAAGGTGGGCAATGAGACCAAACACTTCGAAGCCCGTGAGTGCATCCGCATCCTTGACCGGCTGAGTCAATCTCATTCCCTTCAGGATTGGATTCCCGTTGAGAATGCCATGGATGGACAGCTCCGCGTCATCATGGACACCGACTGCCCTGACGGCAATGCATCGAGTGTGTTTTCAGAGCGGACCAACGACCACAAGATTTTGGACGCCGCACTTTGCTTGCAAGCCAAAGAACCTGAGTCCAAGGTCATCCTCGTGTCAAAAGACATCAACCTCCGCCTCAAGGCCAAGGCGCTGAACCTCCCTGCCGAGGATTACCAGACAGGCAAAGTCAAGGACAACCGGCACATGTTCACCGGCCGCACCACACTTGACGGTGTGGACAGCGATGTCATCCGCAAGATGTATGTGGATGGCAACAGCCGAAAAATCACGGCGCTAGGCGACGACCGCCAAAACAACCACTTCTACATCCTGAAGGATGGCTCGGCCAGTGCCATGGGATTCTTCAACGAGAAGAAGCGCAACATTGAACGGGTCGACAAGTCCTACGCGTATGGCATCAAGCCGCGCAATGCCGAGCAGGCCTTTGCCCTTCACGCCATTCAGAACCCCGACATCAACCTTGTGACCATTTGCGGGGTGGCGGGAACGGGAAAAACGCTTCTTGCACTTGCGGGCGCCCTGGAACAAAAGAACCGCTACGACCAGATCATCCTTGCCCGTCCCATCGTGGCGCTGAGCAACAAGGACTTGGGTTTTTTGCCTGGCGACGCTGAGGAAAAGGTCAACCCCTACATGCAGCCCCTGTTCGACAACTTGAACTTCATCAAAAACCAGTTTGGCCCCAACGAACGCAAGGCGCGGGCCATCGAGGACATGAAGGCCGAGGGCAAAATCCAAATCTCTCCATTGGCTTACATCCGTGGCCGTTCGCTGTCCAACGTGATTTTCATCGTCGACGAGGCCCAAAACCTGACGCCGCATGAGGTCAAGACCATCATCACCCGCGCAGGCGAGAACACCAAAATCATCCTCACCGGCGACATCCGTCAAATCGACACGCCCTATTTGGATGAGCAATCCAATGGCCTGACCTACGTCATTGACAGGCTACGCGGAAGAGAATTGTACTGCCACATCGCCCTCGAGAAGGGTGAGCGCTCCGAATTGGCGAACCTGGCCAACGACCACCTTTAAGTCACCTGAGCCCGCTTTGCTGGGTTTTCAGCTTGCTTTACCGCCGCACAATCCGCCGCGTCCACGTCTTGTCATTGTGGTGCACGCGCAGTACGTAGGTGCCTGCCGACAGAGGAAGTTCGAGCTGCCAACTGTTGCGTTTGACCGCTCCATGAGTCACGCGTGAACCTGCGGGTGTGTAGAGTTCCCACAACCCACCCATCGCCGCGTCGGGCGCTTGAACGGTCACCAGACCCATGGGAGCCGGATTGGGATACACACGCAACGCAGCCCTGCCGGCGAGCTCGGCTGTGCCAGTCGTCACGGGGATCGACAAGGACGTCGCACTCACCAATTCGGGCGCCGCGCCTTGGTCTTCGAACAGGGCCTGGAACGCCTGGATGGTGCTGTCCTGAATGTCGAACATCGGTGCAACCCACCGCGCGGGCATGCTTTGGTACCACACGCGCACATCCACTGTCACGTTGGCATTGGACGTGGGCGTGGCGGTCATGGCGTAGTGCACTCGGTCCAATCCCGCCGCGGCTTCCTCAACAAAGTCGTCGTCCATCAATGCCGCGCCCTCCACGCGGGTCGTGTCGTAGACAGGGTGGGCGTGGCTGAATCCGAGGGGAAGCAACCGGTTGTCTTTGGCAGAACCTGCCGCACGTTCCAACACATTGGTGGGTGTGCCCGTCACGTCAACCGCCACAAGCTCGTAGACCTGCACTTCATCCTCTTCGACAATGTCCGTGTAATGGGGCTCAAAGGTGCTGAGTCCACCCTCGTCCACGCCCACAAGGAATCCGCCGTCCTCCCACTTGCCGTTGTGCCAAAGGGTGTCGCCGTCTTGATGGGCGACCACCTCAATCCAGGCACGGCGAGCCGGATAGCCTGAAGGGAATTTGTGTCCGGCCTTGTTTCGCACGCTGACACTCAATGTACCCAAGTCATCCACCCACGTAGGGTCTTCCACCAACAGCTCCACCGTTTCGTGGCGCAGCAAGTCGCGGGTCCAAGCAATGGTGCTGTCGAATTGTTCTTCCGTGGCGGTCAAGCCCAGCGCGTCGATGTTGTCGCGCATGATTTCAAGCATCTGAACGTTGCCCCCCACCAACAAATGCTTGCTGTAGGGCTGACGCGGTTCAAGGAACAGGTAGCCCGAACTGATGACCACTCCTTCTTCCACTTTGGGCATGTGACAATCTTGACACTCTGTGGGAGATGCGCCATCGTCGGCGTAGGCCGAGTTCAACCACTCGTGGTACGTGGCTTGTTCAACGTAGTCTTGACCCGTGGGATTGCCTTCCATGTCCGCCGTTTGGGTCACCAACGAGTGGCAACCGGCGCAGACCTCAGATCCGTCCACGTGCGCTCCGTAGCCAATGTTGTACCCGGTGTAGGTCACCATCGGGGGCGTGTGCAGCGGCGCATCGTCCTTGCCCGCCCCATACTGCCCATAAATCATGGCGCTGTCAAAGTCGAGCACGCCACTGAAGGTGTTGCCGACCGTGGGCGCCTGTTGGTGACAAGCCACGCAGCTCACACCGTCCATCGCCAGCGTGTCGTGAAACAGCTGCGCCATGGCATAGTGCTCCTCGCCGAGGTGGTGTGCATTGAAGTGTCCGAGCGGGGCGTGGCACGACGTGCACTTGTCTTCCAATTCCAATTGGTGGTCAGGGTTGATGGCCACTTCGTGGACCACTTTCGCCCGCCAAAACGGATCCTTGGCGCTGTTGGCCATGAGAGAACTGCGCCACTGGTCTGTGGGATTGATGTCGTGTCCCTCCGCCGTTACACTGGCGTACCCCACGGGATCCGCACCGTGACAACCTGCGCACTTTCCACTGCCCGTGAACAAGGCGTTGGATGTGTCAGGCAAGTCGGCATACGCCGACATGAACGCCCGGCTGTGGTAGGGTTGCGCCTCGGCATGGAGGTACGACGGCCTTGTGGCCCAGGAGGCCAACACTGCAATCGTGGCGAGGCCGAGGCCCCACAAAACTTTGGACGTGGTCGCATTCATGGTCAGGAAAGCAAAGGTCGGGCATTCGCTTTGTATGAGCGCGAAAAGAAGTCACAGGATGCGCACTTGACGGACCACGGGACGTCCCAAGTGCTCGTTCAAGCGGTCCACAATGTCTTGCTTGCCGTGCTGAAATTCTTCCTTCAGGGGGCCGCTGTCAAGCATGCAGAGCAGGGTTCCATCTTTCTGGAGGTGCAGTTTGCGGGTGCGATTTTCGATCGCTGTCCCAAACACTTCACGCCACGCCTCTCGCACTTCCACCTCGTCGAGTTTGCCCTGCATGCGGGACACACGCAGAAAGTGCTGGATGACTTCTGCAAGCGGACGAGAACTGTTCTCAGTACGCTCGTAGTCGGCCGAATTTCTCAAGACGGGGCGTCTGCGCTTTTTCATGCGTCCGCAATTTGGGGAATGACTTCGCCTTGTTGCACTTGAAACACCCGGACGTCTGCCCCAGTCACGGCAAACATGTCTGGGATGCGGCCCAAGTGAGTGTCTGTGATGAACACCTGCCCAAACGTGCCGTTGGTGACGCGCTTCATGAGCGCCTCCACCCGCTTCTCGTCGATTTTGTCAAAAATGTCGTCGAGCAACAAAATGGGCTTCACCCCTGTGGCTTCCTCGATGAAGGACAACTGCGCCAAACGCATGGCCACCAAGAACGACTTCTGCTGCCCTTGGCTTCCAAAGCGCTTCAGGGCATGGTCGCCCAACGTGAACACCACGTCATCTTTGTGCACCCCCACCGTGGTGCGCCGCAACCGACGGTCCTCGTCTTGGGCGGCGAGCATCTTGGCCTCGATGGTCTCGGCATCCTCGCTGACGTGGGTGGTCAACGTCAACCCCACCTGCTCTGCCCCACCTGAAATTTCCTCGTACGTTGCGAGGAATCCAGGCAAAAACGAATCGACAAACGACCTGCGGGCCTTGGCGATCACTGCCGCATTGGGGGCGATGCGTGCGTTCCACGGCGCCAACAGCCCCGCATCGAAGGTTCGGTTCTCTGCAAAGTACCGCAGCAAAGCGTTGCGCTGAACAAGTGCCTTGTTGACGTCGATGAGCGCCTCGAGATAGGACCGATCGTACTGGCTGATGACGGCATCCATCCACTTT
>PKDW01000047.1 GCA_002863145.1 Flavobacteriales bacterium
AACACTTCGGTTTTGGTGAGGTCCGCGATGGGCGAAAGGTCCACGCCGCCGTCCCCGTACTTGGTGTAGAACCCGACCCCAAAGTCTTCGATTTTGTTGCCGGTGCCGGCGACGAGTGCGCGGGCGCGCTGCCCCAACGCATACAATGTGGTCATGCGCAACCGGGCCCGAGTGTTCGCCATGGCCAAGCCCTTGCTCTCGTCGGGGCCGTCGGGCAAGGCCCGTGCAAACGTGTCGTACACCTCCGTCAGAGAAACCGTTGAGCGACGCACCCGGGGGAACCTCGCACACAACGCTTCCATGTGCTCGGAGGCCCGATTGACTTGATCTGGGGCCTGGTGGATGGGCATTTCCACACATGTGATGGGGGCTCCCGTCATCGCACACAAGGTGGAGGTCACTGCAGAATCAATGCCTCCCGAAACGCCGACCACCCAACCGTCAAGGCCCGACCCCGCCAAGTAGTCTTGGAGCCAAGCCACAATGTGTTGGGCAACCGCGTCTGGAGCAAATGAGGAATGGGCCATGAAACTGGTTTGTGACATGCAATTTGCAACGCAAGCACCAAACCCAGGACGTTGTCAGGCAGGAGTCGCTTAGAACACCACCCCCACGGTCATCGCGAGGAAACTGTCGTGCCCCAACATCTCTGTGGTGAGTGGGCCGTCCCCGCCAAATCGGGGCACTCCGGAAACGTCTTCCTTGACGACGGTTTGGTCTTTGTGGGTGGAGAACAAACTGTTGTTGTAGGTGAATCCCACCATCAGCGCAGTGGTTCCCGCAATGCGACGCTCAAACCCGAGCCCCACAATCATCGAGGCGCGAAACAGGCTGGCGAAATCCCCCGATATCAAATCTGGCGAAGGCACCACGGCATCCTCCACAGGGTCCCAAGTGTCGCCCGACCGTTCAAAGCCCACGTAACGAATCTCCTCTGCCTCTCGGCGGGTGTTCAACCCCAGGCCGCACCCAAACTTGCCATAGTACGTGGTGTAGCCAATCTCCTTCGTGCGCAGCTTGAACGTCACCGGCAGCTCGACGTATTGGTTGTTGAAGTTGCGAGACACCCGGCTTAATGTGGAGTCGGTGGTCGGCTCCCAGTATTCGACCGAACTGCCCGTGCGAAACACATTCACCCCGGTGCCAATGGCATAGGTCTCTGCAAACAGAATGTCCGCCATGAACTGGTAGCCAAAATGCGCACGTCCACCATCTGTGGTGTGCTCAAAGTCACGCGAGTTCATCCAAGAGACATTGGGATCCAACGCGAGGCCCATGCGAAAGCCCTGGGTTTGGGCGTGGGACTGGAAGGCCATGCCCATGCCGGTCATGAGGAGGACCTTCATCCAAGTGGCGCGATTCCCGCGGTCGTTGTTCATCTTTGTCATCGTCCGTGCGATTTGCCCAAAACTAATCTTTCGTTCATGTGCCCTGCCCATTCCTCCTGCAAGTTGTTCCACGCCGCCCTGTGTGTTTTGGCCTTCGGTGTGCTTGCGGGCTGCGGGGACATTCGCCCGCCGATTGACGTGAGCGGGGTTGACCTGCCCGCGACCCACCGCGAAGTGAATTGGATGACCGTGTTGGACGACCTTCCCAAGGACAAGAACCGGGCCAAATCGCTCGAACACCTGCGAAACGCCCACCCTGAATTTTGGCAAACGTGGTGCGAGGACATCCTCCAACTCGGCCCTGCGGAAGACACCATGACGGTGGATGTGCTTGGGCAATTCACCGCCCAAATGGCGCCCATGCTCGCAGCGATTGACACCACCTCGGGCACGGCGGCCGTTCTCGAGCGCGAATCACACGCATTGAAAGAAGGGCTAAAGCGCCTGCAGGTCATCGACCCCAACGCTGAAGTGCCCGACGTGATCTGGATGCCCTCTGGATTCAATTTCGCCGTCTTCCCTGGCACCGACTGGATCGGCGTCGGACTCGATTGGTTCATGGGCAGTGACCATCCGATGCACGCCGAACTCCCACCTTCGAAGTTTCCGGCATTTCGGCTCGCGCGCATGCGGCCCGACCGCCTTGCCACAGACGCCTTGACCGGGTGGATCGCGGTGCGCCAACAGGACCGCATCCCCACGGCACCACGCACAGTGGACATGTGGTTGTTTTGGGGTCAAGTTTTGCACACGGCATCGCGGTGCCTGCCCGATGCCACGCCAGCCCAACTCATGAATTGGAGCGAGGAAGAGTGGCAATGGGCGGTGGACCATGAGCGCGCCACCTGGACCGAAATGCAGCCGCAAGAGCGCATGTTTTCCAACGCCCCGCGCGACGTCATGCGCTGGTTTCAAGAAGGCCCCTTCACCCGCGTCGGACGTGTGCCACAGGGCAGCCCGGATCGACTTGGCATGTTCTTGGGGTGGCGCGCCGTCGAAGCCGCCTTGGAGGCCCACCCCGAGTGGAACGATGCCGACGTCCTCGCATGGACCGATCCGCAACCCATTTTGCGCGCCTACCGGCCCTGAGCGTACTTTCGCGCCATGCCCACAACGTCACGCATTGTCATCAACGTCACCACCGATGAAAATCAGGTGCCCGTCGCCATGGAATGGACCGCCGAGGACGGCGGCGTTATGAACCAGCCCGCCTCCGCCATGGCCCTGTCCATGTGGAACGCCAAGGAGTTCGCCGCGATGCGAATGGACCTTTGGACCAAGGAAATGAGTGTGGAAGAGATGCGCTCCTTCGTGGTCCAAACCATCATGACCTTGGCCGACACCTACGAGCGCTCCACTTCCGACAAGGACCACGCGAACGCGCTCCGTGGATTCACAGAAGAGTTCGCCAAGCGCATTGGCGTGATTGAATCCTGAGGCTCAGGGCTGATAAAGCCCGTTGGTGGAGGCGATGAAGCGAAGCACCTCTTCTCGCCCCTCCCCCGTATTTCCGCTGGTCACAAACAACTGTGGCATCTTGTGCCACTGCTTGAGCATGACCTGCTCGTAGGCAGGAAGGAATGCCGCGCGCTCCGCCTTGTTGAGCTTGTCCACTTTGGTGAACACCAACACGAAGGGCAACCCCACTCCACCCATCCAAGCCATGAATTCGAGGTCGACCTTTTGGGCGGGGATGCGCGAATCCACGAGCATCATCACGCACATCAAGTTTGTGCGTGAATCGAGGTACTGCTTGGTCACCTTCATCCACTTCACCCTGTCCTTTTTGCTCACCTTGGCATACCCAAACCCGGGCAAGTCCACCAAGTACCACGTGTCGTCGACGTCAAAGTGGTTGATGAGCTGGGTTTTGCCGGGGGTGCTGGATGTTTTGGCCAACCTGTTGCGCCCCACCAACATGTTGAGCAGGGAACTCTTGCCCACATTGGAACGGCCAATGAAGGCATATTCAGGACGATCCGGCTTGGGACATTCCGACGGTTGCGCGCTGCTCTTGACGAACGACGCCTCCTTCAATTCCCATGTGGACTCGCCGGACATGGGATCAGGAAATGCCGCGACTGGCAAACCAGTCGCTCAGTATTTGGTTGAACGTGTCCGGGTGCTCCATCATGGGGGCGTGGCCACATTCGTCGATCCAATGCAAGTCTGCATCCGGGAATCCTGCGAGGAATTCCTCGGCCACTTCGGGCGGTGTGATGATGTCGTTCTTGCCCCAAATCAGGCACACCGGCACATTCATCGAAGGAAGATCTTTGGCCATGTTGTGACGGATGGCCGACTTCGCAATGCTCAAGATGCGGAGCACCTTGTTGCGGTCGTTGACCGCCTCGAAGCACTCGTCAACGAGCTCGGGCGTCGCGTGCTTGGGGTCGTGGAAGGTCACGGCGACCTTCTCCTTGATGTACGACTTGTCCTCGCGCCGCGGGAAACTTGAACCAAAGGCGTTTTCATAAAGCCCGCTGCTGGCCGTCAACGTGAGGGAAGCCACGCGATCGAGGTGGTCGCGGGTGTAGATCAACCCCACGTGTCCTCCAAGGCTGTTGCCGAGCAGGTGCACCTTGTCGAGGCCGAGCTCATCCAGGAACCCGGCGATGTGCTTCGCCATGTTTTTGGCGTTGGTCTCGAGCATGGGCAACTCATAAATCGGCAGCATCGGAGTGATGACTCGGAAGCTCTTGCTGAAATGCGCGCGCACTTCTTGGAAGTTGCTGAGGGCGCCAAAAAGCCCATGAAGCAAGACGAGTGGCGTGCCTTCGCCCTCCTCGACGTAGCGATAGGGACCGCGTTCAAGAATGGTTGAATCCATGAGGTCAAAAATGCACCCGCTTTGGTTGCGGAAGACCGCGTGGCCTCTTGTGCATCCACGTAGGGTTGTTCACATCCCCTGTGAATAACGTATTCATTGCGAAAATGCCCCACTTTCTCCCACCTCTCTCTAAGCCGCATTTTCATTGAGTTTCTCCCTGATGAATCCTCAAACTTTATTCACAAAGTGGGAGAAAGTGTCAACGAGTGGGAGAAAGTGGGGAATCAGGCGTACTTTTGATTTGGCGAAAACGTCCCATGCTCAACCTGCTCGGAGAACACCCCTGTCGCATCGACGCCAAAGGCCGTCTGATGTTCCCTGCCAAACTGCGGAAGCAGTTGGACGGGGTGATTCATCACGGCCTCGTGGTGAACCGCGACATCTTCGAGGGCTGCTTGGTGCTGTACCCGAAGCCCGAATGGGACAAGGTGAATGCTGAAATGGCCCGCTTGAGCCGGTACAACCGGAAGCACCAGCTCTTCCAGCGGAAATTCATGAAGGGCGCCACCCACGTGGACGTGGACGGATCGGGTCGCATCAACCTGCCCTCCGCCCTCCTCGCTTACGCAGGCATCAACCCCAAGGATGCCAAAGAGGTGATCGTCTCCGGACTGGGAGAGAAAGTGGAAATCTGGAACCAGGACGCGTACCACAAACAAGTCATTCAAGACGAGGACAACCTCAACTTCGGCGACTTGGCAGAAGATGTGCGCAAGGACCTCGACGGCAACGACGACGAATGACCACGTCCTACCACGTCCCCGTCATGCTGAACGCCTCCCTCGAGGCGCTCGACCTCGGCGGCGACGTGGCCCGCGACGGTTCGTGGATGGACGCGACGTTCGGCGGGGGTGGGCACAGCCGGGCCATCTTGGCGAAGCTTGGGCCCGGCGGGAGGCTGTTTGGATTTGACCAGGATCCCGACGCCGCCACGAATGCCTTGGACGATCCCCGGTTCATTCTCGTGGCCGCCAACTTCAGGTACTCCCCGCAATTTCTGCGCGCCCACAAAGGATTGCCTTTGGACGGATTGCTCGCCGATTTGGGCGTGAGCTCACATCAATTTGACACCCCAGAACGGGGATTCTCCCTTCGGTACGACGGCCCGCTTGACATGCGCATGAATCCCGAAACAGGGGAGCCTGCCAGTGCGTGGCTCGCCAAGGCGGAGGTCTCGGAAATGACCCAAGTCTTCAGGCGTTACGGAGAACTGAACCGACCCGACAAATTGGCCCACCGCATTGCTTCGGCGCGCCAAGAAGGCCCACTGAACACCACTCACGACCTCATCA
>PKDW01000170.1 GCA_002863145.1 Flavobacteriales bacterium
TGTGGATGGTGCTCTTGCCCTCCGCACTGAGCGCGGCAATCAACAAGCTGACACCCGCCCGAATGTCCGGCGAGGTCATGGTCACGCCGCGCAAGCTGGACTTGCGGTCGAGGCCGATGACGGTGGCGCGGTGTGGGTCGCAGAGGATGATTTGGGCGCCCATGTCGATGAGCTTGTCTGTGAAGAAAAGGCGACTCTCGAACATCTTTTGGTGGATCAACACGCTGCCGCGGGCTTGGGTCGCGGTCACGAGCACGATGCTCAGCAGGTCCGGCGTGAATCCAGGCCATGGCGCGTCGGCCACGGTCAAGAGGCTGCCGTCGATGAAGGTGTCGATTTCGTAGTGGTCTTGCGCCGGGATGTAGAGGTCCTCTCCGCGGCGCTCCATCTGGATGCCCAAACGGCGGAACACGTTGGGAATGACCCCCAGCTCGTCGTACGCACAGTCCTTGATGGTGATCTCGCTTTGGGTCATGGCGGCCATGCCGATGAAGCTCCCAATCTCAATCATGTCGGGAAGGCAGCGGTGGTCGGTGCCGCCAAGCGAAGGCACACCTTCGATGGTCAACAGGTTCGATCCAACGCCGCTGATCTTTCCGCCCATGCGGTTGATCATCTTACACAGCTGCTGGAGGTAAGGCTCGCAGGCCGCGTTGTAAATCGTGGTCGTGCCCTCGGCCAACGCCGCCGCCATGACGACGTTTGCCGTGCCCGTCACCGACGCTTCATCGAGCAACATGTACGTGCCCTTCAATCCGTCGGGGGCACTGGCGTTGAAAAACCCAGATGCCGCGTCGTAGCTGAACTGGGCGCCAAGCTTCTGGAAGCCAATGAAGTGGGTGTCCATGCGGCGACGGCCAATCTTGTCGCCCCCTGGGCGAGGGATGGCACCAATGCCGAAGCGGCCCAGCATCGGTCCGAGAATCATCACCGACCCGCGCAACGCCCCGCCTTTGGTGCGGAACGAGTCCGATTTGAGGTGGTCGAGGTTGACGTCGTCCGCCTCAAAGCGCCAAGACCCTGGGCCCAGGTGCTGCGTCTTCACGCCGAGGTCGCCCAACAAGTTGATGAGCTTGTTGACGTCGACGATGTCTGGCAAGTTGTGGATGGTGACCGGCTCGGCCGTGAGCATCACGGCGCAGAGAATCTGCAACGCCTCGTTCTTCGCACCCTGAGGAATGACCTCCCCCTGCAGGCGGTGCCCGCCCTCAATGATGAAACTTCCCATGCCCCCGAATTTCGGAGGACACCTCGCGACTTCGTGCACTTTCCCGAGGGGTTATCAACCCCGACTTGGGGACTCCTGCGCCGGTTCAGCGGCGCTTTTTCTTCTTCTTGTGCGGACGCGCCAAGGCGTCGCTCGTCTTCCGCACGCTGCGCAGGATGTCCGCCTGGCTTTCCAACTCGGCATCCTCGGGGAGGACGAGGGCGCCGCCGGATTTGGCCTTCAACTCACCCGCAATGACTGAATCCTCCACCGTGTTGCGGTTCCACGTCAAGAAGTGACGCTTCATCAAGTTCGCGAGCTTCACGACAAGGATGTTCTTTTCCTCTCCCTCGGGCATGGCCTTGGCGGCCTCGATCAGGTCGAGCGTCGTCTTGCCGTAGTGGCCCACACGCGACTGGGCATTGGGGTAATCCATGTCGGCGGGTGCGCTGTCCTTCTCGGCGGGCTCGGGTTTGGGAAAGGGACTGTCCACGTCGAGCTCGTAACGCGCCATCACGTGCAACTGGTTCCAAAGCTTGTGCTCCGCATCTTCCTTCTCTCCTTCCTGGGGCACCACGCTGCCCATCACGCTGACGATGGCGGCGGCGCATTTGCTGCGCTCGGCCTTGTCGGCGATGGTGAGGCAGTGCTCGACCATTTGGTGGATGGAACGGCCGTATTCTGGGATGACCAAGTCGTCCCGCATGCTGTTGTAGCTCAGCGCGTCAAAGTTGATGGAAGCGTCCGCCATGGGTCTCGTCTTCAGGGTTGCAATCAATTGTGTCTTGCGCGATTCAGGCGTTGATGCCGGTGCGCGTCGCATCCTCAGAGATGCTGTGGCACCAAAGATACAAGGTTCACCTCCTTTCCCCACCGTTCCATGTGTTGAACCAAATCACAACCCAACCCACGCAAGGTCTCCTCGTCCTTCAAAAAGGCCTCCCAACCCCGCGCCACGGGTCCGGCGGTCTTCCGTCGCCGGGACATCGCCAACAGCACTGCCTCCACAGTGTCGGGATCGCGGTAACCGACCAACCACCCGTGCGACACCATGGCGTCAAAGAACCGGTGGCTGCGCTCGGGCATGTTCTCGCGTTGCGCGGCCAAGACCGCCTCGTGGCTTCCCGCAAAGGCCGTGAGCGCCCCGCATCCCGTCGCGAGGCGCTCAAAGTCCTTGGCCAACACATGGTCGACCAACACATCCCAGACCACACCGCTCCACTTCCCGCACGTCTCCCGAAGCAACTTGCGCGCCTCTCGGCTGGCCTCGTGGCGGTCGCTGACGTCGTCGATGGCCCGGTGCAGCCGGATGCCTCGCCCCACGTCCAAGCCCCACATGCCTTCCACATCGCGGCCCTTGACGGCGTCGCCCATGAAGTTGCCGAGCACGCCCTTCTCGTCGAGGCCTGCCCACTGTCCCACCACCATGTGCGCCAAATAATTCATTCTGTCGCGGTTGCGGATGCAATGCTCCGAAGATTTGGGCTGGGCCCCAAGGCAAAGAGAAAAAATTGCGCACGGCCTTTGCAGAAAGGAGAGGTTGTGCTAATTTTGTCGACCCGCAAACGAGCGGAACACCTGAGGTCTCTCAGGCGCCATTTGCGAGAATAGCTCAGCTGGTAGAGCACAACCTTGCCAAGGTTGGGGTCGCGAGTTCGAATCTCGTTTCTCGCTCAACAAAAGCCTCCCATTTCGGGGGGCTTTTTTCGTTGTGGGGCTAGAGTTGGGGCGGTCAAGGCAGGAAGATGGGCATTGGTTTGCACGGGTGATGCATCTTTGTGGCATGAACGCCAAGATTCACACCGACCACGGCACAATGACCGTGGAGTTTTTTGAGAAAGACGCACCCAACACGGTGGCCAACTTCGTCAAGCTTGCCAAAGAAGGTTTCTACGAAGGCCTCAAGTTCCACCGCGTGATCCCCGGCTTTGTGGTACAGGGAGGATGTCCGCAAGGCATCGGCAGTGGAGGACCTGGCTACACCATCGACTGCGAGCTCGACGGGGAAAACCAATTTCACGACAAGGGTGTACTGAGCATGGCCCACGCAGGCCGAAACACCGGAGGCTCCCAGTTCTTCATCGTCCACAACCGCGAAAACACCGCCCACCTCGACCGCAACCACACCTGCTTTGGAAAGGTCACGGAGGGCCTCGACCTCGTCGAGAAAATCAACCAAGGCGACACCTTCCGTGTGGAGGTGATTGAGGACTGAGTCCCGCCCACCTTGCAGAGGGCCTAACTCTCCTCCCACATTGAACGCAAACAACAAGGGCAGCCTCCGGGCTGCCCTTGTTCGTGCGATGCGGTTCGCGCGGAACCGTGCGGCGAATCAGTCGCGCTTTTCGCGCAAGCCGTCGTTGTAGCGGTTCTCGCTGATGACAATGTCGTAGACACTGGTGCGGAGCGTATCTCCATTTGCATCGACATTTTCGTCCTGGTAAGACTTGATCACGTAATCCTGCGGCAAGGCCGGAGGTGTGCCCACCAACTTCTTCAACACGGCACCCGTGAGGTTGCAAGTGCTGAGGTCGGTCCCTGTGAAATCTGCGCCGTCCACGAGCGCCCGGTCGAAGGACACACCGCGCATGTTGGCTCCTTTGAAGGACGTGTTGCGGATCATGGCGCTGCGCAATTGCGCGCCCGTCAAGTTGCAGTCTTCAAAAGAGCACTGGTCGATGCGGATGTCGCTCATGTTGGACCCGCTAAGACTGGCCTCGAGGAAGTCCGTTTGGTCAAACATGGCGTTGTTGAAGTTCGCTCCGTTGAAGATGCACTCCTCGGTGAACTTGGTCAAAAAGAACGATGCATCCGTGAAGTCGCCACCAGAGAGGTTGCACTCTTCCAACATGCAATTTTCGAAGCGGGCGCTCTGGGCGCTCATCGCACGCATGCCTTCCGGGGCCAATTCGTACAAGCCTTCGTACGACATCCCATCTGTCGTCCAAGCCACCAGCATGGCCGAGCTGAAATCAGCCTCGTTGAAGGAGGCACCTTGCACGTACCACGAAGCCATTTGGGCGCCGTGAAATTTGGTCTTGGTGGCGATGAATCCCGTTGCATCCACCATCTCCACAGGTTCTCCATCCATATGGATGGCCGAGAAGTTGGCCTGGCTGGCGTTGGCGTAGCGCAATGACGGGGGGGTCAAAAAGTCGACCGCCACCCACTGAGAGTGACGAAGGTCCATGCCGTCGAGGGGCACGATGGGGCCCATGTCGCCTGAAGGCTCGCTGTTTTCAAAGCGCGATCCATTCAACACACAACGTCCACCGTTGACCATGCTGAAGTTGCGTCCCACCTCGGTGAAGACGCTGCCGGCCATGTTGCAATCCGCCACGTATCCACGGGCGGAAACACTGCCTGCCCGACGGCCACGGTAGGATTGCGCATCTGCCTGCGCAGACCAAGTCATCAGGAGGGTAGCCACGCCCCAGCCGAGGGAGCGAAAAGTCTTTTGAAACATCATGATCTCGTAGATTCTGTGCGAAGGTAAGGCGTGCGCCTGTGTCAGGTCGCAGGGCTCATTGGTTTGTGCTTTGGAAAAGGGTGCTTTGCAGATGAGTCGCCTCAACCGCCCTCCCTGCGCCACACGCAATCGAGCAGCCCGTTGCACTGCTCGCGGATGTTTCTCTGTCCCACGCGGTAATTCGATTGAAGGACACTGCCGATGAGACCAAAGTGTTCGACTGAGGCCGTCTCAGGGTAAAGGACCAAGACAACCGAGGACTCCAAATAGACGAACTCATAAAGTCCCGCATGATATGCACCTCCGTCAAATTCAAAACGATAACCACGCAACATTCCCTCAGGGGCATCCTCCTCAAACGACATGACTTCGGGACCTGCTTCCACGCAGGCAGAACACCCCACCTCTGAATCCAGGACAAACGTGCCAATGACACTTTCCTCCGGTGTTTTGCACTGCACCAACGAAACCAATCCAAGGACCCAAAGACACCGTCGCTTCATGGGTTGAATATCATGCTTTCCCGAACGCACACCAAGAACCAAAGAAAAAACGCCTCGAGGTGAGGCGTTTTACTTGTACCCGGAGCGGGACTTGAACCCGCACGACCCATTCGGATCAACAGAGTTTAAGTCTGTCGTGTCTACCAATTCCACCATCCGGGCATGGATTGGACCTAGCGCCACAAAAGTAAGTTTTCACCAACGACTCAAGACCAGCGCGTCACGATTCTCT
>PKDW01000187.1 GCA_002863145.1 Flavobacteriales bacterium
AAATTCGCATACGCCCTCACATGCCACAAAAGCCAAGGTGGCCAATGGCCTGCCGTGGTCGTCGACCAGGGCTACATGACCGAGGAACGCGTGGACCTCGAATGGCTGCGTTGGCTCTACACAGCCCTGACGCGGGCAGAGAGCGAACTTTACCTCCTCAATTTCGCGGACATCTTTTTTGACTGAATCCTTGGACCAAGCCCTCCTCGCGGTGGCCGTCCACAAAAAAGGCCGTCCTTAGGCAGCCTTTTTTCAAGTCGTGTGTCAAGTGCGCTTACGCCAGTTCACGAGAGCTGAAGAAGAACGCGCCTTCGATGGCGGCGTTGTCATCGCTGTCGGAACCGTGCACGGCGTTGGCCGCGATGCTCTCTGCGAAGTCCGCACGGATCGTGCCAGGAGCGGCTTCGGCGGGGTTGGTTGCGCCGATCAAGGTGCGGAAGTCCGCCACGGCGTTGTCCTTTTCAAGGATGGCCGCCACGATGGGGGCAGACGTCATGTACTCGGTGAGTTCACCGAAGAAAGGACGCTCCTTGTGCACCGCGTAAAACGCAGCGGCATCGTCCATGCTCAATTGGGTCCACTTCATCGCTTTGATGGTGAAACCAGCATCGATGATGCGGTCAATGATTTTGCCTGTGTTGCCAGCGCCCGTTGCGTCGGGCTTGATCATGGTGAATGTGCGGTTGGTCGCCATGGGGAAAAGATTGGTTGTCTTAGGTTTTGGAGTGCAAAAGTACATCGAGAGTCACGGAAGTCGACGGGGTGAGGCCAAGTCCCGCCCTATTTTTGTTGCATGAACACGAATGCTACGCTCAGTTCGGCCGATTTGATGGCCCTCGAAGATGCCCACGGCGCCCACAACTACCACCCCCTTCCCGTCGTGCTTGACCGCGGCGAAGGCGTGCATGTCTGGGACGTGGAGGGCAAGAAATACTTCGACTTCCTGAGCGCGTACAGCGCTGTGAACCAAGGGCATTGCCACCCCCATATTGTGGGAGCTCTGCAACGGCAGTCCGAGCGTCTGACCTTGACATCAAGGGCTTTTTACAACAGCAATCTTGGACCCTTTGAGAAATTCATGACGGAGCTGTTCGGTTACGACAAAGTACTGCCGATGAACAGCGGCGTGGAAGGTGGTGAAACTTCCAACAAACTTGCTCGGAAGTGGGGGTATCAGAAGAAAGGGATTCCGGAAAATCAGGCCCGCATTTTGTTTGCGCATGGCAATTTCTGGGGTCGCACGCTCGCGGCAATTTCAAGTTCTGATGATCCTCTGAGCTACAAGGACTTTGGGCCTTACATGCCTGGATACGATCTCATCCCCTACAACGACTTGGAAGCATTGGAACGCGAGTTGAAAGACCCCAACGTTTGTGCCTTCATGGTCGAACCCATCCAAGGTGAGGCTGGTGTGGTGGTTCCCGACGAAGGTTATTTGGCGGGAGTTCGACAGCTTTGTACCAAATACAATGTGTTGTTTATCGCAGATGAAGTCCAGACTGGCATTGCCCGCACCGGGCGATTGCTTGCAACCGATTACGAAGACGCCCGCCCAGATTTGCTGGTTTTGGGGAAAGCCCTTTCTGGCGGCGTATTCCCCGTCTCGGCTGTATTGGCAGACAATGAAGTCATGATGTGCCTCAAACCTGGGGAACACGGCTCAACATTCGGAGGGAACCCCTTGGCGTGCGCCGTTGCCCAAGCAGCACTCGAGGTGGTCATCAACGATGAATTGGCTTCAAACGCTTACAAACTCGGCATGAGATTTCGGGAAGCGATGCAGGATCTCGTTGAATCCACCGAGCTTGTGACCGCCGTTCGCGGCAAAGGACTGTTGAACGCCATTGTCATCAACGATACACCCGACAGCAGCACGGCTTGGGATTTGTGCGTGGCATTGAAGGACAACGGCTTGCTCGCCAAGCCTACCCACGGCAACATCATTCGCTTCGCACCTCCCCTTGTCATGACAGCAGCGCAGCTTGAAGAGTGCATCGCGATCATCGCGAAGACAGTGCGAGGGTTCACCAAGGCATAAACTTCAACCAGACAGGCGAACGTACCCAGGGTCAGATGGTCCAGTGCCCAAGGTTGCGCCGACATGCACCGCGCGGCATGTATTTTCAGCGCATGATTCTGATGAAGCTCCCTTTCCAAAGTTGGATCTGTGCCACCCTTGTTCTCATTCTTGCGAGTTCTGCCGTGCAGGCGCAAGACGAAATGAGAGACGTTGTGGACCAGCAGATGTCGTGGTACATGCTGTTTGGCAACCACCGCCTCACCGATCAACTCGGGCTGCACACAGAATACCAATTCCGTCGGACGGGATTGGGCGCTGACTGGCAGCAATCGTTGTTGCGCGTGGGCCTCGATTGGCACCGCGACGACCAATATGTGGTCACTGGGGGCTACGGATGGATCCGCAGCTTTCCCTACGGCGAGCAGCCCATTGGAGAGACGTTCGACGAACACCGCATTTGGCAGCAACTCATCATGACATCCCAAACCGGAGCACTCAAGTGGATGCACCGCTACCGCCTCGAACAGCGGCTCATGATGCGGGAATCAGGCCGCGCGTGGCAGCACCGCGCGCGTTACTTTGTGCAGGTTACATGGCCCATCCCCAACCACCCCAAGTGGTCGTTGAGTGCCTATGAAGAGGCCTTCATTGGGCTGCGGGCGCTGGAAAATCCCGTGCGCAACTTGCTTCAGCAAAACCGCCTTTCTGTGGCGTTGAACCACAAGATCGAAGGCGGCACGGCCCTGCAATTGGGGTACCTGCAGCAGGCGCTGTGGAAAGGAAGCGGCTTGACCGCCGAACGCAACCATGTGTTGCTTGTGGGCGTGCGCCACAACTTGGACTTCAGGGACTGACACTCTTGCAAACAGTCCTGGGCAGGCGCCTTACTTGAGCCAGCCCTGCTCGCGCATCCAGTCGTCGTTGTAGACTTTGGCGGTGTAGCGGGAGCCGTGGTCGTGGAAGAGCACGACAGGCACGTCGGTTGGCTTGAGGCGGTCCTTCAATTGGCGCAAACCTTGGAATGCGCTGCCGCAGCTGTACCCAATCAACAACCCTTCCTTCTTGGCCAACTCGCGCGCGGCGTGTGCGCCCGCCTCGTCGGTGACCTTTTCAAAGTGGTCAATGAGGCTGAAATCGACGTTCGCAGGCAGGATGTCTTCGCCAATCCCCTCGGTGATGTAGGAGTAGATTTCCTTTTCGTCGAATTCCCCCGTTTCGTGGTACTTCTTGAATACGGAACCGTATGAGTCAATGCCCCAAATCTGGATGTCTGGATTTTGCTCCTTCAAGTATTTGGCGGTGCCGCTGATCGTGCCGCCCGTGCCCACGCCAACGATGAAGTGCGTGATTTTGCCCTCCGTTTGCTTCCAAATCTCAGGACCCGTCGATCGGTAGTGCGCCTCGCGGTTGGCGAGGTTGTCGTATTGGTTGCACCACACGCTGTTGGGGATGTCGTTGTGCAGTTTCTCTGCCACGCTGTAGTAGCTGTCAGGGTGATCTGGCGCCACGGCCGTGGGACAAACGTGCACCTCCGCTCCCATCGCGCGCAGGATGTCCACCTTCTCCTTGCTCTGCTTGCAGTTGGTGGTGCAAATGAGCTTGTAGCCTTTGACAATGCATGCCAGCGCGAGGCCCATGCCCGTGTTGCCTGACGTGCACTCGATGACTGTGCCACCGGGCTTGAGTTTGCCACTCGCCTCGGCCGCCTCAATCATGGACAGCGCCATGCGGTCCTTCACGCTGTGACCGGGGTTGAAGTACTCCACTTTGGCCCAAATCGGACAGGGAAATTCCTCCGCAATGGCGTTCAACCGGACCATCGGTGTGTTTCCAATGGTTCCAAGGATGTTGTCGTGCACGTTCATGCGTCCAAAAGTAGCGCCTCCCATCACGCACGCCACCCTTTCCACCCCTTACCTTTCAGGCTGTGAACGTGGAAAGGTTGATCGCCAAGCGCATGGCGCGCAGCAACCGGGAATTGAACTCCCGGCCGGTGGTGCGCATTGCCACTTCGGGCGTCACCTTGGGCGTGGCCTTGATGATTTTGGCCTCTGCGGTGGTGCAAGGCTTCCAGCACGAAGTCAAGAACCTTGTGGTCGGCTTCGACAGCCACGTCCAGGTCGCTCCCAGCGACCCGGGTGCACAGGGACTCACTTGGAGCGCAGGCATGCTCGACACCCTCCGTCAGGTCCAAGATGTGGCCCACGTGGCCTTGCGCCACGAGCGGGCGGGCATGGTGGAAACCACCCAGGCGTTGCAAGGCGTGGTCATCCGCGGGTTGGATTCCACCTCCCAAGTGACCCGCATCGCTTCAGGCCTCCTCCTCGGTCGGCTGCCTGCCAAGGGCACCACCAAAGAAGTCCTGATTGGCGCGCCGCTGGCCCAAAAACTCGAATTGGACACCGCATCCCGGCTGACCCTTTACGTGGTGGTGGGCCCCGACGACATTCGACCGCGCCCCATGCGGGTCTGCGGCATCTACGAAACGGGCCTGCTCGAGTTTGACCAACGGCACGTTTGGGTTCCTGCTCGGGTGCTTCAAGATGCTGCCCGGAGAGGTGCAGAGGGCCAAATCACCTTGGAACCCACCCCCTACGGCGTGCGGGCGGTCGGACAAGCCTTTGGCCGTGACGAGCGGGGTGCCGCCTGGACCGGACGGTGGGACCAGCTTCCCGAAGGTGTTGCCGGGCAAGGACGTCGGGCACTCTCGCTGCAGCACATGCCGCCCGATGCAGAGCCCCTGTGGCTGGTGGGCGCCGGCGCCTTGACCGACACGGTACGCTTGTCCCATGGCGAAGACGGATGGGTGGCCGACATCTCAGAAGGCACCCACCACAAGGTGGTGGACGGC
This sequence comes from Flavobacteriales bacterium, assembly GCA_002863145.1. GTDB lineage: Bacteria > Bacteroidota > Bacteroidia > Flavobacteriales_D > Sanyastnellaceae > UBA11663. The sequence continues at coordinate 4,872 of PKDW01000187.1, forward strand.
TACGACGTTTGGGCCCAAACCCTCGACGACATGCCCTTGCTTCAGGAGCGCTTGTTCCAGCACATCCCCTACCACTGGCAGGCGGCGCGTGTGGACCAACAGCACCCTGAAATGTTCAGCTGGTTGGGCATGCTCGATTTGAATGTGGATGTGATTGTGGGCCTGATGGTCCTCATCTCCATCATCAACATGACCAGTGCGTTGCTCATCATCATCTTGGAGCGACGCAGCCAGGTGGGCCTGCTCAAGGCCCTGGGCATGAGTGATGGTGCCGTGGTCAAGGCGTTTTTGTGGCACGCGGCGCGCATTTTGGGTCAAGGATTTGCGTGGGGCAACCTCGTGGGATTGGGCTTGGTGTGGGTCCAAGCCACTTGGAAAGTTGTGCCCTTGGATCCCGCAGCGTATTACGTCAACGCCGTCCCCATCTTGGTGGATGCGCCCGGTCTGGTAACCATGGAAGCGGTGGCCTTTGGGC
>PKDW01000065.1 GCA_002863145.1 Flavobacteriales bacterium
GCTATGTTTACTGTCGAAATGATAGCATTTCCAGGCCTAGCCCATGATCTACATTCTCTGCAAGTATCAATCATCGGCTTGATTGCTGCAAGAAGCGTTTCCGGAACACCTGCACTGTGTAGGATTGTTCTCATTTTTGGTTCACTTGCATGCCACCATCTGACATGTAATTTGCGCAATTCTCTTGCGATTGTCTGAGGAAGCTGCGATCGTAGTTGTTTCAGGCTGAACTGTATGTTGAAGCGTGTCCAGTCTGGTGGTCGTTCTTCTCCCGTGCCAGCGTCTCGGAAGGTTTGTCGAGGTGCTCGGGATGAGGATGATGCTCCACCAGGCGCTTCCTCAGTTGCAGGTTCAGAAGGGGTTTCGGGAGCTGCTTCTGCAGCAGCTTCAGCAGCTTGTTCAGCTGCTTCGGGAGCCTTGGCCTCTTGGTTCTCCAAGTTGGCGTCTTCAGGCTTTTGGGTGGCGTCGTTCATGCGTCACCTGTGTGTTGTGCTTCGCTGCAGGGGGCGCCGCGGAGTGATACTCTCTTTGCCCTGCCAAAGATGAATGGGGCGCAAAAGTACACAAACGAGCCCGGAAAACCAACCTCTTCGGGCCTTGAAAAACAGTCAATTGGCGAGCACCACGATTCGCTCGGCGCGGCCGTTGATGCCAACGAGCATGTACGTTCCTCCCAGTCTTTGCGGCCAAGTGTTCCAACCTTGGTCCAATTGCATCAGCCTCTTCCCATCCAAGGACCACAGGCACGCCGAGGCATCAATCCAAAAGGCCTGACCCGCACGTCCAGGATTGGGACCGTGTATTAATCGACCAGCGGAAGGGTTTAACGTCGGCACGCCATCCGCGCAGTCGTTGCATGCGGTGGGCGTGGGCTCGGAAACCCACTCAAAGGGACCAGATGCATTGGGGATTCGGGCGTAGGAGAAATCTGGCTCGCTGATGCCAAAGTGCACGCTGTCCGCAATCGAAAAGCCATCTGGCGACCGAAGCACCAACGCTTCGCCGTTTTTGTTCAAGCGAAAGCCCATGTGGTTCCAACCTTGGTCGGCATCGTCATCTGCCCACAGCAACAGATGACCATCAGGTGCGATGACGGCCTCGGAGCCAGCATCGAGTGGGACGCGCCACTTCGTGGGGTTGTTCAACCTGTCCGTGACGTAATACCCCGAGAGATCCACAGGAGCTGACGTGGGATTGTGGATTTCCACCCAATCCTCCAACTCCCCCACTTCGTCCACCAGCCCACTGATATTGAAGGTCAGGCACTCATTGATGACCAACGCTGCGGGGGGAATGACCACAAGGGAATTGGTCACCCTTGGCGTGGGGATGTCAAAAAACACAGAGTTCGCTGAACCGTCAAATTGCCGGCCGTATGACACATTCGCAAACGACGCTTGGACTTGATATTCGTCGGCAACCACCATGTCTTGGCCTATGAGCCAGATGGTTTGGTTTTCGATTGCAGGGACGAAGTCGAGGTGATGCCCCCCTTCTTCAGGCTCGCCGTCCATCCAAAGCAACAAAAACCCCTCGCCTTCGATGGTGGTCTCCACAGGGTTGTCCAGCGGCAAAGTGTACGAAGCTCCCCCTTGGACGGCCACCGTGTATCCGCCCAAATTCACTTGATTGGCATTGGGGTTGTAAATCTCCAGCCACGGCTCCGCCTCAAAGGATTCGTCGACAAGCGCGCCGGTGTTCTCCAACAGCACTTCATTGATGTAGAGGAACGGCGTGGGTATCTGGGTTTGGGCATTTGTAGCCTCAGGCGTGGGCACGTTGAAATACTCCCACATTTCGCATCCGTCGCATGCACGACCGTAACTGATGTCCGTCTGTTGCGGCGGATACACGATGGAATCCAACACCGTCACCCCGTCTGGAGCGGTGAACCACAGCCCCTCATTTTCAGAGCTCAACTTGAAGTTGGCATGGAGCACGCCTTGGGCGCTGTCCTTGTCCAACCAAATGACCATGTGGTCTCCTGGCGTGAGAAATGTGGTCCCAGGATCCGTGTCAGGAATGGTGTATTTGGTGAGGTTGGAAGGGTTGTCGGAAAGGTGATATCCCGCCAGCTGAAGCAAACCTCCAGGGTTGTACAACTCCACCCAATCGTCAAATTCGAAGAAATCGTCGTAGTGCGCCAAGTCGTTCGACGCCATCAACTCGTTGAGGACCGGGGTTTGGGCTCCGACGCTCGTAACCCATGCCATGAGCCCCATCGCCAACCACTTGAATCCCATGCGCACTTGCTCTTTCATGTTCATGACGTTTTCTCTTTGATTGACTCTCACTCCTGCACCAAGGTTGCGTTGATGAATCCTTCTGCCCGTATGGCCGCCAGAAGCCGCTCTGCTTCTGCAAGATCGTCCATTGACCGTGTGAAATAGGTCGTCTGCCCAAACAGCTGAACGCTGCGCACCCCCCAATCTGCAGCTTTGAAAAGGAGCGACGCAACATCTTTGGCCGGCACGGTGCCGTAGTATTTGGCGATGTCCACATGCCATGTTGCAGTTTCTCCTGCGTCCACCATGCCGGACGCCGCCAAGGCGGGCGACGCTTGGGTCTCCACCCTTTCTAACGTCTCGGATTCCTCTTCTGACCTCTCCGATTCAGCATTCTCTTCTGAACCCAAAGATGCAGCCACTTCTAATCCAGCGTCCGAATTCTCCGAGGACTCCGGCTCAAGATCCGAAGTCGTGCTTGGCAATCGGTTGTCTTGGGCTGCTTGGCCTTGGGTCTGCGATTGTGTCCATGCCAAGGAGTCTTCCTCCCGACCCACCTCTTCAGGCGTCACCACCTCTCTCACCCCGTCGCGCAATCGCACCACAAACGCGTCGGCGAATGCGTTGTATTCCTGCAGTTCTTCCTTGCGAGATACGGAAGCCTGTCTGTCTTGACGCACCCCGGCATACCATCTGGCCAATCCGTCGGGAAATGGCTCGTAAATGAGTCTTTCCCCTGCTTGTTCAATCCATTCTTTCTCAGGCGTTCCACGGAAGGCCCCCACTTGAACAGCGTACCACGTCCCACGCAAATTTCCCAGGGCCACAGGTGCACCATGCGACCACATGTCGTCTGACCCCCAGACCGGACTGGGGCGTTCTTCTGCGCCTTTGTCAGCACCTTCCTTCGATGCGTTGGTTGCACTCGCGGCCTCAGATTCACTGGCCGCATTTGCTTCTCTCTCTGTGGCTAACGCATTTTTTCCTTTCGAAGAGTCGTCCTCGCCTTCTGTTTGGGTTTGGGGCGACGTAGATGGGGTGGACAAAATTGGGGTGGTCGTTTGGCCTTCGTTCAAAACCACATCTTCCGCAGAGGGCTTGGTCGTGGACCAACCGTCCACATTGCGATGCACTTCATAAGCATCCACAATCCCCTGTTGCATCAACCACGTCTCGATGGACTGCACCTTGGAAGGAGAGGTGTTTTCTGGCATGACGAGCACCCAACGCATCAGGCCATTGGCCCTTTTCTGCGCGTCCAGCATGGTACCCTCCGGCAACGTTTGCAATTGCGGATTGTTGCGAAACCACCCCATGTGCACCCCCCTCGCGCCCACGAACAGCTGGGTTGTCACATTGGTCACTTCTGTGAAGTCATTGCCCCCTGGTCGGCCCTGCGCCGAATTCACCACCACCTGGGCTTCCCCAGTCTCCACCTCATTCGCCTGAGATTGCGAGTTGTCATCCACATCGTACGAGTCTGCCGGAGCCTCGGTTCTGGGCGACCCCGTGTTTGTGGCCAAAGATTCGCTCTGCGTCCGTTGTGCCCACTGAATGCGGAGGTTTTCGAGCGTTTGCTGCACCGATTTTGGCCATGCCGGAAGGAGTGCCTGAACCTGCTCCGGAGAGCGGTCTTTCCAATCGGTGTTGTGCGCCCAAGAAGACAACACCCATGCCGCCTCCAACCCTTGATGCGCCTCCTCTGCATTTGAAATGGATTGGGCGTGTTCAAGAAGCGTCTCAAGCATCTCCTCCTTGGCAGTTTCCAAAGAGCTGTCCGCTTGGACTAAACCGTCCTCCTCCTCCTCAACTGCGGCAACATTTGAAGGCGTCTCAGCGTGGGCGTTCTCGAGGTGTTGGATGACATCCTGCAGCATGATGCGAGGCGACAGCATTCCACTTTCTTCCAAGCGTACAGCCATCCACGATGCCAAAGACGCTCGCCATGTCAACAACCCCGCTGAAGCAGGCGTCTCGGCACCCGCGACACCTTCATGGGATAATGCGAAACACGCCTGGAGATCCAACCACAAGCCTCTCCACTCCGCATCCAGCGATTCCTCCATGACGTTGCTTGGTCCTGAATCGGCAACTGCCGCGGCCTCTGCATCGGCCGATGTCCCTTTGTCTTTCGAGGTGGCATTTTTGGCCTCGGATGGCTGTATTGAAGTCCCAGACGTGCCTCGCCGTTCAATGGCTTCATCGGCATCACCCTGATGGGCAGCGGCCATGACGGCAAGGCCTTTCCACGCACGAATGGCCTGCGCTTGGTCTGCTTCGCTCCAATGCGCACTTGGCTCCATCATCTCAATCATGGACAGCCGTGTGCGAATGTCGTCGAGTTCGGACAGCGAGGCGGTTGCCTTCTCTGAGGACAAAGCGCTGCGAAGGGCATCCTCGTCCCAGACTTCGGGGCTGAACCAACGCGCTTCCCACGAGGAGGCCACCTCGGTGTCGTGGGCCAAACACCACACCAATTTGACCGATTGAGGCTGCAATTGCGCCATGCGACGCCAGTCCTCAGAGAGTTCGGCAACACGGCCGTCTTTCCAAGCGTCTTCAATCCATTGACCGTCCCCAACCAAGCCGCGTTTGTCTCGGACCTCCGGAAGCACCCCCTGATCGTACAACGTGCCGGACCGGGCCCATGCGCGCTTGGCTTTGCGCTCCACTTCTTCCAAGTTGATGGACCCCACAGGCCAACGCAATGAGGCGCGATTCATGGCCATGGCCAACGCATCCTCCCATGGCGTTTCTTCCATAATCACCTCCTTGGCCGCCACAGAGAGCACCGATGCCACGGCCTCTGACATCACGTCCTGTTGGGCTTGTTCAAGCGCCGTTTGGTACTTGTGAAGCGCATCGAAGTCTTGGGGATTGGGGACGTTCAACCCCCGCGGAGCCACATGCTTGGACAGCACACTTGCGGCAATCGCGCGCTCCTCCTTTTGAACGTCCGTCCACCACGGATACGACTGGAATTCAACCACGCGCCGCTCGGGTTCAACTTGCGCCACCACTTGATTGGTGACTTCATTCCAGGTGGTCTCTGTGGGCTCCTTGGAAGAGACCCAGGCGCCGCAACAATGCTGGATTCCACGAATCCAGTCGCTGT
>PKDW01000183.1 GCA_002863145.1 Flavobacteriales bacterium
CCGACCCCGTGGTGCCGAGTTGTCCTCCTCCTCGGTTGAAATGAGACCGGACATTCGCCACAGTGCGGTTGTTGTTGTCTGTGGCCGTTTCGACGAACACCGCAATGCCATGTGGGCCGTAGCCTTCGAAGGTCACCTCTTTGTAATCTGATGTGTCCTTGTCCGTTGCTTTTTTGATCGCACGTTCGATGTTGTCCTTGGGCATGTTGGCCGCCTTGCAGTTCTGCAAGACCGCACGCAAACGCGCATTTGTGTCTGCGTCGGCAATGCCACCTCCTTCCTTGATGGCCAAAATGATGTCCTTGTTCAGACGTGCGAAGATTTTGGACATCGCTGCCCATCTTTTCATCTTCCGTTCCTTCCGAAATTCAAATGCGCGTCCCATAAGTGGTTCTTTGTTGCGAAGATATTCGCTGCACGACAAGCTGAAAAACAACCGCCCTCAGTCTTCTGTGCAATCGTCTCCGAACCACGTCAAAAACAAAAGCAAATCACCTGCACCGATGCCTCCATCGTTGTTGTGGTCTGCGGCGCAAGTGACCACGCAGTGACCAGCGATTGGATCCCACGTGGTTCCGGGACCACATGTGCAAGACAAATCGCATGATCCATTGTCCTCCGTGGCTTCCGCGTTGTAATTGCAAGCCACGGCATACGTGCAACCAGAGACGACAGATTCCACAAGCCCGTCTTCATTCAGTACAATGCGCCGGTCAACCTCTTCCAAAGGAACCGTCGTGCTGCTGCCTCCGTGCCAAGAAACCACCAAGCTGTCCACTGTCGTTTGGTTTCCCAATCCAAAGTGCACCCATCGGCTGTTCTGGGACAGGTACTGAGAACCACAAGTCAAGGTCCGAGACGATGGCACGCCGTCGTTCCAAAGGGTCAAAACCGTGCCAATCGCATCGGGATGTCCTTGGTTGGGCTTGATCATGACTTGAAGCCAATGGTTCTCGTTGGCCACGCCGTTGTACAGCGCAGCCCGAGGTCCCATTCGATGTGAAATGAAATCCAAGGCACCATCCTCGTTGTGGTCTCCGTACGCGACGGAAAAGGTCAACTCGTTTTCCCAATTGATTGATGCCGAAATGTCCACCAACGGCAGGGAACCCGCGGGATTCAGGAAAAGCCCATTGGTCGAGTTGGGATAGAAATTGGTCACGTTCGGATAGTCCGTGTACATCGAGGTTCCCGTGGCGATGTACAAATCTTCCCAACTGTCATTGTTGACATCCAGCCACATGGCTCCCCATGCCAAGTTTTCAAGAAGCACCCCTGCTTCTTCTGCCATATCGGTGTAAAACAGGGGGTCTGATGCGACTTGGAAAGGTGCGCCTTGACACACCAAAAAGCGGTTGCCGTCGACCGCACCATTGCTCACCATGATGTCCCAGTCGAGGTCCTTGTCGAAATCGCCAAACGAGGAACTCATGGAATAAATGCCAATGTCGATGCCCCAAGACGCAGCCATGTCCATGAACGTGCCGTCCCCAAGGTTGCGGTACAACGCGTCGGGCCACCCCGTCCTGTCATTGATCACATGCAAATCGAGCAATCCGTCCCGATCGACATCGATCCACGTGCTCTGGAAGGATTGTTTCACGCCATTGCCGACACCGGATGCTTCGGTTACGTCGGTAAAGGACATGTCCAAATCCACCCCAGCGTCGCCGCGAAACAGCCGATTGCTCTCCGAATTGGACTGAGGCGTATGATAGTGACAGACATACACGTCGAGCCGTTGGTCTTGGTCGTAATCCGCAATGGATGCTCCGTAGGCTCGCTCCAAAGACGTTCCAGCCATGCCACCGGCATTGGGCACCTCCTGAAGCGATCCGTCAGGCATCCGCGCATACAATCGATTGGGGGCCAATCTGTGGGTGACAAACAAATCTTGGTCTCCGTCGCCGTCGAGGTCTGCCCAAAGCGCGCATTTGGCCTCTCCACCTGTGTTCAAAATGCCAAGGTCAGCCTGCGCAAACTGGCCATTGCCATCGCCTTCATAAAAGCGAATCTCACCCTGAAATTGGGTGAAGGTCAAATCGTCGTGCCCGTCTCCGTTGAAATCGGCCATGCTCACTCCATGACCGAGAAATCCGCCAACATGATTCGTGTAAAGCAGACCCCCAGGGTCGCCATCGGTGAAGGCTTGACACCACCCGACGGTCTTCAGCCCCAGCACAGAAGCGGCGAGAAGCAAGAAAAGGCGAACGTAGACTGTCAATGGATAGGCCATGGTGGTGAGACAAATTAACTCGATGGTGCGCACATTGGTAGCTGGAGTCAGCTGGAAAGGTTTTCTACAAAATCATGAATTTCATCGACAAACACAACGGTTTACAGCGTAAATGATTAAATTAGGTTGAATCAAAATCAGCCAAATGAAAAATTACCTCGTCTGCGCGGCCCTCTTGCCCTTGATTTGCTCGTCAGCAATGGCCCAAATTCAACATGCGGGCCAGCCTCTGCATTGGGGAGAATCTGTGCCAACCGTTGCGTACAAGACTTTTCCTGCTCTTGATCTCGACGTGCTTTCCGCAGAAGATGCGGTCACGGCAAGCATGAAAGACGCCCCTTGGAGGTTTGGCATTGAACACGATGTCAATTGGACGATGGAGACCCATGGCTCTTGGACAGAAGAAGATGGCATGAGGGTTTGGCGCTTGGGTGTGCAAGCAGAAGGCGCAACAAGCTGGAGCTTCTACCTCTCTCGCTTTGTCGTGCCCAAAGGCGGTGAGTTGTTTGTGTGGAACGGCGGCCGGACGCACTTCATGGGCGCATTCAATCACCTCAATGTCAAAGAGTGGGAAGGCCTCGCCTTGAGTGTGATGGAAGGGAGTGACGTGGTGCTGGAGTACCGCGAGCCCTTGAACATTCACGCAACCGGCGAAATTGAGGTTGCTCAAGTGGTCCAGGGATACCGCTCTCTGCTTCGCCGGGAGGCTGAGTTGCAAGCCGAAATGTCGGCTGCCGGCCCCTTTGGAAACAGCGGCGCCTGCAACATCAATGTCAACTGTCCTGAAGGAGACGATTGGCAAGTCGAAAACCAGTCGGTCGCATTGATTGTCAACGGTGGCTTTGCAGCCTGCTCTGGCGCGTTGGTCAACAACACCAACAACGATGGTACCCCTTACTTTTTGACGGCCAACCACTGCTTGGGTTCTCCCAACAGCTGGACCTACTACTTCAACCACGAAAGCGCGACGTGCAGTGGCAGCACCGGCCCGACGAACAACAGCATTTCTGGCGGCACCCTTCTCGTGGCTGATGGTGGATCGGATGTGGCCCTGATTCAATTGAGTTCCACGCCACCCTCCTCCTGGGGCGTCGAGTATGCAGGATGGGACGCCAGCAGTGCCACGCACACCAGTGCCGTGGGCATTCACCACCCCTCAGGCGACGTGAAGAAGATCTGTTTTGAAAACGACGCCCCGTATCAGAGCAGCACAGGCGGCGCCCAAGTGTGGTGGATCAATGCATGGGAATTGGGGGTGACTGAACCTGGATCTTCAGGGTCTCCCCTGTTCAACCAAGATCACCGAATCATTGGACAACTGTACGGTGGTGCGGCGGCCTGTTCAGGCTCTGTGAACAACGGCGCATATGATTTTTACGGTCGTTTTGATGTGAGTTGGGGCTTGGGCGTAAGTCAATACCTCGACCCCAACGGTTCGGGGACCTTGGTTTTGGATGGATACCCCACCGGATTCAACTCGGACAACGGGTGCACCGATCCCACGGCATGCAATTACAGCCCGCAAGCCATTTTTGACGACGGAAGTTGTGCGGTCAATGACGCCTGTGGCGTCTGCGGCGGTGACAACAGCACGTGCGGTGGATGCACCGATGCGACGGCATGCAACTACGACCCAGCTGCAATCATTGACGATGGTTCCTGCATCTTCGGAGGTGAAGGGTTGACGGTCACCATTTTGACGGACAACTACCCTGGGGAAACCACTTGGAGCTTGACGGACGTTTCCGGCACCGTGGTGGCGTCGGGCGGTCCTTATGCCACGCAAGCGGTGGAAGAAGTGACGCAAGTGTGTGTGGCGCCCGGCTGCTACACCTTCACCATCAACGACTCCTTTGGGGACGGAATTTGCTGTGCTTACGGAACAGGGTTGTACACCGTGTCCTCGCAAGGGACAGTGCTTGCCACTGGCGGTGAATTTACAAACACGGAGAGCACCGAGTTCTGCTTGGGATCCGGCTTTGGCTGTACAGACGAGACGGCGTGCAACTACGATGCCGAAGCGACGACAGACGACGGCTCATGTGATTTTGCTTCCTGCTTGGGCTGCACCGATGCGGAGGCCTGCAACTACAACCCAGATGCCACGGTGGACGATGGTTCATGTGTGATGCCTGACCCTGTGGACGGTTGCACAGACACTTGTGATTTCCCTGTGTCTGTCAGCGAGGCTGCATTGGCCCAAACAGCTGCGGGAACCGCGGTCGAATTTGGTGCTTTCGGAACCCTGTCTTCGCTCGAAGTGACGTTGGATTGGTCCCAGGCAGAAGGCACCGGCGCATGGCCGGCCGACTTGTTGGTCGAAATTGGCTTGCCGGATGGCAGCTGTGTGGCCTTGGGTGGATACGATGTGACAAGTGCGACTTGCACAGACTTGGGCAACTACGCTGCGGTTTGGCCAGATACCTGGGCAGTCAACACGGCCGGCACATACACCACGTCCATTGACCTCAGCGCCGCCGCCTTGAGCGGCACAGGATTGTGGTCCATCACCCTCATCAATGGTTGGGCGACAGGAGGTTCTTCGAACTACGATGCCACGTTCACCATGACGGGTTTGTGCACTTCGGATGACATCGACATCACGGGCTGCACCGACGCCACAGCGTGCAACTACAACCCCAATGCCACTGCGGACGATGGCTCATGCGAATTCGACAGCTGCGGTGGTTGCACTGATGCTTCAGCATGCAACTACGATGCTGCGGCGACCACCGACGATGGCTCATGCGAATTCGACAGCTGCGCTGGCTGCACCGATGCTTCAGCATGCAACTACGATGCTGCGGCGACCATCGACGATGGCTCTTGCTTGCAATTGGATGCTTGTGGCGTTTGTGGAGGAGATGACAGCTCGTGCAGCGGTTGCACAAACCCCGATGCTGACAACTACGACCCCAGTGCCATTGTGGATGACGGCAGCTGCATTGTCACACCGGATTGTCCCGA
>PKDW01000034.1 GCA_002863145.1 Flavobacteriales bacterium
AGGACGAAGTTGTCCATCACGAGGGTGAGGACGTTCCCACAAAGGCTCCAGCCGTAGGCGGTTTGGTTGGTGCTGGATGCGGTGAAATCGCCTTCAAACGTCAGCACGGAGGAGGTCGGGGCGTCCTCGCACAAGGCGTCCACGCCCAAATCCCAAGTGGTGGCCGTCATGTCCGTCACTTCGCTCTCCCCAAACGCGCATGACCCGTTGTCCACGCAGGCCTCCCCATCGTAGTTGCATGCCCAAGGCGTGGTGCATCCTTCTGCGGCGTTGAATGCGAAGGTGACGCTTTCTCCGGCGCCTCCCGCAATGGGGTCATGTTCGCTGGTGTCGAGGATCCACTCGAGGAGGTTGTCGTCGGCAGCCTCTCCGACCTCGAGGGTGTAGCAGCCGTCTTCAAGGCATCCGGCAGCGAGGGCGTTGTAGCCGTTTTGGAGGGTGCCGGAGTCGAGGGTTTGGCCTTGGTTGTTGGACAAATGCCACGTCACACCTTCCCATCCATTGCCTTCCGCATCCACCATTTGAAGGGTGAAGCAATGGTCGAGGCAAAAGACGCAGGAGGCAGGCAGGTCCACGCACACCGTGGGGTCATAATTGCATGCGTTCACGTTGGAGCAGCCCAAATTCAAGATGTCATCCTCCGTCATGCAGCAGTCGTAGGCCTCTTGGCACAGATCGTCCCACGTCGACAGCTCGCAGAAGAGGTCGTAGGTGACGACTTGGACGACACACGCTTGGGATTCTGCGAGGGTGTAGCCTTCGGGTGCTTCGATGACAAACACAGCCGGGGCCGACCCAAGCACGTCAGGCAGGTGCCACTGAGGCTGGGCGTCGGTTTGGGCGGCAATCGTGGATGCAAAGGCCATCAAAAGCCAGGCAGTGAGACGGAAGTGCGAAGTCATGACGGGTTTGGTTGGTCCTAGAAAGATACCGCGCGTGCGACGCTTTGCGAATGTCTGGGCACAAAAAAAGCCGCCCGGTGGGGGCGGCTTTCTCGTCTAACCAAAACCTAATTCATGTCAGCGATGGGTTCGCTGTCAACCTGAAAAACCATGTTCACCCTCCATTACGGGGAAGGATGAAGAAGGTTACACGGGGCGGCGATTTTTTTTTTTGCTGGTCGCTTGAAAGCAAGCTTTCGCTCTCGCGCACAAAAAAAACCGCCCACAGGTGTGAGCGGCTTTCGTAGTCGGGGCGGCAGGATTTTGCGCCGCTCGCTTCGCTCGGGCTTAAGATCCTGGTTCGGGGAGGGATTCTACCAAAGCCGCTGCCTGCTACGCAGGCTTGCGGTTGTTTTGTTTGCTGTTCGCTTGAAAGCAAGCTTTCGCTCTCGTGCACAAAAAAACCGCCCACAGGTGTGAGCGGCTTTCGTAGTCGGGGCGGCAGGATTCGAACCTGCGATCTCCTGTTCCCAAAACAGGCGCCTTAACCGGGCTGGGCCACGCCCCGCCTCGTGATTGAGGACCGCAAAGATAGTACGCTTTTTTCTTCTGCCATCTCCTTCGCCAGTTTTTATTGAGCCTCAGAGTTGGCCCATCTTGCCCGCGCGGTAATTGCGGATGCAGGCGTTGATTTGGTCTTGCGAGTTCATCACAAACGGCCCGTAGCTCACCAGAGGCTCGTTCAGCGGTTGGCCGCCGAGAACCAAGAACTCAGAATCTTCAAGCGCGTGGAAACGCATGACGTCGCCGCCGCGTTCGTACAGGGCGAGCTGTTCGTCGCGCAAAAGGTTTCGGCCTTCGCCCTCGAGCTTGCCCTCGATGATGTGGGCAAAGGCGTTGTGGGTCGGGTCCACGGGAAGGTCGAGGCGTCCTCCAGACGGGAGGGTGATGTGGTAGTAAAAGGCGGGTGTGAACGTGAACACCGGTGAGGCGCATCCGTTCAGGGAGCCAATCATGACCTTGATTTCCGCGTCGTCGATCTCAATGGTGGGCGTTTCTTCGCGCTCGTGAATGACGGTCGAGGGGTTGCAAAACTTCTCCTGCGACGGTGTGTTGAGCCAGATTTGAAATCCGTGAACCGTCCCGCCGTCGCGGCGAATCTCATCGCTGGACACCTCCTCGTGGATGGCGCCACGTCCGGAACTGAAAAGCATGAACTCGCCCTTGCGGTACACGATGTCGTTGGCGAGGCTGTCGGTGTGACGGCCACTTCCTGAGATCAGGTACGTGGTGGGGGTGATGCCGGCGTGGGGGTGGGCTTTGATGTCCATGCCCAAGGTGCCAGGTTCGATGCGCATCGGCCCAAACTCGTCGAGCATCACCCACGGCGACACAAGGTCGGTGTGGTTGCCGGCAAAGGAGCGGATGACAGGCGTGTTTTGGACCATCGTGCTCTTTGCAGTCAGTACCCGCGCAATGGTGCGTTCGCCGCCTTCCGCCCACATTCCTGACGACGCACGAAGGATGCGAGGGAGGACGAGGGAGGCTCCGACGATGGCCGAGCCTTGCAGGAATTCACGACGAAGCATGCCTCAAAATACGAAAGCCGTGTGGGTCCACGGGGTCTTGAAGGTCATGAACCTTTGGTCATTGCTTCAACACCTTCCACGTCTGCGTGCCCCTGCGGGTTTGGAGGCGAACGGTGTACATGCCCTGGGCCCAATGCTGTGTCGAGAAGGTGGTGCGGGTTTGTGACCCGAGGGTGCGCGTCGCGACAGGCTGACCTTGAGCCGTGAACACGTCGATTTGGCCCTTGCCCTCGACGCCGTTCCATTCGACGGTCATGACGTCACGGACTGGGTTCGGAAAGATGTTGGCTAAGGTTGCGAGGTCAGGGGTTTGGCTTGATGCGGCTTCAATGGCGCGGAAGGGCTGACGAAGCTCTGAAAACTCATAGCTGCCTCCGTACTCGAAGACGTTGTAATCGGTGAATGGATTGCCCGGAATTTCAAACGTGGTGAGGGCGAAGGATCCAGGACCTGAACCCCAGTTGCCCACCATGCCGTCGCCATATTCGTCGGTCAAAATCAACTCGTAGCATCCCTCGGCTGGCAGGATCACCTCAATCTCGTAGGTCTGGTTGGAGGCGTAAGATCCTGCGGATGCACCAGCAATTTCGTTGCCTTGGCTGTCCTCGATGCGCCATCCGGTTTCATCGCCCCACGCGTCGGTGGTGAGGTTGACGACGCAGGTGAGGTAGGCCTCGGGGAGGTCGGAGAGCTGCACGGTGAAGCTGTTGTTGCTTGGGTTCTCGTCCGCTTCGTCGATGACGAGTTCGAAGGCGCCCAAACCGAAGGTGTCGTAGCTGCCCAACACCACGCTTGTGGTCTCGTAACTGGCCAAAGTGCCACTCCACGGTTGGGATAAGACCACAGTGCCGTCCACCACCATGGACAACGTCAAGCTGAGGGAGCCGGACGCACCGAGGTTCCGGATTTCGGCCACAATGGGCGCGTTGTCCCCGTCGCAGCCGTTGAGTTCGCCGACAAACCCCTCGACCGCGACGTCGTTGACGGCGTCAGGGACGAGGTTGAATTTGTAGTTCGCCGCGACGTAGAGGTTGGAAGCAGGATCGGCCGTGGTGCCCTGCATGAGGTACACCACGTCGTCAATTACGAACGACGCGGGGGCCCATCGCGACCACCCAGGGTGGGCGGGCCACTCGGACCACACATCCGTGGCAGGGTCATAGGCCCAAAATTCTCCTTCCTCCATGGAGCTGTGGTTTTCGCCGTCGCCGCTCAAGGCAAAACCGAGTCCGTTGTGGGAAAACTGCGTGCCCGCCACGCGCCCCTCGGCGGGAAGCTCCGCCAATTCAGACCACGTTTCGGTGCTGGGGTCGTAGGCGTACCACGTGTTGAAGATGTTCTCGCCGCTGTGCCCAAATCCCGTGTAAACGATGCCGTCGATGCCAAATTGGTAGGGGTGGTGCCGGGGAGAGGCGGGGAGGTCGGGCTTTTGGCTCCAAGAGTCGGTGGCCATGTCGTAATCCCACCAATCACCGAGGTCACCAAAATCACCTGATCCCAAACCCATGTAGATGTGGCCATCCATGGCCACAAATGCGGGGTGGTAGCGCGGCTCGCAAGGACAGGAGGCCATTTCTGTCCACGACTCGGTCACGGGGTTGAATTTCCACAGGTCGTTCATCGCCCCGTTGTAGCCCAGCCCAAAGCCCATCCAAGCCTCACCGTTCCAGGTGTCACCGATGGTGTAGCCACGGGCCTCGCCGGGGAAGTCCGCGAGCGTGGACCAAGTGTCGCTGTTGGGGTCGTATTTGTAGACGTTGTCGCTGTACCCGTTCGGGGTTTGGCCTGCCACGAGGTAGCCCGACCCTTCAAGGGCAAAGCCCAAACTGTGGTCACTTACGAATCCGTTGGGCACGGAGGCGAATGAATTCCAGGTTTGGGCATGGCAGAAGGTGAAGGCAAGCAAGCCAACAAAGAGGAGGAACGGGCGAATCATGGCACAAAAGTAGGCGTTGGTTGTACGTGGGTACAACCGAATGCAACGGCAGGATGTTGCATGTCGTGACTTCGTGTTCCGAGCGTCCCCGTGACTTCGCGTTCCGAACGTCCCCGTGACTTTGCGTTCCGAGAGTACTCGCGTCGCTTGGCGCTCGCTCGTCATCTCTGAGTGGGGAGGCTGACAAGCGAAAAGTCACGCCCGCTGTCGCGGGCTTTTTTTTGTGCCCTCGCCGTCCGGCTCAATCAAGCTTGGCCGACCGTCTCGGACGCAAAAAAGCCAGCGTCGATGCGCTGGCTTTTCGCTTGTGCGGAGAGACCGAGATTCGAACTCGGGGACCAAAAATATCGGTCACAGCTTAGCAGGCTGCTGCATTACCACTCTGCCACCTCTCCAAGAATTGTCCGCGTCGTCTCGCGAACTTGCGAGTTGCGGGAGGGCAAAAATAGTGAAATCCTTTCTCTCCCCGCGTCACAAACTGAAGGAGTTTGTATCTTGCCTACAGAACACCGCCTTTGGCGTTTTCTTCGATCGATGAAACTCAACAACACAATGAACAAGTTCCTTTTCCTCGGCGCCTTCGCATTCTTCGCGTTGACTGCGTCAGCCCAATCCACGGAAGCTCCTTCCGACAACAAGGCCAAGACTGAGCAAACATGCTCCAAGGACCAAAAAGCCTCTTGCGACAAGTCAAAGTCTGCCAGCTGCTGCTCCAAGGGCGCTTCAGCCTCTACGGATGGCAAGGCTGCTTCTTGCGACAAGTCCAAGTCTGCCAGCTGCTGCTCCAAAGGTGC
>PKDW01000132.1 GCA_002863145.1 Flavobacteriales bacterium
TTCAATGATGCCCGGAATATCCGCCATCACAAAACTCTTTTCATCCCGGTACGAGACCATGCCGAGGTTGGGGCGCAAGGTGGTGAACGGGTAGTCGGCGATTTCCGGCTTGGCGGCACTGACCACACTGAGAAGCGTGGACTTGCCGGCATTGGGGAAGCCCACCAACCCAACGTCGGCGAGCAACTTCAATTCCACAATTTTCCACTCTTCGAGTCCATCTTCCCCGGGCTGGGCGTAGCGCGGGGATTGGTTGGTGGGCGACTTGAAATGGTCGTTTCCGAGGCCACCACGTCCTCCGGGGGTGGCGATGATTTCCTGGCCGTCTTCCGTGATCTCTGCCTGGACCTCTCCCGTTTCCGCGTCTTTGACGAGGGTGCCGAGGGGCACTTCAATGATGGCGTCTTTGCCGTCCCCACCGTGCCGACGGTTGCCGGAACCTGCTTCGCCGTGGGCGGCGATGACGTGGCGCTGGTATTTGAGGTGCAGGAGCGTCCAAAGCTGGCTGTTCCCGCGAATGATCACGTGCCCCCCACGGCCACCGTCTCCACCGTCAGGACCGCCCTTCGAGGTGGTCTTGTCGCGGTGCATGTGCGTTGACCCCTGCCCTCCCTTTCCAGAGCGGCAGCAGATTTTGACGTAGTCAACGAAGTTTTGGCTGGCCATGAGATGGCGTCCGTGCGAGGTGGGTCAGGCGCCGATGGCGGTTGTGAGTCTTCCGGTGATGTCCTCGATGGACCCCACCCCGTCAATGCCTTGGTATTTGCCCGCGGCACGATAGTGGTCGGCGACAGGTGCCGTCTCTGCGTTGTACACGTCGATGCGCTTTTGAATCACCGCCGGGTCGGCATCGTCGGCGCGGCCTGAGGTGGCCGCACGGGCGAGCAAGCGCGTCTTGAGTTCCGCTTCAGGGACCTCCAGGGCGAGCATGGAGGCGATGGTTTGGCCTTGGCCTTCGAGGAACGCGTCCAACGCGCCCGCCTGGGCCGTGGTGCGTGGGAACCCATCAAAAATGAAGCCCGCCGCGTCGGGGTGCTTGTTGACCTCCGACTCCAGCATCTTGATGGTGACGTCGTCGGGTACAAGCTGTCCTTGATCCATGTAGCTCTTGGCCAATTGACCCAGCTCTGTCTCCCCTTTGATGTTGGCGCGGAAGATGTCTCCCGTACTCAGGTGCACCAAGTTGTAATGGTCGACGAGGAAGGCGCTCTGGGTGCCTTTACCTGCACCTGGAGGGCCAAACAAAATCAAGTTGCGCATCGCTCTGTTCCTTTCGTGAATTCTTTCGTGAAAAGGCGAAGATAGGGAATGCTTTGAGGCAGTACCTTCGCGGCATGAAGTACGACGTGATTGTTCTTGGAAGCGGACCCGGCGGATATGTGACCGCCATCCGCGCATCGCAATTGGGTTTGAAAACCGCAGTCGTGGAGCGCGAGGCGCTTGGCGGCATTTGCTTGAACTGGGGGTGCATCCCCACGAAGGCGCTGTTGAAGAGCGCCAACGTGTTTGAGTACATCGAACACGCAGAGGACTACGGCATCAGTGTGGCTGCCCCCAAGGCCGACTTCGGCGGCATGGTCAAGCGCAGCCGAGGCGTGGCAGACGGCATGAGCAAAGGCGTCACGTTCCTCATGAAGAAGAACAACATCGATGTGATCATGGGCGACGGCAAGTTGTTGCCCGGCAAGAAGCTCGAAGTGACGGCCACCGACGGCGCCAAGTCCATCCTCGAAGCCAACCACATCGTCATCGCCACGGGCGCACGATCTCGTGAACTCCCTTCCATGCCGCAGGACGGCGAAAAGATCATCGGCTACCGCAAAGCCATGACCTTGAAGAAGCAGCCAAAGAAAATGGTGGTCGTCGGTTCCGGCGCCATCGGCGTGGAGTTCGCCTACTTCTACAACGCCATCGGCACAGAAGTGACCGTGGTGGAGTATGTGGACCGCATTGTGCCTGTGGAAGACAAGGAAGTCTCCAAGCAGCTTGAGCGGACGTTCAAGAAGGCGGGCATCAACATCATGACCAACTCGGAAGTCACCGGCGTCGACGCCTCTGGCAAGGGATGCAAGGTCACGGTGAAGACCAAGAAAGGCGAAGAAACCCTCGAATGCGATGTGGTGTTGAGTGCGGCAGGCGTTGTGTCCAACATCGAAAACATCGGCCTCGAAGAGTGCGGCATCGTGCACGACCGCGGCAAGATTGTCGTCGACGAGTACTACGCCACCAACATCCCCGGGTACTACGCCATCGGCGACTGCGTTCCCGGTCCTGCCCTCGCCCACGTGGCGTCCGCCGAAGGCATCACTTGTGTCGAGAAGATTGCGGGACACAGCCCCGAGCCCATCGACTACGGCAACATCCCCGGCTGCACCTACTGTTTCCCAGAAGTGGCAAGCGTCGGCATGACGGAAGACGCCGCGAAGGAAGCTGGCCACGAAATCAAGGTGGGCAAGTTTCCCTTCTCTGCGTCAGGCAAGGCGAGCGCCTCTGGCCACAAGGACGGATTCGTGAAACTCATCTTCGACGCCAAATACGGCGAGCTCCTCGGCGGTCACATGATTGGCGCCAACGTGACGGAGATGATTGCGGAGATTGTCGCTTTGCGGAAGCTCGAGACCACCGGTCACGAACTCATCAAGACCATCCACCCGCACCCCACCCTGAGTGAGGCGGTGATGGAAGCGGCCGCGGCTGCATACGACGAGGTGATCCACCTTTGAGCTCTCCTTCCTCGCGCCATGCGCAGGTTGCAACAAGGCACGCCGACTGGTGTGCCTTGTTTGTGTTGGAGCCTTTACCTTGCCCAAAACGCCAACCATGTCTCTGCGCGCCTCACTCTCACTCAGCCTGTTTTTGGGCCTTGCCGGAACCTGCTTGTGCCAATCCGTGGAATTGCTCACCACCTACACTCAGTCCCAGCTCGAGGCGACGGCTTCATTGTTTGGGATTCCGAGCAATTCCTTCTCAGCGGACCACGACGTCAACGCCTATCGCGTCCTGTACGACATGCCCTACCTCGGGGACACCATCCAAGTGAGCGGTGCGCTGTTCGTGCCTCAAGGATTTGACGACCCTTGCGGACTGCCCATCCACGTCTACATGCACGGAACCGTTTTCAAGCGCACCGATGCGCCGTCTTTCCTCAGTTTGGAGGGGTCTTTGGGCGGTCTCATGGCCACCTTGGGGCAGTTGGTGTTGATGCCCGATTACGTCGGCCTGGGCACGAGTGAGTTGATGCATCCCTACGTCCACGCCGATTCTGAATCGGATGCGGGCTTTCATTTGATGCGGGCGGCCAATGCGCTGTCCGAGGAATTGGGGTACACTTTGAATGGCCAAAACTTCATTTCCGGATACTCCCAAGGCGGTCACGCGGCGATGGTTCTGGCCCGGGACCTGACAACCACAGCCTACGGGGACGAATTCCCCTTGTCGGGAGCGGTTCCATGCAGCGGGCCTTACGACATCAGCGGCACACAGTTTCCGCAGACGTTTGAATTTGAAACCTACTCCAACCCTGCCTATCTCGCCTACAACGTGATTGGATGGAACAGCGTGTACGGCACCTTGTACGGCGACCTGTCCGAGGTGTTCCAAGAGCCCTACGCCAGCAACATGCTCGACCTGTTCGACGGAACCAACGACGCGGCGACCATCAACAATGCCTGTCCCAGTGCCCTGGAGGAATTCCTGCAGCCTGGTTTGGTCGAGGAAATTCAAAACAACCCCATGCATCCGTTCCAAATTGCCGCGTTGGACAACGACGTCTACCAGTGGATTCCCGAGGCCCCTGTGGTGATGTACTATTGCACGCAAGACGAGCAGGTGTTCTACGAAAATGCACTGGTGGCCGACGCTTGGATGACTGAAAATGGGAGCACGATGCATTCCTCCACCAACCTTGGCGAATACGACCATGGGCAGTGTGCGGGTCTGGCCATCTTCAACGGCACGTTGTGGATCCAGGATCTCGTCGAGGAGTGTCTCACGGCCGTGACCGACGCGGAGATGGCGTCCTTGGTCGCCTACCCCAACCCCGCCACAGACGTGGTCAACCTTCGAGGCATCCACGCCCAAACGCCCTGGACGGTGCGCAGCATGTCTGGACAGGTCGTGCGACGCGGCCAAGGCAGCAGCGTGGACTTGCAGGGGCTGTCAGAAGGTCTTTGGATGATTCAGGCCGAGGGTCACAAGCCCACGGTGCTGTCGCTCGTGCGGTGATCGGCTGATCAGGGCTTGCGCAGCGTGACGTGCATGCAGCCGCCTTCGGGAATCACGTAGATGATGCCCGCCTTTTGGTAGCGGTTGAGCAACCGCTCCATCTCGCGGGTCGGCGTGCCACAGGAAGCGTCGTCGTCCATGCGGTCGACAAAAGCGATGTCGAAAGAGGCGCCGAAGCTGTGCGTGCTTTGGCTGTTGGTCGCATTGAGGTTGCGGCGACGAAGACGGCGCTGCTGTTTGTCGGTCCGGGTGACGGAGGTGACACGGAAGACCGCACCCTCACTTGGGGTCCCTTCGAGCGCGTCGGCAAAGTCGTTGCCCATGTCCTTCAGCAATTGGTAGGTCTCAGGCAAAAGCCAGCCGTGGCTGTGCGTCAAGCGCGCGACGCGGTACCCCCGCCCATCTTCAACCTCCACGAGTTTGCCGTTGCGTTTGCCCGCATTCAGCTCGATGTCATTCTTGACAAAGAAGCTGTTGGGCAGGGAGCGCGCCGCGCTTTGGTGGGCGGTGTAGGGGTTGCGGGGAACGCGCATCGTTTTCTTGCAGACGCTGCAGGGAAGGATGGTCTTGTCGCGCACCTTCTTGGCCTTGGTTTTGGGGTCTGGCTTGGGCTCAGGGGCGGCCTGCAACGAGGGTTGCGGCTCGGGCGCTTGTCCCGGTGTGGGGCTGACTTCTCGGTCCAACATGCCGGTGGATTCCTCTACGGGACTTTCCTCGTTGGCGGGCTGAGAAGATTGGCGCAAGAGCACGGGATGGGCTTCCTTCTTTTTCAGGGCCACCACGGGCTTGGGGTGGGTCAACCGCGTGAACGCATCTTCCTCCGCCTCGGTTCCTCCCACCAACGCGACCATCCCGCTGGAACACCCAACCAAAATCAGGGCCACGAGGCC
>PKDW01000062.1 GCA_002863145.1 Flavobacteriales bacterium
ATTTGCGAGGGAGATTGCTTCATTCCTAGCGCTTGCAACTACAATCCCTTTGCAGACTTGGTCAACAATGACCTCTGCATCTTCGCAGACGATTTGTATTCTCCGCCAGGCGTGTACGATTGCGACGGAAACTGCCTGCTTGATTTTGATGGAGATGGGATTTGTAATGCCTTGGAAATTCCTGGGTGTCAGGAACCGTGGGCTTGCAACTACAACCCACAGGCCACAGACCCAGCCCCTCCTTCAGATCCGTGTTCCTACCCCGAGAGCAATGAGGTTGATTGTCAAGGCAACAGTTTGCTCCCTCAATTCTTGGCGCAACCCCAAGACGTCACGGTGTCGTGCGACAACGTTCCAGAATCTCCCCCGGTCTCGGCCCAGCCCGCGCCTGCCGCTTTGGCGTACTATGGATTGTTCCCAGAGAGCTGCTATGACGCCATGGACAACGTGGAATTCTCATTCACAGAAACGCTTTATCCTGGAAACTGTCCTAGCAACTACACCATCGACCGTTACTGGGTAATCACGGATTGCAACGGCCTTCAAAACGCCATTTTGCAGACCATCACCGTGGTCGACAACCTCCCACCCGTCATTGTGACCGACCTCACCCCGGACACGTTGGATTGCAATGACCCCGTTTTTTTCACCCCGCTGCTCGCAGAGGATGAATGTGGTGGCGATTGGAGTGTGAGTGGTGAGCCCTCGTTTGTCTTTCTTCCTGGTGACTGCGTGGGCGAATCTGTCCAAAAGAAATACACCACCGTCACTGATGAATGTGGCAACGAAATCGAAGTCGAACAGGTGCTGCTCATCGAGGACAACGACCCGCCTTTTTGGCTTGAAGAGCCGCTCGAGCAAATCTTCACGGACAACATCGATGGAGAAGCATTCGATGTGCCTGTCGCCGACGATGTGTGTTCCAACTTCGAAGTGGACATGACAACCACGTACAACGATGGCCTTTGCCCGTTGTCTGTGGTTTTGACAAGAACGTTTGTGGCCACAGATCAATGTGGAAACGCCTCCGCCCCATTCATTCAAACCATCACAGAAGAAACCGATTTGGAGGCTTCGTTGGCTTCAGTCACACCTGTGACTTGTCACAATGGCAACGATGGCACTGCAGAGGTTGAATTCAGCGGTGGCGTCGCCCCATACACAGTGGATTGGAACGGTTATAACCCAGCTTCCCTGCCTGCAGGCGAATACAGTGTCCAAGTGTTGGATGCCAACTTGTGCAGCGTTCTCATTGACGAAATCCTCATCACACAACCTGCACCCTTTTCCATCGATTTGGAGGCAATCATCCCTGAGTGCAACGATCCGGAAAGTGGTCAAATCGTCCCTGATGTCAACGGAGGAACTGGAAACGTCAGCATTGATTGGAACGGCATCAACCCCAACGCCGTAGCTGCAGGCACCTACAATGCCGTGGCCACAGACGAGGCGGGCTGTGTGGCGTATGCGGATGTCACCGTGGCGCCCGCAGAGATTCCCGTATCCTTGGAGTTGAACGGGGACACCGAGGTGGTTCAAGGGGACAGCGCGGCCTACTACTACGAATACACGCTCGGAAGCACTTATGAGTGGTGGTATTCGGGCGCCTTGGAAGAGCAAGCGCTGGCCTCTTTTGCCATTTCTGTTCTCTGGGACACGACGGGGTTTGTCTGCGTTCAAGAAACGAACCAAGAGGGTTGTGTTGGCGACTCCGTTTGCCTCGACGTCACTGTCCTCGACGATGTGTGGAGTGTGGGCGAAGTGGTTCTTCAGCCGCGATTGATGGCTTATCCGAACCCAGCCTTTGACATCATAACACTCAGCGTGCCCGCTGAATGGGTGGGACACACCTACACCATCTTCAATGCACTCGGCGCCCGAGTCGACGATGGGAGATTTGAAGGAGAAAACCATGTCATCGATGTGGAGGCATTGTCAGCTGGACAGTACATGCTCAAGCCTCAAGCAGCTCTTGGCATCACCTTTCAAGTCGCCAAAAGGCACTAAGTGCTTCACCGACCCTGCTGACCGCACCTTTCCATTTTTGATGGCGAAGAATGTTCTGCTCCTGGGTTCCAGAGAGTGACATTCCTTGTCTCGACAAGCGGCGAACAGATGCGCGCCAGGCGTTGGCGAAATACCGCCATTTTACCTCGCCGATGTGCACATCACCTAACCCTCGCCAATGTCAAGCCACAATAGATATTGTCTTGATCAGCCTATCATAAAGGGACATCAAGAACAAGCCCTTTCATCGTGAGCATGCCTCCTCGCTTCGCAGAGTGATTGAAACGCGACACACCGCAGTGCAGCACATCTCAACATTCACGGAAACGGACATCCTCCGGAGCTCTTTCTGCCGATTGCAGCTTACTCTCTACGCGAGATTCAAACTCCAAGAGTTTTGCGTGGGTGCCAATCGAAGTGCAAAAAGAAGGCCCCACCCAATTGGGTGAGGCCTTCGCGGTTTTGGTTAGAGTGAGTCGCTCAAAAGAGCGCTCATGATAGGATTCTTAGTGTGCAATCACCAACTGCTTCACGGCTCGACCATTGGATTGGTTAAGAACCATTCGGTAGGTTCCGTTGGCAAGGTCTGCCACGTTGATGACGTTGCGACCTGCAACCAGGCGTTCGCTGATCACCACGCGGCCAGCAGCGTCCAACACCTGGAAGGCGTGAGCCTCAAATCCAGTGGTGTTGACGACCACCACATCGTTGGCGGGGTTCGGGAAGGCCGTGAATGCCACCGATGCTTCCTCCATGCCAGAGGCAGCGCTAGTCACAATCAAGCTCACGAGGTCTCCCTCGCAACCTTCCGCATTGACTTCTTGAACTGTGATGACACCTTCTTCTAGGAGCCAAACCACATTCACGACGCTGGTGCCCTGCCCTTCGACAATCACACCACCTTCCAAGGTCCAGATGTACTCTGAGCCAGCGGTGAATGCGTAGCTGTATTCGGTGGCTTCTTCGAGCACCACGTCCACTGCCCCTTGGAGCTCATGGCTCATGATGAACGTGCAGTCTTCAGCATCGTGCAAAGTCGCATCCACGTTGAAGTTGCATGCATTCGCATTCATGCAGCCATAGCACCCAAAGTCACAGGAACCATTGTCTGTGGTGGCTTGGTAGTTGAAGTTGCACGCGTACACGTCCATACAGCCTTCTGCATCGTACGTGCAGGTGCCGTTGTTGTCGGTGGCCATGGGGTCGTAGTTGTTGGCTCCCATGTCGGTGCAGCCGTTTACTTCATCCATGTCACACACGCCGTCACCGTCCACATCTGCAATGCAGTTTCCGAAGCAGTCGTAGCCTGTTGTGGCCATTACACAGCTGCCATCGTTGATGGTCGCAGTCACATCGTAGTTGCAGGCGTTGGAATCCGTACAACCCATTTCTGCGCAGCTTGTGAAGTCACATGAGCCGTCGTTCAAAGTGGCCTCGCCATCGAAGTTGCATGCCATGGGGTTGGTGCAGCCTTCAACATCGTTGCTGAAGCAAGAGGCGAAATCACAGCTGCCGTTGTTGACCGTCGCATCTTCGTTGAAGTTGCACGCTGTCGACACGTTGCAGCCAAACACTTGACAAGTCGAGAATTCACACGAGCCATCGTTGTAAGCTGCGTCAGCATCGTAGTTGCACGCTGCAGTCATGGTGCAACCACCTGGAACACATGTGTTGCCTTCTGCGTCGAAGAACATGCACGGCTCATCGGTGGCGCCATAGTTGCACGCCAACTCGTTGGTGCAGTCGCCTTCACCGGCTCCAAACAGGCAACTGAAGTCACACGAACCTGGCAGGTAGAAGTCAGCTTCAGCGTCATAGTTGCAGGCAAATGGCAACACACATCCTCCTTGCAGCACAATGCAAGTGCCGTTGTCGTCCGTGGCGAACGGATTGAAGTTTACCGCGGCTTCATCTGTGCAGCCAGGAATCTCCTGCTCGTCACACACGCCGTCTTCATCCGAATCGTTCAAGCAGTTGCCATCACAGTCCAAGAATGGAATGGCCGGGTATTCACATGCACTCGCGCTGCCCAAAGTCGCGGTTGGGTCATAGTTGCATGCTTCCTCGTCCGTGCATCCCACACAACTCGCAAAGTCACACAACTCAACCACGATGTAATCCGCAGTTGGGTCGTAGTTGCAAGCGAATGGCAACAGGCAACCTGCCACCAAGCAGCTGCCGTCATCTTCTGTGGCCGATGGGTCGTAGACAGGGTTGCCTTCTTCCGTGCAACCGAGGACTTCCAATTCGTCGCACACGCCGTCACCATCGCCATCGTTCATGCATGTACCGTCGCAGTTGTAGAATTCTTCTGGGTATTCACATGAGCCATTGTCGATGGTGGCGTCCATGTCGTAGTTGCAAGCCATGCTGTCGGTACAACCCGCGCATGATTCGAATTCACATGCACCTGGCAACTGATAGTCAGCCGTTTCATCGTAGTTGCACGCCTCCACGATCAAACATCCACCAATCAAGCATGAGCCATCGTCGAAGGTGGCATTGGGATCAAAGCCTGGGTTCATCGGATCTGTACAACCTCCGATCTCTTCATCGTCGCAAAGGCCATTGTCATTCACGTCGCCAGGGCAGTCACCACCGCAGACGCCCAAGGCGTCGAGCTGGTTGCCGTCACAGTCGCAGTCGCCTTCTGGGATGTCAGTGCATCCGCACTCGTAGATGGCGCCAGGGCCGTTGCAGATGCCGCACTCGTCGAGTTCTCCAACACATGGATCGACGTCGTCACAAATGCCATCGGCATCCTCGTCGGCGGCGCAGTCACCACCACACACGCCCAAAGCGTCGAGTTGGTTGCCGTCGCAGTCGCAATCGCCTGCGGGAATGTCAGAACATCCACACTCGTAGATCTCACCTGGGCCGTTGCAGATGCCACATGCGTCGAGTTGCCCCACGCAGTCATCCACGTCGTCACAGATGCCATCGGCATCGGCATCAGCAGCGCAGTCACCACCACACACGCCCAAGGCGTCGAGCTGGTTGCCGTCACAGTCGCAGTCGCCTTCTGGGATGTCAGTACATCC
>PKDW01000142.1 GCA_002863145.1 Flavobacteriales bacterium
ACGTGGCCAGAAGGGCTTGTGGACAGCTTGGCGATTTCCGCCTTGAACCACAGGTCTCTGCCGTGCGTGACCTGTTCAAGCGTGCGTTTGAGGCTCTCCCCAAGTTGGGAGAGCGTGTAGATTTTTTTGTCTGAGGCCTCGCTCAACGCCCGGCGAGCTTCCACGTCTGACGCTGGCCGCGGTCTGTCACGTAGACGGCCACAGTCATGGCTTGCGCGGGCCAGTCGAGTTGTTGTCCTGCATTGGCGTCACGCGCTTCAAGCACACGGCCAGAGAGGTCGGTCACGATCAAACGTCCCGCTTCGGGCGCCGTCCAAGTCCACGCTTCTCCGAGGGGCAGAGGGCGGGCCCAGTCTGCAGCTGGAGCTGTGGCCAAGGCGTCGATGCCCGATGTGTCTGCCACTTCCGGCAGGGACAAAGTCGCGGGGAGGTAGCCGTCGCCGTTGGTCGAGCCGTTGCCGTTGCATTCGAGCGCGCTCATGTAGAAATCGGCATTTCCGGATCCCGCTGCGGGAGCGGTCCAGCTTACTTCAAACACGTTGGATGCGCTCGTGGCGTCGTGCTCCACGATGTGACGTCCGTCCACGTCTTCGAGTTGGGCGTTGCCGGAAGGGGCGCTGAATGTTCCGGCATTGGAACCGTCCGCCAACACAACCGTGCTCTGCATGCCGTAGAAGGAGGTGGCGTCGCCACCTGCGATGACCATGCGGACCAAGTACTCCTGTCCTGGCGTGTAGGCCGTGGCGGCTTCTTGGGTTGCCGCATCCACGACCTCAAAAGAAGCGCTGGCCGAAGTCGAACCGTTGTGACAGCTCGTGCAAACCGGGTCGGAGCCTGGGGCGCCAGTGCGGTCGCGGTTTTGGGCTTCAGCAACACCTTGAGAAGAGGCCATCAAGCCGAGCAGGGCGGCTGAGACAGCGAAAACGAGGAGCGTGGATTGTTTCATCGGGTGAATGTCGGAAGAATCGTTCAATCTTTCCCTCGTATCTTCACATAACGAACGAGCCGGTTTGGATTCCTCCCTCACACATACGCAGAACGACGTCGAGCGCAGGTACCAACAGTCCTTGGAGGACTTGAACTACGCACGCTCGATCCAGTCCATGATGGCGCCCACCGCGGCCAAATTGGACGCCCTGTTTCCGCAGTGCATGGTGTACGACAGGCCCATGGACAAGCTGAGCGGGGACTTTCTGTTTGTCGCTGAGCAAGACCAAATGGCCTACCTCGCCGCGTGCGATTGCACAGGGCACGGAATGAGTGCGGCGCTGATGACGGTGCTTGCCCGCGAAAAGCTGTGGCAGGCCTTGGGCAAGTCGTCTGGACCTGCGCATCTGTTGACACGCCTTGATGAAAAGTTTCGTGCCGCCATGATGAACGGGGACACGCACGCCATGCGCGCCATAGGGATGGGCTTGGATTTGGCGGTCATTGCCTACCAACCGGCGCAACAGCAACTTCGCTTCGCAGGGGCCAAACGCCCGCTGTGGATTGTGCGCAACGGCAAGCTGCTCGAATTCAAAGGCACGTCTCGGTCCATCGGTGGCGCCTACTGGAGGCAGCAGCCATTTGTGGAAACCACCCTCCAGATGCGTCCGGGCGATTCGGTGTTCATGTTCTCGGACGGAGTGCCCGACCAGTTTGGCGGTCCCTACGACCGCAAACTGAAGCTCAAAGGCCTGCGCACGCTGATTTTGTTGCTCGCAGAGTTGCCTCCCGCGGACCAGCACGAATTCATCAAGACGTGGCTGACGTCGTGGCAAGGAGATTCGCCGGCGACCGACGACCAGTTGCTGCTTTCCTTTCGGGTTCCGACCTTGGAGGAATGAAGAAAGCCCTTCCCTTGTTTTTGGCCGCGGTTGCGGCAGTTGCCGTTGTGGCTTGGTCGATGTACAACAAACCGCACAAGGACTACGCGCAAGAAGAGGTGACCCAAACTTTCCGCGCCGACGACCTGGTCACGTCATTCGCTGAAAATCCAAATGGCATGCAAGCTCAATGGCAGGAGAAGGTCGTGGAAGTCACAGGGACTGTGCGGTCGTCTTCGATGCAAGGCGTGGTGCTGAACCCGGGGGTGGTGGCCACCTACGACGAGGGGCACGCCCCAGAGGTGGCGCCCACGGGGCAGGTGACAATCAAGGGCCGGCTTGTGGGCTTTGACGACCTGTTCGGGGAGGTACGCATCGACCACGCGCGCCTTTCGAATTGACAGTGGCGAACCGAAGCATTGACAATTTCTTGACATCGGAGTGCGACCGCCTTCGCAAGTTTGCGGCATGAATCCTGTCCAATCCTGGGGAGCCGTGGCGGTGCTCGCGACGACCGTCCTGATGTCCTGCACAGAAACGCCTGCCTTGAATATGAATCCATGGAACCCTCGACTTGCTGAGACGACAGCGAGGTTGTTGGAAGACACCGCGTCTGTCTCTGAGGAACGCAAGTCCGAACTCAATGCCTTGGCCCAATGGACCGCTGAATCGCTCGACGAGCGCGGACAGGCCGACTTGATTTTCATTTGCACGCACAACAGCCGACGCAGTCATTTGTCCCAGGTTTGGGCGCAAGTGGGCGCTGACGTCGCTGGGGTGAAGGGCATTCAGACGTTCAGTGGCGGGACAGAAGCCACGGCGTGCAACCCAAGGACCGTGGCGGCCATGCAACGGGCTGGCTTCGAGGTTGCTCAACAAGACACCATCCACGGCGAGACCAACCCCACCTATCTGGTCTCCACGGGGTTGACGGACATGGCTTGTTTCAGCAAGAAATACGGCGACGAGTCCAACCCGAGTGAAGGGTTTGGGGCGGTCATGACGTGCAGCAGTGCGGACCGCAGTTGTCCCTTGGTCTATGGCGCGGACGCCCGCTTCGCCATTCCCTACATCGACCCCAAGGTCAGCGACGGCACCGATGCGGAGGCGGCGACTTACGACGCCCGGCTCGAACAAATTGGGACCGAGATGCTCTATCTGATGGGGCAGGTGGCAGCGCGGGTCAAGCGTTGAACAGCACCCACACGTACAGGGCGCTGAAGGCCGTCAAAAACAGGAGGCCGAACCAAGCCCAAGCTTGAAGGGCGCGGCCGGGCTTGGCTTCGGCCGGAAAATCGTCCCGGGTGACAAGCCGAAGGTTCCAAAACGCGATCACCGGGGCCACCAAAAACGACAACGTGGTGGCCAGGTCGACCAGGGTTTTGAGCTGACCTCGGAAAGCCAACACGATGAGCAGGCCTCCGAGGGCGACCAGAACCAAGGCGAGGCGATGCCGCATGGGGTTGCGGTCGGTTTGGGTGGCTGCAGCCCACGCCCGGTCCAGGCTTCGGGCATACCCATCCATCACGGTGATGCACGTGCTGAACATGGCGCTGAAGGCGGCTGCTCCCATGATCGGCGCGCTCCAATCCCCCATGGCTTGGGCATACAGGGAGACGATGCCCGAGGCGAAGGCGGCACTTCCGTCCGGCAAGGTCGATTCGGTGCGGTGGAGCAGGAGGGTCCCCAAGATCAGAAACCCGAGGGCGAGCACCACGGAAATGGCGTAGCCCGCATTGAATTCTTTGAGGGTTTCACTCAGCGTGGGCTTGTACCCCGAAGTTCGAATGCGCTCGAGGGTCCAAAAGCTGTTCCACGTGCTCAAATCCACGGCCGAGGGCATCCAGCCCATGAGCGCTATGACAAAGGCAATCCCGGCCGGTGTGGTCCACGACCACGTTTCGGGAACGACAGTGGCAGGAGGCGGAGCGGACACCGTCAGGGCCACAGCCACCACGGTGGACACCAACAGCACCGAGGCCAGCACTTTGATGACCTTGTCCAGGGTGTTGAACTGCCCGATCAAAAGCAAACCGCTGCATGCCAAAAACAGCCCTGCCGTCACCTCCGACGTGAGGGAGATCCCCATGCGTGCCGAGACGCCGAGCAGGTTGTCCAAGAACGCGCCTGTGACCATCCCGACCGCCGCCATGACAAAGAAGCACGTGCCCAGGGTCAAGCCGAGGTAGAGCCAGGACGCCCCGCGTCCCAGGGTTCGAAAACCCTCGATAAGCGACTGTCCCGAGGCGGACGCATACCGGCTGCCAAACTCAAAGAAGGGATACTTGGCGGCGTTCGCCGCGAGGATTGCCCACAACAATCCAAAACCCGCAAGCGCGCCCGCCCGCGTCGACTGCACCAAGTGCGAAACGCCAATGCAGGCGGAGGCGAACATGATGCCCGGTCCCAACACACGCAACCACGACGCCTTGGCCGACATGTCAGTGGCGGAGTTTGTCGCCCTCCAAGGGGCTTTGACCGTGGCCTTCGAGCGCGTCCAGGTGTCGGTAGGTCACGTACATTTTCCAGCCCACAATGGCCTTTTGGAATCCGCTCAGACGGGTCAAATCAGGCGATTTGTAGATGGACGGAAGCAGCACCTTGTTCAGGCGCGCAAGGAGGCTCCAAATGCTCATTCTCCTTCGGTTTTGGACGCCCCTTTGAACTGGTCCTCTTTGTATTTGAACAGCACATTGAACGTGGTCAAACTGCCGTAAATGCGTGTGATGTATTGTTGCAAGTTGACCTTGTCTTCGTCGGACAATTTGTCTTGGGCGTTGATTTGCTGCTCCATGACCCGCAAGCGGTCGCGTACCATCACAATCTTGTGAAAGAAGGTTTCCATGGGCACCTCTTTGGCTTGCAAACCGGCGTCCTCAGGCTGCATGAGCAATGTGCCGCCTTCCCACCGGTCGCCCAATTCGATCGGGGCAGGTTCGATGTATTGCTCAATGCGGTACATGTGCTCTTCAAACACCTGTTCCACCGCGCTCGTGATGTCCGACAAATCTGCGCTGCCCGCGTCCAATCCCTCTTCCACGATTTCCCATCCCGAGAAATCTTTGTTGAATTCCTTTTCGCCGTGGTCTTTGAAAAACACACGCCAAAAGTCTCCGTCTTGGTTGAAAATGACGCCTTCGCCGTAGGAAGGGTGTTCAATTTTTGCGCCGAGTTGTGCCATGAACTGCAAAATGCAAAGGAGA
>PKDW01000019.1 GCA_002863145.1 Flavobacteriales bacterium
ACCTCGAATTTTTTCTGCTCCGTTTGGACGGAGGCCTTCGGATCCACGACCCGGGCAAAGCCCAAGGACAAAGGTGGCTCGGGCAAGGGCCGTGGAAAGGTGCCCTTCACTTGGGTTTGGGCTTGCCTTTCTAATCCACGATTTCAAGTCAAAAACAGTGGAGAACTGCCGGCTCAAAACAGATGGCTCGCGAGAAGACAGGCTAAATTTGCCGCATGGTATGGTTCAAGAGAAACGCCGAAGGCATCACGACTTCGAGTGCCGAGAAGAAAGAAATCCCTGAAGGTGCATGGTACAAGTGTCCCAATTGCAAGACCGTGGTCTCCAACCAGGACCATGCGAACAACCTTTGGGTCTGTGCGATGTGTGACCACCATGAGCGCATTGGAAGCCACGAATACTTTGGCATTCTCTTCGACGAAGGCAAATACCGCGAAGTGGCGCCCAAGCTGCAAGCCACGGACCCGCTTTCCTTCGAGGACACCAAGGCCTACACCGACAGGCTGAGCGCAGCGCAAGCCAAAACAGGCCTGGCCGATGCCATTCGCGTGGGGTCGGGAGAGCTTCAAGGCCAAGGGGTGGTGATTGCCTGCATGGACTTCTCCTTCATCGGAGGCAGCATGGGATCTGTGGTGGGAGAAAAAATCGCCCGAGGCATCGACCATGCCATCAAGAAGGGCGTGCCCTTTATTTGCATCAGCAAGTCCGGGGGTGCGCGCATGATGGAAGCCGGATTGAGCCTGATGCAAATGGCCAAAACCAGTGCCAAGTTGTCCTTGCTATCCAAAGAAGGATTGCCGTTTGTCAGCTTGTTGACCGACCCCACCACGGGAGGGGTCACCGCATCGTTTGCCATGCTCGGCGATTTGAACATCAGTGAGCCCAATGCGTTGATTGGTTTTGCCGGTCCACGCGTGGTGAAAGAGACCATTGGAAAGGACTTGCCTGCGGGATTCCAGCGGGCGGAGTTTGTCCTTGAGCACGGTTTCTTGGATGCCATTGTCCCGCGGGTGGAGCTGAAAGAGAAGCTCGCATTCGCACTGAAAATGCTTCACACTCAGGAATGAGTGAGGGAGGCTGTGATTTCCTCCTTATATTTGCACTTCCATTTTTTACGCATCACGAACATCTATCGATTTCGCACATGTACTTAGACACCGAAAAGAAGAAGGAATTCTTCGCCAAGCACGGAAAGGGAGCCACCGACACAGGCTCTCCTGAAGGACAAATCGCCATGTTCTCTTTCCGCATCGCTCACTTGACTGAGCACCTCAAAGAAAATCGCAAAGACTTCAACACCCAGCGCGCCCTGGTCAATTTGGTCGGCAAGCGTCGCAAACTGTTGAACTACCTCGCAGACAAGGACATCACTCGCTACCGCGCGATTGTCAAGGAACTTGGTCTGCGTCGCTAATACAGACTAAACAAACTCTGAAGGCGGTTGAAGGTCAACCGCCTTTGGCATATTGGGGCTTGCCGGCCCGTACACACGTAGAAGAAGAGGCAAAATGAACATTCACAATCAAACCATCGATCTCGGCAATGGGCGCGAGATCACCATCGAAACCGGCAAGCTCGCCAAGCAAGCACACGGTTCTGTCGTCGTCCGTTCGGGCGACACCATCCTCCTCGCCACCATCGTCTCCAGCTATGAGCCGATGGACGTGGACTTTCTCCCCTTGACGGTCGACTACCGCGAGAAGTACGCAGCTGCGGGTCGCTTCCCCGGCGGCTTTTTCAAGCGGGAAGCACGACCCTCTGACACCGAAGTGCTCGTCATGCGCTTGGTCGACCGGGCCTTGCGCCCCATGTTCCCTGGTGACTACCACGCCGGAACCCAGGTCATGATTCAACTCATGAGCGCCGATGCGGAGGTGTTGCCAGACAGCTTGGCAGGTTTTGCGGCAAGTGCAGCCATTGCCGTCTCTGACGTTCCCTTTGACGGCCCCATCTCGGAGGTCCGCGTGGCTCGCGTGAATGGCGAGTTCGTCATCAACCCGCTACGCTCTGAGCTCGAAGAAGCAGACATGGACATCATGGTCGCCGGAACCCTTGACAGCATTGTCATGGTCGAAGGCGAAATGCAAGAAGTCAGCGAGGGAGAGATGGTCGACGCCATCGAGAAGGCGCACGAGGCCATCAAGGCCCAGTGCGAAGCCCAGAATGAGTTGGCCAAGAAAGTCGGCACGTTTGGCAACAAGCGTGAGTACAGCCACGAAACGCACGACGAAGCATTGCGCAGCCGCATCCAAGACGAGATGTACCCCAAGTTCTACGAAGCAGGCAAGACAGGCGCGACCAAAGAAGAGCGCAAGACCCGCTTCTTTGAATTGAAGGAGGCTTTCATGGCCACCATGAGCGATGAGGAAAAAGAAGAGAAAGGTGGATTGGCCAGCGATTACATCAAGTCGGCCCAGAAAAAAGCTGTGCGTGACCTGATTTTGAACGACGGCCTACGTCTCGATGGACGGAAGACCACAGAAATCCGTCCCATTTGGACAGAAGTGGACTACCTCCCAAGTTGCCACGGATCCTCCATCTTCACTCGTGGAGAGACCCAAAGTTTGACCACATTGACGTTGGGCACCAAGCTCGACGAGCAACTCATCGATGGCGCCTTGGTTCGCAAGACTGAGAAGTTCTTGCTGCACTACAACTTCCCTCCATTCAGCACAGGGGAGGAGCGGCCCCTGCGCGGCACAAGCCGTCGTGAGGTCGGCCACGGAAACCTTGCGTTGCGTGCATTGAAGCCTGTTCTTCCCCCTGTGGAGGAATGCCCCTATACCATTCGCTTGGTGAGTGAAATCCTGGAATCCAACGGTTCTTCATCCATGGCCACGGTGTGCGCTGGCACACTCGCGTTGATGGATGGCGGTGTGAACATCAAGGCGCCTGTCTCAGGCATTGCCATGGGACTCATCACCGACCAGGAATCCGGCAAGTACGCCATCCTGTCTGACATCCTTGGCGACGAGGACCACTTGGGAGACATGGACTTCAAAGTCACCGGCACTGCGGAAGGCATCACAGCCTGCCAAATGGACATCAAGATCAAAGGATTGAGTTTTGACCAATTGCGCGAAGCGTTGGAACAGGCCCGCGAAGGCCGTCACCACATTCGCAAGGCGATGCTCACGGAGATCTCCGAGCCACGCGACGACTACAAAGACCACGCCCCACGCATTGTGGGCTTGGAAGTTCCTGGAGACAGCATTGGTGCCATCATCGGCCCAGGCGGAAAAATCATCCAAGAAATTCAAGCAGACACCAACACGACCATCAGCATCGAAGATGTGGACGGAAAGGGCATGGTGGAGATTGCCGCGTCAGACAAAGCAGCAATCGAAGCAGCCTTGACACGCATCAAGCAAATCGCCTTCCCACCCACAGTGGAAATTGGCGAGGAGTATGAGGGCAAGGTGAAGACCATCATGCCATACGGTGCGTTTGTGGAGGTGCTTCCAGGCATCGACGGCTTGCTGCACGTCAGCGAGTTGGATTGGAAGCGCGTCGAAAACGTGGAAGACGTCCTGAAGGAAGGAGAGATGGTCAAATTCAAGGTGGTCGGTCGCGACCCCAAGACGGGCAAAATCAAGCTCAGCCGCAAGGTCCTTCTTCCAAAACCAGAGGGCTACGTGGAGCGTCCCCCACGCGGAGACCGTGGAGACCGTCCCCGCCGTGACCGTGGCGATCGCCAACGTCGCGACCGTGGCCCACGTCCAGAAAGCAACGGATAATCACAAAATCCGGAGGTTGTAAACCTTTTCGGAGTTTGTTCCGTTGAATTTGTATTGAACCTTTTGAATTGCACCCATGAGGCGACTAAAAATCACCAAGCAAGTCACCAACAGGGAAACCGCTTCCTTGGACAAGTACCTTCAGGAAATCGGTCGTGTGGACTTGATTACTGCGGAGGAAGAGGTGGAACTTGCCAGGAAAATCAAGGCTGGAGACCAAAACGCGTTGGAGAAGCTCACCAAAGCCAACCTCCGCTTCGTGGTCTCTGTGTCCAAGCAATACCAAAACCAAGGTTTGTCTTTGCCTGACTTGATCAACGAGGGCAACCTCGGTTTGATCAAGGCCGCACAGCGTTTTGACGAAACACGTGGTTTCAAGTTCATCTCTTACGCCGTATGGTGGATTCGCCAGTCCATCCTTCAAGCGTTGGCGGAACAAAGCCGCATCGTACGCCTTCCCCTGAACAAGATTGGCTCGATTAACAAGATCAACAAGGCCTTTGCCCGCCTCGAGCAGGAATTTGAGCGTCCCCCAACCGCTGCGGAATTGGCCGAAACGTTGGACATGACGTTGGACGAAGTGAAGCAGAGCATGAAGAATGCTGGACGTCATGTCTCCATGGATGCGCCCTTGAAGGACGGCGACGAGAGCTCGAGCAACATGTATGACGTGTTGCAGACAGGCGACACGCCGAGCCCGGACACGGATTTGATGACGGAGTCACTCCGCAAAGAAATCGAACGTTCGCTCCGCACATTGACCCCGCGGGAAGCGGACGTTGTACGGTTGTACTTCGGGTTGAATGGGGAGCACCCCATGACCCTCGAAGAGATTGGAGAGCGCTTTGATCTCACCCGTGAGCGTGTTCGTCAAATCAAGGAAAAGGCCATTCGCCGGTTGAAGCACACGAGCCGCAGCCGCATTTTGAAAGGCTACCTCGGCTGATTCAATCGACAAACCTCTCTGAGGCTGGCTTCAACGAATGCCAAAGGTGCAGAGAGGCGAGGGTCCGGTAAGGACGCCAAGCCAAAGCCCGCTGGTCGTAGACCTCGGGTTTTTGTTTGGGCTCAAGGTTGAGGTGCTTCTCCATCGCCACCCGAAGGCCGAGGTCACCACTCGAGAAGACGTCAGCCATGCCGAGTCCAAACATGGCGTACATGTCCACAGTCCACGGCCCGATGCCATTGATTTTCAGCAAAATGGCACGCGCTTCCACCCAGGGCGTCTCGAGCAAGCGCTCCAAACAA
>PKDW01000185.1 GCA_002863145.1 Flavobacteriales bacterium
GGCCCTCGCTCCCCTGTTTCAGGCGAATCCCGCGTTGAAGGCCACGTTTGTGGGAGGCGAACTGGCCCGGCTGGACGGGTACCGGTCGTGGGTGAAGGCGCAAGGGCTCGAGGGTCGCATTGTGTTCACCGGGCCTTTGGGGACGGACGAGGTTGTGAAGCACATGCAAACCCACGACGTGTTGATGTTGAACAGCAGGCGCGAGAACTTTCCGTGTGTGATTGCGGAGGCTTGGGCATGCGGGATTCCTGTGATGAGCACCGATGTGGGCGGCATCCGAGAGCACCTCCCCCCTGGCCTCAGCGAGCGTGGTTTCCTTTTGCCGGCCGGGGCTGGAGAGGCGGAATGGAAAGAGGCTTGGATGCAAGTGAGCCAAACCACATGGCCTGAGGAATCCCTGCGCACGTACGCAGAGACGCACTTCAGCATGGCCGCGGTGGGTGCAGCGTACAAGGAGGTGTACTTGGGCCTGTTGGGCTGACCCGGGTCGTCGAAGAGATGTACTTTGGGGTCATGAACATGCTTCGCATTGGATGGCTGGGACTGTGGATGGTGAGTGCCTGTTGGTTGCAAGCGCAAGGCTATGCGCTGTACAACACAGGAGCGACGGAGGACGGAGACTTCCCAGCCTCGGGCGGCGTCTGCCTGATGGGCGGGGCCTCTGAAAACGACGAAGCGATGGCGTGGTTCCTCGAACGGGCCGGTGGCGGAGACATCCTCGTGTTGCGGGCCTCGGGTTCGGATGGCTACAACGACTACCTCTACAGCGACCTCGGCGTGAGCGTCAATCGGGTAACGACGGTCGTGTGCCAAGGCATCAGCGCCTCCTCCAATGCCACCGTATTGGGGTTGATTGAGGGTGCGGAAGGGATTTGGTTTGCGGGAGGCGACCAGGCGGATTACCACAACCTGTGGCAGGGCACGCCGCTGAACGAAGCCATCAACGAGGCCCTCACGGAACGCAACATTGTCATTGGGGGAACGAGTGCGGGCATGGCCATCTTGGGAGGCCTTCGGTTCACCGCGGCCAACGGGACGGTGTACAGCGAGGAAGCCCTCGAGGATCCGTACAATGCCTACATGACCCTCGACAACACGCCGTTCATCGAGGTGCCGGTGCTGGCGAACACATTCACAGACACCCACTTCGACAACCCCGACCGGCGCGGTCGCTTGTTGACCTTCATGGCACGTGCCTATGTGGACTGGGGCATCGAAGCGTCGGCCATCGCTTGCGACGAATACACGGCAGTTTGCATCGATGAAGATGGGGTGGCGCGCGTGTTTGGGGAAGCGCCGCAATATGCAGACAACGCCTACTTCGCCAAGGTCTATTGCGTGCTTGACGACCCCACACCTGAAGTGTGCGAGGCAGGACAACCGTTGACCTGGAGCCAGGGCGAGAACGCGGTGCGCGTGTGGCGCGCCATGGGCACCACCGCGGGATCACCTTCGATGCACCTGTACGGGAACCCCATGCATTCGGGCGAGAGTTCCGAGCGCTGGTGGGCCGAGAATGGCACATGGTTCAGCGCAGCCATCTTCAACGCCGATTGTGCCTTCAATCCGCCCTTGCCTTGCACCGAAGACATCGACGGAGACGGCGTCATCGCCACATCTGACGTCATTCTGATACTCACGGAATTTGGGTGCAGCGCCAATTGCGCCTTTGACCTCGACGGGGACGGAACCGTGGGGGTGTCAGACGTGCTGTCCGTGTTGAGCCGGTTTGGGGAAATCTGCTGACCCGCAGCCTGCTCAAGCCAAATCCAACAGCGAGTCGGTGCCCACGGGGCGGCGGACTTCAAAGCCCTCGCCGTGCATGAACCCTGCAGGACGCCCAAAAGAGGTGGCCCTCCCCCGCACGTGGTCGAGGAATTCGGGGCTGCTGATCGGTGTGGCGGGCTCCTTGGAATTGGGGTCATGAAACTGTGAGCCAAAGGCCAAGATGGCCTCGAACTTCGTGTCGAGGTGCCCCGTGATGTCCACGACGACGTCCGGCGTGCGGTCGTAGTCCTGGATGTAGTGGTACACGGCACGAGGACGCCACGCAGCCTCTGGGGCGTCGTCGGAACCGATCACAACTTTGGGAAGGCCGGCGAGGAAGGCCGCGCGGGCCACGAGCTCTGCACCACGGCCGTGGTCAGGGTGGCGGTCTTCGATCGCGTTGGCCAGAACCACGGAGGGACGCAAGCGACGGATGGCAGACACCACCAGACGCAGGTTGTCCTCATTCACCTCGAAGAACCCGTCGGCGAGGCCGAGGTTTTCGCGGTGAACCAGGCCGAGGATGGATGCCGAAGCGGCGGCCTCGCGCTCACGAATCTTGGCCGAGCCCCGCGTTCCGAGCTCCCCTCGGGTCAGGTCGACGATGGCGCATCGCTTGCCTTGGCTTGCAAGTTTGGCCAGGGTCCCTCCCGCCGACAACTCCACGTCGTCCGGGTGGGCGCCAAAAGCCAAAACATCCACGGCTTCCTGAAGGGTCTTGAGGGTTTGCTGCGCCATGGTGCAAAGGTAGTCGGCGACTGTGTTGTCGTCAGAAATCATCTCGTTCTCAAAAAATATTCACTCATTCCCGCATCAATGCATCTCATTCCAACTACCTTGAAGCAGCGATGGTTGAACATCGCCCCCTTGCAAGTGGTTGTTCTTTGCACCCAACCGCATCGACATGAACGCAGCATCCACTTCATCCCCCGACGAGGTTTTGGTCCTCGGAGCCGGCTTTGCCGGCCTTGCCACGGCAAGCTATTTGGCCAAAGCCGGGCATCGCGTACGCGTTTTGGAAAGACACGACACATTGGGCGGCCGGGCTCGGAAATTTGAAGCGGAAGGGTTCACGTTTGACATGGGCCCGAGCTGGTACTGGATGCCGGACGTGTTTGAACGTTACTTCAAGGATTTTGGAGCCGACGTGAACGAGGAAATGAACCTCGTTCGACTCGACCCCTCCTACACGGTGTGGTTTGAGGATGGCCCGCTCGAAATCCCCGCGGGGCTCGACGCCTTGGCCGAGGTCTTTGAACAGATTGAAGCCGGCGCAGGCCAAAAGCTCAAGGACTTCATGGCCGAGGCGGAGGTGAAGTACAACATCGGCATGAACAAATTCGTGAACAAGCCGGCGCACAACGCCCTCGAGTTCGCGGAATGGCAAACGGTGGTCGACGCCACACGCTTGTCGCTGTTTACGTCGTTCAGTGCGTTCGCCCGCAAGCACTTCACGCACCCCAAGCTGCTCCAGATCATGGAATTTCCGGTGCTGTTCTTGGG
Source organism: Flavobacteriales bacterium (assembly GCA_002863145.1). Taxonomy (GTDB): domain Bacteria; phylum Bacteroidota; class Bacteroidia; order Flavobacteriales_D; family Sanyastnellaceae; genus UBA11663. The sequence goes on from PKDW01000185.1 coordinate 3,271, forward strand.
TGCCAAACCCGAAGACACCCCCGCCCTCTACTCCCTCATGAACTACGCCGACACTTGCCTTGGCACGTGGTACCCCATGGGCGGAATGAATGAAATCGTACAAGCGATGGTCCGCGTGGCAGAGCGCCAAGGGGTCGTGTTCCAGACCTCTTCGGAAGTCGCGGCCATCCTCGATGACGGCGACCGGGCGTCGGGTGTGGTGCTGTCCAACGGACGACGCATCGAAGCTGACGCCGTCGTGGCCACAGGAGACTACCACCACGTGGAGCAATCCTTGCTTCCCGCCAAATGGCGGCGCTACGACGAAGCGTATTGGGACAAGCGGACCATGTCACCCAGCTCGTTGCTCTACTACGTGGGGCTCGACACGCGGGTACCTGAACTCCAACACCACAACTTGTTCTTCGACACGCCGTTTGGGCCGCATGCCACAACGATCTACGACACCAACGCGTGGCCGGACGATCCGTTGTTTTACGTGAGTGCCCCGTCGCGTACCGACCGCAGCGTGGCTCCCGAGGGATGCGAAAACCTCTTCTTCCTCATCCCGCTCGCCCCGGGCCTCACAGAGGACGGCACCGAGCGCGACCGGTACTTCGAGGAGATCTTGACGCGCCTCGAAACCCACCTCGGACGGGACTTGCGGCCGCACATTACCTACACCCGAAGTTTTGCGCACAAGGAATTCCAAGAAGAATACTCGAGCTACAAAGGCAACGCTTATGGACTCGCGAACACCTTGCGTCAAACCGCATTCTGGAAACCCAAGATGCGGTCGAAATTGCCAGGACTGCACTTCGCGGGCCAACTCACAACGCCAGGTCCTGGGGTGCCTCCTTCCCTGATTTCAGGGGAAGTGGCGGCCCGTGAAACCGGGCGGTACTTGAACCGTCTAGGCATCATGCCTCAGGAAGCCACGTCTGTGGACCTGTCCGTTGAACATGAACCCTCCTTCCAAGGTTAATCCCACGTCATGGACGCATTGAAACTCTACGACAACGTTGCCTCGGAATGCGCCAAGCGCACGACCAAAGCGTACAGCACGAGCTTTTCGCTGGGCATCCGCTTTTTGGCTCCCTCCTTGCGTGAGGCCATCTACAACATCTATGGTTTTGTTCGCTACGCCGATGAAATCGTGGACACCCTGCACGGACCTCAGCAGGAAGCCATGTTCGCGCGTTTCAAAGAAGACACGTACTGGGCGCTCGACCACGGGATGAGCAGCAACCCCATTTTGCATGCGTTCGCGAAGTCCTTTGCCAAGTACAACATCGACCGCGAACACGTCGATCTGTTCCTGCGCTCCATGGAGTGGGATCTCGACCGCACGGCCTACGACCGCCAGGGATACGACGATTACATCGTGGGGTCCGCCGAAGTTGTGGGGCTGATGTGCTTGCACGTGTTTGTGTTTGGGGACCGGGAGGCGTACGAGCGGTTGTTGCCCAATGCGCGCAGCTTGGGTGCGGCCTTCCAAAAGGTCAACTTCTTGCGCGACCTGAAAGACGACTACGAAGACAAAGGCCGTGTGTACTTCCCTGGTGTGGACATGGGACGCTTTGACGCCAAAGCCAAGGCGCACATCGAAACTGAAATCGCCACCGATTTTCGCCATGCCTACTTGGGCATCTTGAAGCTCCCGAAGGAGAGCCGACTTGGGGTGTACGTCGCCTACGTCTACTACCAGCGTCTTTTCCAAAAAATCGCAG
>PKDW01000026.1 GCA_002863145.1 Flavobacteriales bacterium
TTGTGGCGTTTGTGGAGGAGATGACAGCTCGTGCAGCGGTTGCACAAACCCCGATGCTGACAACTACGACCCCAGTGCCATTGTGGATGACGGCAGCTGCATTGTCACACCGGATTGTCCCGAGGACTTGAACAACGACGGATTGATTTCTGTTGCGGACATCTTGGAGTTGCTTGCCGACTTCGGATGCACTTCGGATTGCGATGCGGACCTCAACGGGGACGGCGCAACCAACGTGAACGACATCTTGCAGATTTTGGCCGCGTTCGGAGGCCAGTGTGACTGATTCATCGGATGAGCCGATGCAGAAAGGGCGAGCCTCGGCTCGCCCTTTTTGTGTCTCACGAAGGGTGGTTTGTTGCGTCTTTTGGCGCTGACCTCGCACTCCAATGGCGCTTAGCAAACGGTGCCAAAGGCGCTTAACACGCCAAGGACATCGTTGACGCCGACCGTGCCGTTGGCGTCAAGGTCAGCGGTGCTTCATGTTAACCTAAGATACGGAGGGGGGTGCGAAGCCCATTGAGAAAGTCCTTGACCAGCATGGCGGGTTTGCCTTGGGGTTGAATTCGGGTCAAAGAGAGGGTGCCATTTCCGCACGACACGGACAGGGTATCCTTGGACACGTGGACCGTTCCAGGTTGGCCGCCAAGGTCGGCATCGGTGCGTTCGCTGGCGTGCACCCGCAACGTGTCTCCGGAAGGAAGGGTCGTCCACGCTCCGGGGAAAGGATTCAAACCACGGATTTGGTTGTGGATGTCCTCGGCGGAGCGGCTCCAATCGATGCGTCCGTGGTTCTTGAAAAGCTTGGGTGCCTCTTTGGGAACCATGCCATCTTCAAGCAAGGATTCTTGGGGAATCGGATTGGCAGTCCCTTCAGCCAGCGCATCGATGGAACGCACCAAAAGGTGCTTGCCGGCCTCCAAGAGGCGGTCGTGCACGACCCCCGTGGTGTCGTCTGGCCCAATGGGGATCTCCACGCGGTCCAACACGTGGCCTGTGTCGATTTCATGCTTCAGCAAGAAGGTGGATGCACCTGTCGTCGTTTCACCATTCAGGACTGCCCAATGGATGGGCGCAGCCCCCCGGTATTGCGGCAGGAGGGAGCCATGAAGGTTGATGGTGCCGAGGCGTGGACGGTGCCAAACCGCCTCAGGCAACATTCGAAAGGCCACCACGACGCCCAAGTCGGCGTTCCACGCGTTTAGTTGGGCGTGAAAGGTCTCATCCTTGAGTTTCTCGGGTTGGGCGAGGGGGAGGTTGTGCTGGAGTGCAACCTTTTTGACGTCGCTGGCGCGCAAGGATTGGCCGCGGCCCGCAGGGCGGTCAGGGGCGGTCACCACGCCGACCACCTCATGGCGACTCTGGAGCAATTGTTCAAGGCATGTGGCTGCAAACAGGGGCGTTCCGAGGAACACCACACGCAGGGAAGGCGAAGCTTCTGAAGACGAACTCATGCCGCAAAGGTCAGGCGCTTTCGGCCTCCTTCAACGAAGGGTGACCCTGACGCCAGGGCAGGGCTCGAAGTGCGCCAGCCGCGCCCAAAATCATGCAGATGAAATAAATCCAGTCGGCCCTCCAAATGACGTCAATGGGTTGCGTCCACACCAAGGTCACGGCATACGCCACGACCACGTAGATGCCCACAGAGATGAATTCAATGAGAAACACGGGTTTTGTGAAGCCCGCGCCTTGAAGGACGGCAATGAGGATGGAGGAGAGGGCGTAAAACTGAAGGGCCACGAATGCCGTGCCGAGTGTGGCAACCATGGCGTCGAGCCCCGGGGATGGTTCAAAAAAGTGGCTCGCCAACCAATCCGGATAGAAGAGGTAGCCGTGGGTCAGCAGCCACAAGCCTCCGTAGCTCAGGGCCGCCAACTTGAGAATGGCCGGGACGAGTTCCTGTGATCGCCCTTCACCAATGAGGGTGCTGACGACGGTGCGCGTGGTTTGGCCGAGGCCGCTGCAAATGACAAACGCCAGCATGAAAGCATTGCGCGTCAAATGGCTGACTTTGAGTTCCATCATGCCCACGCGCTCGACAAAGAAGAAGAACGATGCCCATGTGGCGATGGTCATGCCAAATTGGGCCATCACAGGCGCCGACAACGACCACCATTGTCGTTCCATGGCCCGGTTTCGTTGCATGCTCCCCGTGTATGCTGCTGGGTGGGTCTTTCGGCTGGCCCAGAGCCATGCGAACAAGGCGCCCACGCACTCGGCCGTGAAAGAAGCGTAGGCTGCGCCCTGTGCGCCCATCGCGATGCCGCCCCACCAACCCTCGACCCACATGGCATCGAGGACCACGTTGGTGCTTGCCATGAGGAGGGCAAGCGCCAGGATGGGGCGTGTTTTGGCCTGGCCAATCCAGTCGGCTTCCACCGCCATGAGTACCGCAAATGGAATCAGGCCCCAAGCCCGAACGCCAAGAAACGGCTCAAAGACGGCTTGGACATCGGGGTTTTGAAGGAGGAGTTTCCAGCCACCCAGTACATTGATGCCCAGCACCACGGTGGCGAGCAGCAGCCCTAGGGCGCCCAGTCCCAAGCGTCCGGCCCTGAAGGCATGGGCCATTTGGGCGGGGTCGTTTTGGCCCTTGAAACGGGCAACGAGGATTTGGATGCCCACACTGCCCCCGGCAATGATCATGGTGAAGGTGAGGTAAATCAGCCCAGCGTTCCCTGCACCGTTGATTTCCAGTTCCCCGGCGCGGCTGAGGAAGAAATTGTCCGTCAGGACCACGAGGAATTGCACGAGGCTGCCCAAAGAAATGGGCACGGCGATGCGCAGCAAGTTGCGGATGCCCGTATCCAAGGGCGCCCCCGACGACGTGTTCTCTGTCATGAGAGGGCGGCCAAAGTGGGCGGAGGGGTGAGGCCGTGGCGGGCCAAAATGCCTTGGGCGTTGCGGACCGACTTGAAAATCCACTCGGCATTCAACAAGGCATGCTCGTCGGGATGAAGCTTCCATGCCAGCTCCGATTGCTCCAACCGCGTGCGCAGACGTTGCATCAGGATGCCCGCCGCCACGCTGATGTTGAAGCTCTCTGCGAATCCGTGCATCGGGATTTCGACAAAGGCATCGGCGTGCGCCATCATGAAGTCAGACGCACCTGAAAATTCAGTTCCCATAACAAGGGCAACAGGCCGATCGAGCGGCAGGTTCTCTGGCGTGTGGCCCTCGGCGCGTGGCGAGGTGACCACGACCTGGATTCCTTTGGCTTTCAACGATTCCACACACGCCAAACGAGGGTCAGGTGCGTTCAGATACCGATGCAGGTTGAGCCATTGGGAGGCGCCTTTGGCGACTCCTTTGTTGCGCGACCAGGCGTTTTCGTTTTCGATGAGGTGCACATCCAGCAGTCCCAATCCGTCTGCGCTGCGCATCACGGCGCTGGCGTTTCGGCTTTGGTAGACATTTTCCAGCACCACTGAAAGGTGCCGCGAGCGATGGGCGGCCACGTGGTCGAGCTTGGCCAACCGGGCCTCGGTCACCAAAGGACGCAGGATCTCGGCACATGCACATGCATGGGCAACGTCTGCAGAGGTGGGCAAGGCGTAGGGCACGGCGTGAATTTCGGGGCAAAAAAATCCCCTCACCGAAGTGAGGGGATTTCAAAAAAGGATTGGATGAAGGTCAGACCTTCAAGCCAGCGCCAGCCTTGAACTTCACAACGTTCTTGGCAGCGATTTGAATTTCAGCACCGGTCTGTGGGTTGCGGCCCGTACGAGCAGCGCGGTGGCTCACAGAGAAAGAACCAAAACCAACGAGAGAAACACGGTCGCCAGACTTGAGGGCACCATGGATGGCACCGGTAGTGGCGTCGAGAGCGCGGGCAGCGTCTGCCTTAGAGAGACCTGCACCAGATGCGATTGCATCGACCAATTCAGACTTGTTCATGAGTATGAGTTGAGGTTAAACAAAAAAACTAGTTCGGTCAAATGTATACGCGCATTCTCAGTGCTGACAAGGGATAGCGGACGATTGGGGGCATTTTGTGGACAAACCGTGCTTCCGTGTTGATAAGGGCAGCTTTTTGGGTGTGTTTTGGCCGTGTTTTCCTGATGTGACGCGGGTTTCAGCCCCGCGTCTCAGGTGCAGGGCGCACCATTTCAAGGCACAAGGACACGGCGGCAAGCGCCAAATACTCGGGTCCAGTCACCCCGACGACCCAATGTTGTCCCGCGGAAACGAGGCAGGCCACGATGCCCAAACTCACGCGCACAATGGCGAGGAACTCGGTGTCTCGTCCCGGCGTCGCCTCCATGCGATGGGTAAACGCCCCCGCGCCATGCGACACCAAGCACACCCACGGCGCCACCGCGGAAGGCAACATGGCGATGCCGATCAAGGCCAAGGCCACCCCAACAAGGTGAATGGCAGCGTGGACGGAACGGGGCAACTGAGGCATGGTTCAAAAGTAGGGGCGGATGCTTCACAATACCTTCGCGCCATGAAGGAGCTCACCCCTTACCGTCCGGAAATCCGTTTCAGTGATGTGGATGCTTTCGGCATCGTGCATAACGCCAAGTACTTCGTCTACATGGAGCAGGCGCGCATCCATTGGTGGCGTCAGGCCATGGGGGATGGAACGTGGGATTGGTCCAAAGTCGGCGTGCTTGTGGCGCATCACAGCATTGACTACGTGAGGCCCGTGCGTTTGGGCGATGTCCTCGAGGTGCAAAGCCACATTGGGGATTTCGGCAACAAAAGCATGGACGTCCACTATGAACTGACATGCGGGGACCATAGGGTTGCGAAGGCCAAAACCGTGCTTGTCTGCTTCAATCACGAGACCCAAGCCACGATTCCTGTTCCTGAGTCGTGGCGCACGGCCTTGGAGGCGCTCAAAGCCCATTCTCCATTCATCAAAGGCTAAGGACGCCCCATAGCATCATTTGTGAATCACCCACACGCGGTGGGCCCACGAAGGGAGGGTGTCGCCGTCGCGGGG
>PKDW01000042.1 GCA_002863145.1 Flavobacteriales bacterium
CCACGCGCAGCAGCACCGGGCGGTCGCCCTCATGGGTGGCCTGCAGACGTGCGGCAAACTTGAAGCTGTGCGCCGGAACGACGCGATCATCGTGGTCGGCCGTGGTCACCATGGTGCTCGGATAGGTCACCCCTTCTCGAAGGTTGTGCACCGGTGAATAACCGTGCAGGTTGTCAAAGTCGGCTTTGGAACTGTCCGCACAACCGTACTCGGGGATCCAACCCCAACCGATTGTGAACTTGTGGTATCGGAGCATGTCCATGACCCCCACCGCAGGCAACGCGACGCGGGCAAAGTCAGGACGTTGCGTCATGATGGCACCGACCAAAAGTCCTCCGTTGCTTCCTCCGGCTATGGCAAGTTTGTCGTGCGAGGTGTAGCCCTGTTCAACAAGGAAATCGCCCGCTGCAAAGAAGTCGTCGAAGACGTTTTGTTTGTCCAAGAGCATGCCCGCCTTGTGCCACGCTTCTCCAAACTCGCCTCCGCCGCGCAAGTTGGGCATGGCATAGATGCCCCCGCGTTCCAAAAACGCGATGTTGCTGGCGCTGAAGCTTGGCGTCAAGCTGATGTTGAAGCCGCCGTAGGCATAGAGCAGCGTGGGGTTGGTGCCGTCCATGGCAAGTCCCTTTTTGTGCACGACAAACATGGGGACACGCGTGCCGTCTTTTGACTCGTACCACGCTTGTTTGGCCTCGAAATCGTCAGGATTGAAGGCGACCTCAGGCATGCTCCACAAGCTCGATTCTCCCGAAGCGATGTCCAGCTTGTAAATCGACGTCGGCTGTGTGAAGGACGTGAAGGCGTAATACAGGTCTTTGGCGTCCATTTTTCCTCCGAAGCCTCCCGCGGAGCCCACCTCGGAAGGCAAGTTGACAACCCGGGAATTGGAGCCGTCGAGGTCACAGCGCATCACTCGGTTGGACGCGTTGTGCAGGTAAATCGCCCAAAGCTGTCCCCCGACCACGCTCACCGATTCCAGAAGGTCGTCGGACTCCGGCAAGACGTCGCTCCACAATGCCATGTTGGAAGGATCCGCAGGATCCACCGCCACCAAACGGTAGCGCGGCGCATCGATGTCCGTCAACATGTAGAGCTTGCCATGGACATGCTCCACCACCGAGGAGTGGTGCGTGAATCCATCGACGATGGGTGCCCACTCCGCGCCTTCTTCGTTGAGCGACTTCACGTGAAGGCTGTTGCCGTCCGTTCCTGTGCTTGTGTTGAGTACCACGTACTTGCCGTCCTCCGTGGTGCCTGCAAAGTGGTAACGGTTGGGCTCGTTGTTGTTGCGGAACACCAATTCGTCCTCAGACTGTGGGGTGCCCACTTTGTGGAAGTACACGCTGTGGAAGGTGTTCTCAGCGCTGTAGGCTGATCCTTCTGGCGCTGGGTAACGGCTGTAATAGAATCCCCCGTCGACCCATGAGGCCCCGGAGAATTTCACCCACTCCAACACCTCACCCGTGGTCTCGCCCGTCTCCAAGTCGAGGACACGCATTTCCTGCCAGTCTGAACCGGCTGCGTTGCGCACCTCCACCACGTAGCGGCCGTCGGGCGAAGCGCCAGACAAGTTAGCTGTGACCGTACCATCGTCGCTCAAGGCGTTGGGGTCCAAGAAGACACGTTCTTCACCCCCCTCTTCGTCTTGAACGAAGATGACGCTTTGGTTTTGGAGGCCATTGTTTCGGGTCAAGAACACCTTTTCTCCGATGCGGCGAGGGATGCCCACGCGCGGATGGTTGAACAACGCTTCGCAACGCTCGCGCAAGGCCTCTCGTTCAGGCAAGCCGTCGAGGTAGGCACGGGCAGTGCTGGCCTGGGCGGACACCCACTCCATCACTTCCGGGTCGCGGTCGTTTTCCAACCAACGGTAAGGGTCGGCCACAGCGGTGCCCCACAGGGTGTCGACAACGTCGACGGTTCGGGATTCGGGATACGTCATGGATTCTTGAGAAGAGGCGCCGCAGGACGCCATCCACGTGGCAACAGCCACGCCGGCTAAGGGCCAAAACCAAAGAGAACAGGCAAACTTCATGACGTCGAATGTAACGCGACGCCTGACCAGTTGATTCTCCACAAAAGCCTCAGTTATCCCAAGGCCATTCACAACATCTCAGTCCTTGACGCGGCTGAAGCGCAGCATCTTCAACATCCACTTCGGCAGAGGTTTGCCTTGAGGACGTGTCCGGGTGTCGAGGTACCATCCGAGCTTTTTGACAATGGGGATCTTGTGCGTCTCGACAAACTCGATCCACGTGCCGTCGGGATCCTCCACGTAGGTGAATTGTCCACTGGCTTCGCCCATGTCAAACGATGACGAACTGTCCACGGTGAAGGGGAATCCAGCCGCTTCGAGTTCCTGGCCAAGGGCTTTCATGTCCCGGATGTCCCAGCAGAGGTGAATGAACCCAAGGTCACCCCAAAAGCGACCCTCGAACAGGTTGCGAGGCTCGCGGTCCATGGCTTGAACGAGTTCGATTTCTCCGCCGCCAAGCAATTCACTGAATGCCCCTTCGGTGGGCTCGGAACGCTTGAGGACGACACGGCGGTAGGTTTGGCCTCCGCTTGGAAGTGGCGCAAAGGCAGGATGAACGGCAGTTTCATCCATCACCACGTGGTCGTAGCCCAACACGTCCCGGTACAGCTTGAGCGACGTCTCCACGTCGCTGACACCCAACACGGCACCTCCAACCCCACCGCCGTATGGCGCGGGACCAAACCACTCGTTGCTTTCCACCACCTCAAAAAAGTAGCCGTGAGGATCTTTCAAGTAGAAATGCTTGCTTCCGTCGGTACGGGAATGCACCGGGCCCAAAGAAGCGATGCCTCGGCGGGCATGCTCGGAGTGCATGGCGTCGGCGTCCTTGCACTTGACTTTGCAAATGAAAATGCCGGTGTCGCCGAGTTGACCTTCAAAAGATGCCGGCTGAGGCTCCCGGCTTGTGAACTGCCAAATCTCCATGCCTGCACCTCCTCCCATGTGCAAGGCGAGCGCCGCGTGGCGGGCATGCACCTCCCCTCCAGTGTAACGCGTCATGAGCGCCGCTTCTGCAGCCTCCTCAAACATGCGAATGTCGATGCCAAATGCGTTGCGGTACCACTTCCACGCTTTGTGCACATCGGGAATGCCGATGCCTACTTGTTGGATGCCACTGATGCGTTTTCCCATGCAGCAAAGATGCTTCAGCCCTCGGGATGCCACCTGACCTCTGAGGCCTCAGTTCTCCACAGGGCTTGGGGAAAAGGTGTCGGCTGCGAAGCTGCTTATTGCATCCTTGCACAGAGCCGCTTACCTCCCGTCACCACGAGCATGACTGCGGCGCCACCCACCAATCCCAACACCGCATCCGTCACCAAGCTGGGCCAAGCGTGCATCGCCTCGTGCACTCCGGGGAGATGGTGGTGAAAAATGCCTCCAGACACCAAGAGCAGTGCCGCGGTGCCCACCACCCCCAAGGTTTTGACGACCCAGGGCAAAGCCGCGACCATGAGCATCCCCAAACGTTGAACCCCACGTGATGGCCGCTTTATCAAGGCCATGCCGGCGTCGTCCATGCGCACCAACAAGGCGACCAGTCCGTACACCCCCACCGTGGCAAACAACGCGATGAGAGAAACGGACGCGATTTGGACTGGCAGCGTCGCCTCCATCACTTGACCCAACGCCAGGATGACAATCTCCACGGACAAGATGAAGTCCACCATCACCGCGGAACGAATGCGCTGGGCCTCGTTGGGCACATCCTCCGCCCTGTGGGCATGCCGCGAAGGCCGCACGTATTGAACGACCTTCTCTACTCCTTCGTACGACAGGTACGCCCCGCCCAACACGAGAATGGGCTCAATGGTCCACGGCGCGAAGGCACTGAGGGCGAACGCCGCAGGCAGGATGAGGAGTTTGTTCAGGAAGGACCCCTTTGTGATGGCCCACAACACGGGCAACTCTCGGGAGGAGGCAAACCCGATGGCCTTCTCTGCGTTGACAGCGAGGTCGTCGCCCAAAATGCCTGCCGTCTTCTTGCCCGCCACTTTCGTCATGACGGCCACGTCGTCCATCAACACGGCGATGTCGTCAAGCAAGGCAAAGAATCCACTGGGCATGAAGCGAAGGTACAATCCACTGGATGTCAGGTGCTTTTCCTAACTTAACGCGGATGAATCGGTGGTGCACCCCTTTGTTGTTCAGCATGTTGCTGATTTTCTCCTTTGTTGGTCAAGCCCAAAGCGTCACCTTCCATGCCGACGTGGCGTCCATCATTTACACCCACTGCACCGAGTGCCATCGCGTGGGGGAAATTGGCCCCATGCCATTGACCACCTACGAGGAGGTTTTTGGCTACGGAGAATTCATCGAGTACGTGACCACCACCGACTACATGCCGCCCTGGACCCCTGATGACACCTACTCTCATTTTGTTGGAGAGCGCGTGTTGACGGACAATGAAAAAGCCACGCTCAGCGCCTGGGTGGCAGCAGGCAAACCCGAAGGGAATCCGGCGGACAACCCCGGCATCCCTTCCTTCCCAGAAGGAAGCCAAATTGGGACGCCTGACATGGTGCTGCCCATGGCGGAGTCGTACACGCACGGCGGGGACATGACGGACCAGTACCAGGTGTTTGTGCTTCCTGCAGATCCGGAAAACGACCTCGCCATTCGCGCCCTCGAGGTCCGGCCCGGCAACCGCACGGTGTCGCACCACGCCATTTTGGGATTGGATGTGACCGGTACAGCGGCCAACCTCGACGCGCAGGATCCGGAGCCAGGGTACGAGAGTTTCGGCAGCTTTGGATTCTCCGCGGAAAGCAACTTCTTTGGTGCATGGGTCCCTGGGGCTTTGACGCTTGAATACCCACCAGGCATCGGGCGCGTTGTTCCAGCGGGGGCCGACATCCTGCTCCAAATGCAC
>PKDW01000044.1 GCA_002863145.1 Flavobacteriales bacterium
AAGAAGAGCAAGAAGACAAACAAGGTGGGAAGGAAGTGCTTGAAGCCATCGAAGTATGTTTCCACGCGGGGTACATGGCCGCGGTAAATCAACACCATGGCGCGGTTGAACCCAAACGTCAACGCCCCGCCTGCGACCAGCGAGCCCAGCCCAAATCCCACGGAGCCCAGCACGAGGTTGACAGTTCCGTGAAGCACACAAAGTCCAATGGCGAGAAGCCATTGTGATCCGAGGGCGTCCCAAGCGCGGGACAAAATTTCAAAGTTGGAGCGCATGTCGCAGGGTTTGCGCCCAAAATAACGTCACGGACCATGCAGCCACAAACCCCGCAGCTGCATTCAGAAACGTTCGCTTTACAGGGTTTGGCCAAACACGGCCAAGAATGCGAGCAAGTCCGAAGTCGTCACCGCCCCGTCGTTGTTCAAGTCGCCGGGCAGCGCGCAGGACTCCACCTCACACGATCCGTCGTCAAAGGAAGCCAAGGGATTGTAGTTGCATGCAAAGTCATACGTACACCCGCCGATTTCGATCACAATCTCAGCTTCGGGAAGGGTGAGCACCGCACCGGCATACTGGTCGCCGCCTGAGCTGCCAGAACCGCCTGCGGCCAACCCAGACGCGTAGATCGTCACGTCACCGCCCATCGCGGGCGCCGTCCAATCCACCGAAAAGGTGTTGTTGGTGCTCGCCGAGTTGTGCTCAAAAATGTGTCGTCCCTGCACCTCCTCGAGTTGGGTGTTGTTGGAGGGGTTGGCAAACGAACCCGCGTTGCCACCCATGGCGTCTACTGCTGTGGCTTGCATGCCGAAGCGCGGAGACGTCCCGCCAATGGCCACTTCAAGCACGTACTGCTCGCCGGGCAAGTATGCCGTCACCTCATCGCCTGTGTTGGGGTCGAGGACAGTGATGTTGGTGGTTGCGCCCCAGCTCCCTCCTCCGTGACATTGATTGCAGGTCATGGAAGTGCCGGGCTCGCCGGTGCGGTTGGCGTTTTGGATTTCAGCGACACCGCTGCTGCTGGACATCAAAGCCAAACCGAGCACGCCTGTGCCCAAAATGAGGGAGATCTGAGTACGAATCATCACGTCGAATTGAAGTTGGTTTTCAAGTTCATTCATCTGACACCGAAGCGTCATGGGAATGTCACAGAAAAATACAACAAACAAGGGACTGATGTTCAGTCCCTTGCTCAAAGAAGGTGGCGACGTTGTTGCGGCCGTTCAGAAGTCGACGCGGTAGAAGAAGATGGGCAGGAACCCGAGCTGGTACTCCTCCCGGACTGAATTCTCCGAGGCGTCGTCCGGTGCGTAGGTCAGCTTCAGGACGTTTTCGGTCCCGAGGATGTTCACCCAATCGATGCCGAGTTCGTGCGTGGTTGACGGGCGGTTCCACGTCAGGTTGGTCTTGAGGTCAAACCGGAAATAGTCGTCAAACTGAAGGGTGTTGCGCGTGGCGTCGTCCCACACGAGTTCCCGCAACAGGTCGGACTGTTCCGTGTCGACGCCCCCGTACCAGCGACCGCCCACCATGGTGCACTTGGCGCCGGTGACGAGGCTAAACGACGTGCCGAGTTTCCACTCCTTGCTCGCCAGGGCATTCCACGCGTAGCGGCCATTGAAGTCGGTGTTGCGGTAGATGCCGTCGGCGCCCGTGTACTGGGCATCGAAAACGCTTCCCGTAAACAGAACAAACCATCCGTCGCGGAACGCCCGGGCCAACGTGACCTCCACCCCGTAGTTTCTGCCTTGTCCGCCATTGACGAGGGAATCTGGGAAGAGGCGGTCAAAGCCGCCCCCGGCATTGATTAGCGAGTAGCTTGTGTTGGCAGCACCCCACGCGGTCGTCGTGTCGGCCACGGGGATGTCATAGAGGTGCTGGAAGTAGGCCTCCGCCTTCATGGTCCAGAGGTCACCGAGCCGGCGAGACATGCCCACGACCGTGTGCAAGCTCTTGGTGAAGTCCATGTTGGCATTGGGCATCGCAAGCGGATCCCCGCTGGAGGCATATGGCGCGGGCGAGGAGGCGTAGAGGTAGGGCGTTTGCATTTGGCTGTGAAGGCCTGCACCTGCCGACCACACCGTCCCTCCCGCCGTCACGTACTGCGCACCGAGGCGCGGCTCGAGAAGGGACATGGCGCCACTGCGGGTGTCTGCCATGGCGTGCAGGCCCGCGGTGACCGTCCAAGGTTCGGATGGACGCCATTTGACCTGGGCGAAAGGCTGCACCAACAGCGAAGTCATGTTCGCATCCCAACGGCGGCCAAACTCGCCGAGCGTGAGCGTGCTGTCCTGCATGTTGGGGTCCGGCTGCCACACAAAGGGTTTGATGCTGTCGTTGAACGCCCAAATCATCGCGTCTGCATTCACCCCAAACCGCAGGGTCGCCGTGCCGCGCTCCACGTCCAATTTGCGGTTGGCGTGGGCGGCCAAAGACACGCGCTTCTTGTCGAAGAGGTAGGCCATCAAGGGCTGGGTGCTCACGTTGGTGAAGGTGGTGTCTCCCCCCGCAAAGGACAGGTCGCGCGACACAAATTCGTGGCGGCTGTCCTGCCAATCGCGGCTGACGGCAAGGGTGGTCTTCAGGTAGGTCTTCTCGTTGATGGGCTTGGTGTAGGTCGCGCCCACAATGCCCATTCCGGTGCGGAAAAACTGGTCGCGGTCGTTGTCGCCGTAGATGTTGCGCTCAGGCCGCACCTGATCGGAAATGAGGATGTCCACGCTGCTGTTTCCACCCAAACCCCAAAGCGAGAACGCCCCGCCCCCACCCGTGGGGACGTGAAGTTTGAAGGAGCCGTCCTGGTATTTGGGCACAGCGCTTGTGCCGATGTCGATGCCCAGCGCCGAGAAGATCACGGCGGTTGAGTACCGGTAGTTGATCAAAAAGCTGGAGCGCTTTTCGCGGTTGAGTGGCCCCTCAGCCAGCACTTCCGTTCCGAGAAAGCCGAGCTGGCCGCTGCCGTGCCATTGGTCTTGGTTTCCGTTCCGGAGGCGCAAATCAAACACCGCGGCCGTGCTGTTCCCAAACTCTGCCGGGAACGCCGCTGTGAAGAAATCGGAGTTCGCGAGGGTCTTGTTGTTGACAATCGCCACCGGTCCCCCACCCGTTCCTGGCACGGAGAAGTGGTTGGGGTTGGGAAGGTCGACGCCTTCGACGCGCCAAAGCACGCCCGTGGGGCTGTTGCCGCGCACCACAATGTCGTTGCGGCTGTCGTCGGCGCCTTGGACGCCCGCAAAATTGCTCGCCATGCGGGCAGGGTCACCACGGGATCCGGCGTAGCGGTCGGTTTCTTCAACCGTGAAGGCCCGGGCACTCACCGTGGCCATTTCGTTCATGACCTCGCCATCCTGGGTGGCCGTCACTTCCGCGGCTTGCATGGCGACCACGCTCTCTTGCAGTTCGACACTCAGCACCACGGGGCGGCCGCTTGTGACGACGATGCCTTCCATGACACGCGCCTCGTATCCGATGAACGACACCTGCAAGGCGTGGCGACCCAGGGGCACGTTTTCCAGCTTGAAGCGACCGTCAAGGTCGGCGGTGGTGACGAGCTCAGGTGCGGTCAGCACTTGCACGGTGGCCCCGAGGAGCGGAAAGCGTGCTTCGGCGTCGACGACGGAACCCGAGATGGAGGCGGTTTGGGCAAAAAGAAGGCCTGGGAGGAGTGCGAATGCAGACCAAAAGAGCTTCGCGGACCCTTCTAATTTGGGGAAAATCATGGCCGCAAAGTAGAAATTTCTACCTCGCAGGCGGCGTCGAGTTGTTCACATGCACACGGCTGTCGACTCACGCAGCGGCTTGAAACGCAACGAGGAGCAGCGTTCCAATCACAGCGAGGGCGAGCAACGTGGGCTTGACGGAGTGAGAGAAGTCCATGATGCAAAAATGGATTCCATGTTCACATCCACCGACCTTCCCCAACGAACTTATTCACAACGTTTTGGTAATCCAGCATTGGACGAAGACGCAAGATGACTTACGTTTACAATGCATCCCGAAAGGCCTTGCGCCTTACCAACCGACCCTTCCTGGGGCACGGTGGTTTGAATGATGCGGAGTGGCTTGCTTCATCGCGGCCGTTGTTTTACTCAAACAAATACAGGTCCCATGGAAAAGGATCATGCAGGTTGGAAGCACCTCAACGCTTCGCTCAGAGACAAGGTGGAGATTCTCGCGAAGAATCCGTACCGTTTTTACATCTACCCCAACGTTTGGACGTTTCGCGGGCCTGCGCGGCTCGAGATCCTGTCCCAGTTCATGGCCGAAGCAGAAGCTGCGGAGGATTTTGAGCTGTGCGCACGCATTCTCGAGGTTGAAAAGGCCCTCGTGGCCCAAATCATCGCGTCATGAGCGGCCTCAAGTACCACGGCGGGATGAAAGGCCTCTACGCCATGCTCGCGCTAACAGAGGCCTCGCTCGTGGACGACGACATCGACACGACCCCGGTTCGGGCGAAGAAGCGTCAAGACCACGAAGACGAGGGGCAGGTCACCCTCCACATGCGAACGAGGTTGGGCGGTGGGGTTCGGATTTGGCCGAGCATCAAGTTGCGCTGTCGAACCACCGGCACCGAGTCCAAATTCATTCACGCCGTCGGCCTCTCCCCTTTCCCGACATGGACGCGGGTGGAACCGGGCGGGGCGTACACGCTCCTCTTCGAAGCCCTGCCCCCGAGCTGCCGCGCCTTCGACCTCATCGAGGACATCCCTCAGCCCGGCGGACTCGTCGTGGAAGACATCGCGCGGAACGGCAAGGACGTTTACCGGTTGGGAACGGATTGAAGTCCGGCAATTACCTTCTTCAAAAAGGGCGGCCTCAGGGTCGCCCTTTCTCGTGCGCACGCATGAGGCGCACGCGGTCTTGATTAGTAGGGGGCCATGACAAGGTTGTCAAAATGGCTCGCCAGG
>PKDW01000180.1 GCA_002863145.1 Flavobacteriales bacterium
AATATACAAAACCCATCGGATTTGTAGGCTTACTCCAGAAACAAATTGTTCGCGACCTTTGATGAATGACATGTAGGACTTGGAACACCGCGGCAGGATGGATGGCAGCCTTCGCTTTGGCATGGGTGCCTGCGTTGCTCTCGGGCCAAATGAGGGTCTACAGCGACGACGATGACGATTACTCATACGCATCGCGGGAGGGGTTGGAGTTTGGGGTGAACATTGGCGTGTACCGAGGCTTTCCCCAAGCGGCGTACTTCTACGACGGGGCAGGAGACCATGAGCTTTCGGATGTGGGGGCGCAGATTTGGGGCATCCGCGAACGCCTGCAACAGCTGCAAGGACAGCAGCTGACGCATCCGGTGACCGGCATTCTGAATGAGTTTCCGGCGTGGAACATCTACAGCTTGCCCTTGATGCAATACAAGCCGTCGATGTTTTTTGGGTTGAAGGCGGCCAAATTCTGGAATCCCGAGACGGCCGTGGTGTGCCATGTCGATGTGGCGCAGGTGACGGCCGAGGGCTCGTGGTCGCTCAGCACTGGGTTGTTGCCGGACCAAGGGCAAGGCAACGAAGATGTGCGGACCTTTCCCATCATCGGCAAAGAGCAACGGTTGAACATCGCCCTGGGCTACAGGACGTCCATCTACATTGCAGAGGGTGCCTCCTGGGCGTTTGAGTTGGGGGGGCTGGCGAACGCCGTCGCCATTGAGGAGAACTACATCGTGATGTCGCCCAACGTGGGCAATGCGCTTTATGAAGTGAACTTGCTCACGGCCATCGGGAACGGAGCGGGCGGCCAATTGTCGCCTGCGAGCAACGTGCTGACCCAATGGGGCACCGGCTTCTATTCCTCGCTTGGCCTCGCGGTGGAGTTTGAAGAAGGCGGACACGTGGAATTGAACGTCCGCGCCAGCCGAGACAACATCAACCTCGGCACGGAAGCATACAAAGGATGGAACGTCGCGGCCTTTCTCACGTGGATGATCCCTTCTCAGTTGGGTGACTTCGTGCGCGCGTCGTTCTAAGACGCCCGTTGGGGTCGCCGGTCAGGATAAACAACAATGAAGTGTGGCAAATCCGCACACCTCTTTTGGAGGGGCAGGGAAGAGTTGGGCGTAAATTCCACCCATGCAACAACGAATTTTGATCACCGCCGTCCTTGCAGGATGCATGATGGCACCTTCGGCCCAAGCACAAAACCAAGCGATGAAGGAGGCCCCTTTGTACGCCTTCAAGACGTTGGCTGATTTGACCGCGACGTCCGTCAAGGACCAATGCCGCACGGGGACGTGCTGGAGCTTCTCCACCACGAGCTTCCTCGAAAGTGAAGCCGCGCGCATCAGTGGGGAGGTGGTCGACCTGAGCGAAATGGCGTCGGTGCGCTACACCTACCCGTTGAAAGCCGAGATGTACTTGCGTCACCACGGCCTGCATCAGTTTGGTCCCGGAAGCTTGTGCCACGACGTATTGAACGCCGCGGCGGGTTACGGACTGGTTCCCGAATTCGCCTTCACGGGCCTCGACGCCGGCGAAACCGAATTCAACCACGGCGAGCTTGATGCGGTCTTGGCGGCGGCCGTCAAGGCCATGTCCGAGCAGAAGGTGCTGTCGGACGACTGGCGCGATGCGGTGGACGGCATTTGCGACGCCTACTTGGGCAAGTTGCCTTCCTCGTTCCAATTCGACGGCAAGACTTACACGCCGGAATCCTTCCGCGATCAGTTGGGCATCAACCCCGCGCAATACGTGTCGCTCACCAGCTTCACCCACCATGCCTTTGGGGAGACCTTCGTGTTGGAGGTGCCCGACAACTTCTCGCGTGGACAGTACCTCAACTTGCCCATCGAGGATTTGACGCGCGTCGCGCGGAAGGCCGTGATGGACGGCTACACCGTGGCCTGGGATGCCGACGTCTCAGAGAAGGGATTCAGCTTCCGCAACGGCATGGCGCTGATGCCGGCCGAAGGAGAGGAGGCCAAGATGTTCCAAGAGGTCATCGAAGAAGCCAAGGTCTCTCAGGCGTCTCGCCAGGTGGGCTTTGAAAACCACACGACCACAGATGACCACCTGATGCACATCGTCGGTTTGGCCCAAGACCAAAACGGCAAAGAATACTTTGTCATCAAGAACAGCTGGGGCGACGGCAACCCGTACGGGGGACGTCAATACATCAGCATGGCGTATTTTAAAGCGAAAACCATCGCTGTGACATTGCACCGCGACGCCATGCAAAGCGGCGGCAAGCGCCGCTAAGGTTTCACCTAACTGACCACCATGACCACATTTGTTCCCGCAACCAAAGACTTGCAGCGCCAATGGCGCTCTCGGTTGTTTTTTCACTTGGATGGCCTCGCCCTGAGTGGCGTGGTTCCCGTCTTGGACGTGAGTGGAGTGTTGGAGGAGGTCCTCCAAACCGGGGGCGATGTGGATGAATTGGCGTCGTTGTTTGGGGCCAACCCTGGGTATTTGAATGTGGGCTTGCGGATGCTGTGCTCGCAGGGCATCCTCGATGCGCACTACGGGGAAGACAAAGTCACGTACGTCCCGCACAAAGACGCAGACGTGGCTCTTTGGGCGCGCGACCGGCACCTCTACGCGCTGGGGCGTTCATGGTTGGAGCACAGCGTGGGCATGTGGAACCGTCCGCAGGAGCCGCTCTCTGAGGAGGCCTTGAGCGTGATGCGGGCCCTTCTTGGGGCGGTCATGAGTGAGAGAGGCTTGGCCGACCACACCGCAGGCCAAACCCTCATCCTCGAACAACGCCTCCGCGTCCACCTCGAAGGTGCTTTGGTGGCGCCGTGGCTTGTCATGTTGGGCACGGCCTTTGGCACCGAGGCCATGACCTCGTGGGACGACGTGTCTCGCGCCTCGTCACAACTGCATCCGCAATTGCAAGAAGCGTGGGCAGAAGTGATGCACGCCCTCGGATGGTCAGACAGCGAGGTGGGGGCGTTCTTTTTGGAGCGCGCCGCGGCCTACGGCGTGACCACCTCGTACACCCAGACCTTCTTGTGGGCCAAAGAGCTTTTGCTGGGCGAGGGCTCGTGGTTGTGGCGCACAGAGCCTGGCGAAGCCGAAATCCACGTGGACCGCACCCTGAACGTATGGGGGTCGGGAGGTGCCCACAAGGCGTATTTCTCCCACCTCGACCAGGTGGTCAAAGACGTGTTCAACGCGCCCCTCGACGAACAACCCCTGGGATTGTGCGACATGGGATGCGGCAATGGCGCCTTGTTGCTTCACATGCGTGAGGTCATCAAGTCTGACACCTTGCGCGGACAGCACTTGGACTCCCACCCGCTCATGCTTGTGGGTGCCGACTTCAACCAAGAGGCCCTCGTGGCCACCGCAGATCACTTCCGCCAAAAGGGCGTGAAGGGTCACTTCATTTGGGGAGACATCGGCGATCCCGACCGCCTCGCACTCGACCTTTATGAGCTGCACGGCGTGCGTCTCGGGGATTTGATGAGCGTCCGGTCGTTCCTCGACCACAATCGCGTCTACAATCCGCCCATCATCGACCGTCCAGAGGCCCCCATGTCTTCTGGCGCCTTCGCCTTCCGCGGCAAGCGCCTCAAGCTTCGCAACGTGGAGCAAAGCCTCAAGGAGCACTTGATGAAGTGGTCGCCTTACGTCGCCCAGCACGGCCTGTTGATGATTGAGCTGCACACGGTGGCTCCCGAGAACGCGCGTCTGATGCAGGGCAAGCTTCCGGCCACGGCCTATGACGCCACCCACGGCTTTTCTGACCAATACATCTTGGAGATCCCCGTTTTTGACGCCATGGCGGCCGAAGCCGGGCTCGAGATGCAGGCAGAACACAGCCGCACATTCCCCTCTAGCTTGCCCGCCACGGTGAGCTTGCGCTTTTTCCGCGCCTGAACCAGCTCAACTGGACTGCACCTGCGTATTTTTGCAGCGCCGCGTGCAAGGCGATTTTGTCCTTGTTCCTTTATCCACAATTGTGCGTAAGTGAGGTGGATACAATGTGAATTTCGGAAAGTCGATTTTTTTTGGTTTGAGACATACCTGTCCCTTCTTTGTGTCAGCAAGGAGGTCAAACGGCAACATCCACGGTCCTCTCGAAAGCCCTCTTCGGAGGAGAGACGAAAGACACCGGTTGCTACCCAACTTGGTTCGCCAAGCAGGGTTGACCCACTCCTCGCACGACGGTTCGCCGCCTGCGGAGAGTGATTCTCTGAGATTGCCTTGTCGCCAACAGGCAGCGGCTTGTTGGGAGAGCCATGGGATGAGTTCGGACGCAAGGAAGAACAAAGACCAAGGCTCGACAGACGATCCTCGAAAGGGGAACGTTGAAAGACCAAAGGGACGAGGACTCACCGCGGCACCATTACGGTCCGCGAGCAGCCCACCCGGACGGGGAAACCCGGCCGCCTTGACCTTCGAAAGAAGAGAAGGGGAGCCTGACTGCCGCAAGGCGGTCCTGCGAGGTGACGCTGAACAACTCGAGCTTGCCTATGCGACTTCGGTGGCAGGGCAAGGCAGTGGCGAACTCTCCCGGAGGACCAGCAGCGGAGCGCAAGCGACGTTGGTTCCTGAGCTTTGGCAAAGGAATGCTTCTTCTATGAGCAGTCACGGAAGGGCCTGGAGGATCCGCATCGGTAATTGCACAAGAATGGAGTTTACTCTTACTTGAGCTAACCGGTGCGGATTTCTTATTTGCATCAAATTATTCTGAATTGAATTGGTCAATCAAAGAACCTGAGTATCTTTGCACCCCGTTTAGGAAAAAACGGCTCTGTAGCTCAACTGGATAGAGCATCGCACTACGGATGCGAAGGTTTGGGGTTCGAATCCCTACAG
>PKDW01000004.1 GCA_002863145.1 Flavobacteriales bacterium
CTCGCCGCCATCACCGCCGCCACCAAGTCCTACCTGCATGCCCAAATCGACGCCGGCGTCCACCTCGTCCAGCTCTTCGACAGCTGGGCCGGTTCGTTGAGCCGCGACTTGTATGTCCAGCGCATCCTGCCTCACATGCAGGACCTGCTCGAAGGGCTTCAAGACCGCGTGCCTGTGACGGTCTTTGCCAAAGGGGGCAGCCACTTCCTCACCGATCTGGCCACCTTGCCGTGCGCCACGCTCGGCCTGGACTGGCAAACCGACCGTCGATGGGCTCGGGACCTCGCCAACAACGCCCCCGGCGGACCCAAAGTCCTTCAAGGCAACCTCGACCCCAGCGTGCTCTACGCCAATCCTGGCACCATTCGTGCAGAGACCCATCGCATGATTGATGAATTGGGCATCCATCGCACCATCGCTAACTTGGGCCACGGTTTGTACCCCGACATCCCAGCCGATCACGGCCGGGCGTTTGTCCAAGCGGTGAAGGAGTACGTGCCTGCAACTGAACGAGAAACAACCACATCTGCATGATTTTCAAGATTGACACCGCGCGTTTGTCGCGCCTGGCCATGGTCTTCGTGGCCGCATTGGCGGTTCAGGGCCTTCAAGCCCAAAACCTCGTCCCCAACGCCAGCTTTGAGCAGGTGGCCGAGGAAACCAAAGAGAAGGACATCAAGACCTTCGGGTTGGTGAACACCGTGACCAACGAGTGGAGCGGGGCCACGGATGTGTCTCCAGACCTGTTCATGGTTCGCGAAAAGGCGAGCAAGGTCACTGCACCTTGCAACGACTACGGCTTTCAAGAGCCCCAAGACGGCGACTTCTACGCCGGGTTCCGCGCCTACAGCAAGAGCCCCAAGCTCAAGCGCTCCTACCTCCAGGTGCAGCTCACCGAGAAGCTTGAAAACAACCAGATGTACTGCGTGTCCTTTGACCTCAGCCTCGCGGATCTGAGCCGCTACGCCGTGCCAGACATCGGTGCCATTTTGAGCGACCGCAAAATCGAGCGCGGTGGCACGGCCCCCATTGTCCAAAAGCCCGACGTGCAGCACAAGAGCAACAAGACCATGGTGTACATGGACGGATGGGAAACGGTGTGTGGCACCTTCACCGGAACAGGAGAGGAGGAGTACCTCATCATCGGTTGCTTTGGCGGTGACGCCAGCATCGACGAGGAAAAGGTCAAGCGCCCCCTGGGCAACGACTGCTATGCCGGCAAGGCCCAGCAGGCCCAAGCCTACTACTACATCGAGAACGTCAAGGTGGAGGCCATCACGGCATTGAGCGAATGCAAGTGCGGCGCGGCAGACGAGCGCAACATGGATTTGGTCTACGGCTCTTCAAGCAACCTGCCTGACGACGCCTCTGCCAAGCAGCGCATTGAGGATGCGGGCATCTACTACGCCTTCCTCAAGCGCATGCCCACAACGGCTGGCAAGAACACCATTGCAGACGTGGTCGCCATGTTGAACGACGACCCCAACATGAACCTCGAGATCGTAGGGCACTGCGACGACGACGAGTTTCTCGAAGGAAAAATCAACGTGCGCTACAAAGGCATTGGGAAGAAGCGCGCCGGCCAAGTCAAGCGACTCATTGAAGCGGCGGGCATCGCCCCTGAACGCGTGACCGTCAATGGACGCGAGAACACAGATCCTGCCAGCACACGCGACAGCGAAATTGCGCGGGCCCAAAACCGCCGTGTGACCTTCCTCGTGAAGTGATTCGCGGAAGTCATTCCAAGAAAAAAGGGCGTCCATCGGGATGCCCTTTTTTGTGCGCCTTTTGCAAGGCACCCGAGGCCTTTCTTCAGGCCATCCGCAAGTGACCGCGGTGCGACTTGGGAATCCGTTGAAGGATGGTGAAGGCAATCAGGAACAACCCCACCAAGGCGAGGATGCTGTTGCGCATCGAGCCGGTCACGCCTTCGATGTAGCCCCACCCAAACATGCCAATCACCAGGCCGCTCTTTTCGAGGACTTCGTAGAAGCTGAAGTAGGAGGCGTTGTCTTCCGTCTCAGGGATGAGCTTGCTGTACGTGGAGCGATTCAGGCTCTGGGTGCCGCCCATCATGAAGCCAATGACGCCGGCCGCAACGTAAAATCCTTCTTTGGTCGAGGCAAACCAATAGGCGTAGACGCACACTGCACACCACGCGAGGATGCAGCCTCCGAGGGCCTTGACGTTGCCCAGCTTTCCGCTGCACCACGCCACGAAAAACGCGCCTGGAATGGCCACGATTTGCACCAAGAGTGTGGCCACGATGAGCTCTGCAGTGGTGAGTTGAACCTCCTTGATGCCAAAGCTGGTGGCCATCAACATGATGGTTTGGATGGCCATGCTCATCACGAAAAACGACCCGAGGTAGCGGGTGAGGTGCAATTTGCCTTTCAAGTCTTTGGCCACATTGCGCAGTTCTTTGAAGCCTTGTGTGAGCAGGTTGCCCTGGGGTCGCGCGTTGTGCGGGTTGGAGGGGAGCTTGCGGAAGGCAGGTTGCGCCCAACTGACCCACCACACGCCCACAAGCACAAAGGCCCATTTGGTGAGGTGAGCGCCAATGCCCATGATGAAGGCCAAGCAAATGAGAAGCAAGGTCACCGAGCCGATGTAGCCCATGACGTACCCATGTGCGCCGAGCTTGTCATGCTCTTCAGGCGGTGCGATTTCTGGCAGGTAGGCGTTGTAGAACCCAAGGCTCCCCCAAAATCCGAGGTTGGCCAAGAACAGCGATCCCATGCTCCATTCCAAATGGGCAGGGTTGAAGAAGAACATGCTCGCGCAGCCCACTGCACCGGCGTAGCAGAAAATCTTCAGGAACGTCAGTTTCTTCCCCGCGTAGTCGGCCATGCCACTGAGCAAGGGACTGAGAAAGATGATGACCAAAAAACTTGTGGCCAACACGTAGCTGTAGAGCTGGGTGTTGAGGAATTCCATGCCCCAAAAAGACACCACATCGCTCACCAACGAGCCGTCCTCTTCACGAACGGTGGTCATGGCATTGTAGAAGATGGGGAAGATGGTGGTGGTGATGACCAGCGAGTACACACTGTTCGCCCAGTCGTACATGGTCCACGCTTTTTGGACCTTCTTGCTGTACACAGGTGCATCTTGGGTAGTCATGGCCGCCAAGATAGGCTGCAGGTTGAAAGGTCACGTACCTTTGACACCGATGCACAACGATGGTTTCCTGAACGGGCAGTATGATGTGGTGGTTGTGGGCGGCGGAATCGTCGGTGCAGCCACGTTTTACAAGCTCCAAAAGCGCTTCCCGGAGCGCCGCATGCTTTTGATTGACAAAATGCCTCGCTTGGCCGACCACCAAACCGGCAACAACTCGGGCGTCATTCACTCCGGACTCTACTACAAGCCAGGGTCGTTGAAGGCCACCAACTGCGTGCAGGGACGCCGGGAGCTCGTGCAGTTTTGCAAAGAGCACGACGTGCCCCACGATGTGTGCGGCAAGGTGGTGGTGGCCACGGACGAGTCCGAGCTGCCCATGCTCGAGAAGATCCACGGCATCGGCCAACAGAACGAAATCGAGAACCTCGAACGCATCGACGCCGACCAGCTTCGCGAAATCGAACCCCATTGCAAAGGCGTGGCGGCCCTTTGGGTCGGATGCACCGGCATTGTGGATTTCCGAAACGCCACAGAGAAGATGGCTGCCGCAGCCCTCGCCATCCAGCCCAACAGTGCCATTCGACTTGGGGAAGAGGTCGTGGACCTCGGTCCCGAAGGAGACGGCTCCGTCATCCGCACCACCGTGGCAGGAGAGGCGCGGACCTACCACGCCGACAAGGTGGTGGTGTGCGCAGGCCTTCAAGCCGACCGCTTGGCCCGCAAAGACGGTGTTGCGTTGAAGGAACGCGTGGTTGGATTCCGTGGCGATTACTACGAGCTCGAAGATCACGCGAAGCACAAGGTGCGCAACCTCATTTACCCCGTTCCCAACCCGGACTTCCCGTTCCTCGGCGTGCACTTCACGCGCTTGACCGACGGCGAGATCGAGTGCGGCCCCAACGCGGTCTTTACGTTCAAGCGCGAAGGCTACGGCAAGACTGACTTTGACTTGCGCGACACGATGGAAGCGCTGGGATACGGTGGTACATGGAAGCTGTTCTTCAACAACATGGCATTCGGCATCAACGAGTACCGTCGTGCCTTTTCGAAGCGTCTGTTCTTGAAGACGCTGCAGCGGTTGGTGCCGTCGTTGACCATGGACGACATTCGCCCCGGACGCTCAGGCGTCCGCGCGCTGTTGCTCAGTCAGGATGGGGACACCCGAGACGATTTTCGCATCGAAACCACGGACCGTTCCATTCACATTTTGAACGCTCCGTCACCTGCAGCCACCGCATCGCTGGCCATCGGAGATTACGTCGCCGATCGCTTTCAGGAGCGGTTTACGGCCTGAGGACCAACTGCGGGGCATTGCAGTTCGAGCTCAAGGGCAGAGCGTGTCGTAAACGAGCAAGAAGTCGAGGAGGTCGCTGACGTTGATGGCGCCGTCGAAGTTCATGTCGCCAGGGCACACAGGCACGCATCCCATGAGTTGTTCGTCGTAGATCGTCCCATTCAAGCACATGTAGCTCAGGTCGCAGTTGCCATCGTCCACGGTGGCCGAGGCGTCATAGTTGATGGACAGCGGGTTGGTGCAGCCTTCCACGTATCCTGCAGGCAAATCGCACGGTGCAGGACATCCTGCCAGGGGGTCGAAGTCGCAGGACAGCGGATTCATGCACCCGGGGTAGGTGCATGAGTCGTCCAAGTTCA
>PKDW01000167.1 GCA_002863145.1 Flavobacteriales bacterium
ATGTTGCCCATCAGGTGGTGGGCGCCGTAGGTGGCCAGGCTGGCTTTGTTGGTGGCGACCAAGTCGGCCCAAGAACCCTCATCAAAGGCGATGGCGCCCACCAATTTGTCCTTGTGCGTTCTGCGCAATCCATGCCGTGAAGCACGTACTCAGAAGGAAAGAAAGCCGTCGGGTCATGATGTCAAGAATTGGGGGTGGTGAGGTTGGCGTCGTACGTGAAAAGCTGGGCGGGTTTGTGCAGCACGCCTTCTTCCTTCTCGTTCAGCGGAACGACGTGATCCATACGCTTGATATTCTTTCGGAAGTTTCTCTTGTCCAGCTTTTTGTCTAGAACAACTTCATGCAACGATTGAAGTTGTCGAAGGGTGAACTTTTGGGGCAACATCTCAAATCCGATGTGCTTGGACTTCAGTTGTTCGCGCAACGTTTGAAGGGCCAGGTGGGCAATGTCGTCGTGGTCGAAGGCGAGTTCCGGAAGGTGGTCCACGTCGGTCCATTCTGCCTCTCCGGCAAAGGAAGACGCCTTGGGGGTGTGATCGTGCAGGGAAACAAGCCCAAAGTAGGCCACGGTCATCACGCGGTTTTCGGGATGCTCGCGAAAGGTGCGCAACCAATGTTGGTCCTTCAGGTCTTTCACGCGGTCGGGATCGCCAAAGGCGTGGAATTGCTTCAGATACACGTCATCCAATCCCGCGAGTTCCCCCAAAACACGACCTGCTGCCGCGTCCAACGATTCATCGGCATGCACAAAGTCGCCGGGCAAGGCCATCTGCAGTTCCGCCTCCGAAAGTGGACCTCCTTCCGAGGTCCGTTGCCGAATCAGCAAGAGTTTGAGCGCTTCTCCATCGAAGCCAAATAGCGCGCAGTCGACACTTACATCCATGACGTGGGTGGTTTGAGGAGATTTGGCGACAAGATAGGGGAGTTGGTGTCGATTGTACACTTCATCCGGCGTCACAGGCGAAAACTTGTCGACAACGTTCGGAAATGCGCTTGCTATGACGCAAATTTGTGCGCCTTCAATGAAAGGCGTTTTTTCAAGACACGAGTCCCTGATGAAAAAGATAGCTGTACTGACTTCTGGAGGCGATGCCCCAGGAATGAACGCTGCCATCCGCGCGGTGGTTCGTACCGCGGTGTTCCACGACATGGAAGTGTTGGGTGTGTTTCAAGGTTATCAAGGTCTCATTAAGGGGGACTTTAAGCGATTGCATGTTCGCTCGGTGGCCAAAATTTTGGGTCGCGGCGGCACCATCCTCAAGTCCGCACGTTGCATGGACTTCCACGATCTGGAGGGACGAAAGCGCGCACACATCAACCTTGTGGAAGCGAACATCGATGGCCTCGTGGTCATCGGGGGCAACGGCACTTTCACAGGTGCCATGAAATTTGGCCGCGAAACGGGCTTTCCTGTCGTGGGCCTTCCAGGCACCATCGACAACGATTTGAGCGGGTCGGATTCGACCATTGGATTCGATACGGCCATCAACACGGTGATCGACGCCGTGGACAAAATCCGGGACACGGCAGACAGCCACAACCGGTTGTTCTTCGTGGAGGTGATGGGCCGTGACAGCGGTTTCATTGCGCTGAAGTCGGGCATTGCCACGGGGGCTGTGGCAGTCATGACCCCTGAGATGGGGATGAGCATCGACGATTTGGTCGCAGTGCTCCATGCCGGTGAGCAAAGCAACAAGACCAGCAGTATCGTGATTGTCGCGGAGGGCGACCCCAACGGAGGCGCCTACGAAATCGCGAAGCGCGTCAAGGAAAAAACCGACACGTACGAAACCCGAATCACGGTGCTTGGTCACTTGCAGCGGGGTGGAAGCCCTTCATGCTTCGACCGTGTCTTGGCATCGCGTCTGGGCGTGGCCGCCGTCGAGGCCCTTCGCCAGGGGCACAATGACGTGATGGCCGGGGTCATCGACGACAAAATCGAGTTGACGCCCTTCGAAATTGCCATCAGCACGAAAAGCAGAATCAACGAGGACGAGGTTCGCATCGCACGGATCTTGTCCATCTAATCCTTCCCTACGAAACAACTCAACAGTACATACATGAAGCGCATTGCTATCAACGGATTTGGCCGCATCGGCCGTTTGGCCTTCCGTCAATTGGTCAGCCGTCCTGCATTCCAAGTGGTTGTCATCAACGACTTGACGGATGTCGAAACTTTGGCACACCTCCTCAAATACGACAGCATTCACGGGTTGTTCCCCGGGGATGTGGCTGTGTCCAACGGCAACCTAGTCGTGAACGGGCAGGAGATTCAAATCACGGCGGAGCGCAACCCCGCCGATTTGCCTTGGGGTGCCAGCCAAGTTGACCTCGTGGTCGAGTCTACAGGCGTGTTTGCCGATGCTGAAAAGGCGTCTGCGCACTTGACGGCTGGGGCAGGCAAGGTCATCATCTCTGCGCCTGCCAAGGGCGACTTGAAGACGGTGGTGCTCGGGGTCAACGACGACATTTTGACGGCCGACGATCGCATCATCAGCAA
Organism: Flavobacteriales bacterium; assembly: GCA_002863145.1. Lineage (GTDB taxonomy): Bacteria > Bacteroidota > Bacteroidia > Flavobacteriales_D > Sanyastnellaceae > UBA11663. The sequence continues at coordinate 2,501 of PKDW01000167.1, forward strand.
CGCGTCTTGCACCACCAACTGCTTGGCGCCCATGGCCAAGGTGTTGAACGACACGTTTGGCTTGGAAACGGGTTACATCACTACGATTCACGCCTACACCGCAGACCAGCGCTTGCAGGATGCACCGCACAAAGACTTGCGCCGTGCACGCGCCGCTGCACTGAGCATGATTCCCACGTCCACAGGCGCAGCCAAGGCGGTGGGTCTTGTGCTCCCAGAATTGGCGGGCAAGCTCGACGGCATGGCCGTGCGCGTCCCCACGCCCACGGGCTCTGTGACGGATTTGACAGCCACGTTGAAAACGGAAGCCACCGCCGAGCAAGTCAATGCTGCCTTGAAGGCGGCTGCGGAAGGCCCCATGAAGGGCATTGTCCAGTACTGCGAGGACCCCATTGTCAGCGTAGACATCGTGGGCAACACGCACAGCTGCATCATTGACGCGGCGTTGACCAAGTGTACCGGAAACCTGGTGAAGGTCTTCGGTTGGTATGACAACGAGGCCGGATACGCCACGCGCGTGGTGGATCTGACAGAGCGCCTTGCCTAAGCTTGCGTTGTGAAGATTCTCATCGCTGACAGCGGATCCACCAAATGCGATTGGTTGGTCATCACTGAACATGGCCAGGAACTTGGGGAGTTCCACACCATGGGATTCAATCCGTATTTCCACGATGCCGACCTCGTGGAGCGGGAAATGAATGCGAATTCGCAGGCCATGGAAGTTGCTGCCAGCGTGGATCGCGTGTATTTCTACGGTGCGGGGTCGAGCTCGCCCGAGCTCTGTGAGGTGATTGCCGAGGGGCTACGCCGCGTGTTTGTCAACGCCAGCGTCCATGTGGGACATGACTTGGATGGAGCGGCTTACAGCACCTTCACTGGGGAACCAGCTGTGACATGCATCCTCGGGACCGGCAGCAACAGCTGCATGTTTGACGGGACGACCGTCACAGAAGAGGTGCCCGCGTTGGCCTACATCTTGGGCGACGAAGGGAGTGGTTCATGGTTTGGCAAGCGCCTTTTGTCCTCGTTCCTCTACCACAAGTTGCCTGCGGCGATCCACAAGGACTTCGTGGAGCAATACGGCTTGGACAAGTTGTCCATCACCAAGCGCGTGTATCAGGAGCCCAACGCCAACGTGTTTTTGGCGAGCTTCATGACGTTCCTTGGACGCCACAAATCCGATCCGTTTGTTCAGGACTGGTTGGACGAAGGCTTCAAAGCATTCTTGGACGTGCATGTTGCGTGTTTTGAAGGTGCTTCAGCCATGCCCATTCACTTTGTGGGCAGTGTGGCCTACCACTTCCAAGACGCCCTGAGGAAGGCTTGTGCCGATCGAGGGTACCGCGTGGGCAACATCATCAAAAAGCCCATTGACGGCCTGGCCCTGTACCACGTTGAGTTCATTTTGAAATCAGAATAAGGATGGGGTTGAAAGCATGCTTGTTCGACATGGACGGGGTCATCGTGGACTCTGCGGTGCATCACTTTGTCGCGTGGAAACGTCTGGCGGAAGAGTTGAGCATTCCGTTCACCGAAGAAGACAATCATGCGTTGAAGGGATTGAGTCGGGTCGACAGTTTGGATCACATTCTCCGTTTGGGGCATTTGCGACTCGACGAGAAGACCAAAGTGAAGTTGATGGACCAAAAGAATGCATGGTACCTCGACTTGATTCAAGGCGTGCGCGCCGAGGACATTTTGCCCGGTGCCAAAGAGTTGATTGAGTCGCTCGTGGCGGAAGGCATTCGAGTGGGACTTGGAAGTTCGAGCCGCAATGCGCAATTGATTTTGGACAACGTGGGCTTGACGCCCCTGTTTGACACTGTCGTGGACGGCAACCACATCACCTTGAGCAAGCCAGACCCAGAGGTCTTCCTGAAAGGGGCGACAGCCTTGGGGGTGGCGCCCGCCGACGTCGTGGTGTTCGAGGACGCCGCATCTGGGGTGAAAGCCGCCAAGACTGGTGGATTTTTTGCCGTCGGAGTGGGGGACAAGGACCAACTCTCTGAGGCGGATGTCGTGGTGGACCACCTTCAAGGGGTGACTGTTGGTCAACTGCGTACTTGGATGGAACACGGTCTCGGTTGAGGCGCGTGCCGATTTAAAAACAACGAGCGATGAACCGCTACTTGGATGCTGAAGCCTGGCGCGTTGTCGATGGTTTGGTTCCCATTGAGGTCTGCATGACACTGTGCCCAAATCCAGGGGCCACCTGCGGTCATGGCCGAGGCCAGCGCCAAAGCGCATGTTGTATGCTTCATGTTTTTGAAGG
>PKDW01000162.1 GCA_002863145.1 Flavobacteriales bacterium
GCGCGCGCGAGTACAATAAAGTGTGGACGGATGAAGGGTCCCCGCTGTTGCTCTACGGCGAGTCCTTGCAACGTGAACTCCAACAGCGGTTTGACACCGACGACGCCCGCCACGCGTTTGGTGGCGAGGTGAAGGTGGAACTTGCCATGCGCTACCAACACCCCTCCATGGACCACGTGATGGCCCGAATGGAGAAGGACCGCTACGACCGCATCTGCGTGCTCCCGCTCTACGCCCAGTACGCCTCAGCCACGACCGGATCCACCCTCGAAAAGGCCTTCAAGATTTTCAGCAAATGGTACGTCATTCCCGAAGTGGTGGCCATCAGCCAATACTGGGATTTTGACGGGTACTTGAAGGGATTTGTGGAGCAAGCGGCGGCGTTTGATTTGGACAGCTACGACCACATCTTGTTCAGCTACCACGGGCTTCCAGAACGTCAGGTCGACAAGATTTACGAAGACCGAAAGTGCGCCAACCACAGCTGCGAAGACGAGATCAACGACGAAAACCGCCAGTGCTACAAAGCCACATGTTACGCCACAAGCCGTGCCCTCGCAGAACGCCTCGAACTCGCTGAAGACCGCTACACGGTGTGCTTCCAAAGCCGTTTGGACAGCAAGTGGCTGCGGCCTTTCAGCGACGACGTCATCGTGAAACGTGGAGAAGGGGGTGACAAAAAGCTGCTCGTCTTCAGCCCCGCCTTCGTCGCCGATTGTTTGGAGACGCTGATTGAAATCGGAGAAGAATACCAAGAGGTGTTCGAAGAGCACGGCGGCGAGCACGTCGACCTCGTGCCCAGTTTGAACGACCACCCCGCATGGGTGGAAGGCCTGGAAGACCTCGTGCGTCAGCGCATGGGCGTGGCCCCTCGGCCCAACTCGGTTGCCTCGGGCAAACCGAACCCCTAACTTCCTCGCATGAACGTGCGCGAACTGCCTCCATTGCAACCCCTGTGCGATCGGCACAAGCACGTCGTCCTGTTGTGGGATGAGCGCATCGAAGGCCGGGCCCTGCTGGGGGTGGGCGCCAAACGCTCTCTCCTGGTCGCCTCCCCCACTCCGGGGGGCTGGGACAGTTGGAACGCCTTTGTGGAAGAGACGCAGCGTCGAGAAACTTGGGCCTTTGGGTGGTTGGGATACGACCTGCACGAAAGCCTTGATCTGGCCGAATCGCACGAACGCCTGCCTGCCTCCCCGCCTCATCCTGGGGGTTGGCCACTCATGTGCTGGTGGGAACCGGAAGTCGTGGTGGAATGGGCGGCGGGCAGCATGACGCCCCACCTTGCGACTGGAGAAGGCGCGTTGGCCCAAGAAGTCATGCAATTCCTGACCTCACCACGAGCCGCGGAACAAGTGGCGGACCGCACTGACGCGGAAGCATGGCACCCGCTCGAGCCTTGCTGGAGCGAAGAGGCCTACACGTCGAAGTTCCGCCAAGTTCAAGACGCGCTGCAACGCGGCGACATCTATGAAATGAACCTTTGCATGCCTTGGTCGGGGTGTGCTCCTGGCGAAGCGAGCTGGTCCATTTTCGAGCGCCTCGCTTCCCACACACGGGCCCCGCACACGGCGTATGTTCAATCGGGACCGTGGCGCACCATGTGTGCGAGTCCTGAACGGTTTTTGGCCAAACGCGGACGCACCCTTCACTCTCAGCCCATCAAAGGCACCGTCAAGCGCGGCCAAACGCCCGAGGAAGACGACGCCCTGAAGTACGCCTTGGCGACGAGCGAAAAGGAACAGGCGGAAAACGTGATGATTGTGGACCTTGTTCGCAACGACCTCAGCCGCGTGGCGGCGGCAGATTCGGTCTGTGTAGACGAGCTGTTTGGCATTCACACCTTCTCGACCGTGCACCAAATGATCAGTTCCGTCTCGTGCACCTTGGCCGAGGGGGTCACGCCGCTGGACATCATGCAGGCCACGTTCCCCATGGGGTCCATGACGGGCGCCCCCAAACTCAGTGCGATGCGGCACATCGCCGCCATGGAAGAAGCGGGACGCGGGGTGTACAGCGGGGCGCTGGGCTACGTGGCGCCCAACGGCGATTGGGATTTGAACGTGGTCATCCGATCCTTGATGCACCACGGGGAAACTGGCCGCGTCGACGCCACCTTTGGAGGCGCCATCACCTTGCTTGCCGACGCCCAAGAAGAATACCAGGAGTGCCTGCTCAAAGCCGAGGCACTCCGTCAATGTCTGGTGCCATGAACAAGGTGCAAGAACATGTAGGTCGCACGCTGAAGGAAGCCGGGATTGACTGTCCTTCCAAGCTCGTTGTGGCGGCCAGTGGCGGCCTCGACTCCACCGTGTTGCTCGAGGTGCTGCATGCGTTGGGACACGAGTTGGTCGTCGCCCATGTCAACCACGGCACCCGAGGTGAGGAGAACGACGGCGACCGCGAGGCCGTGGCCGATTGGGCCACACAACATGGCTGCCCATTGGAGGTTTTGACGCTCGAACCCCAACCCCTCGTCGAAGGACCCCAAGGCTTCCAAGGCGAAGCGCGCAAAGCCCGCACGGCGTGGTTTGAATCGCTTTGCGCTCAGCACAATGCCGTGGCGGTGGCCACCGGGCACCATGCCGACGACCAAGCAGAGACGTACGTGCTCCACGCCATGCGCAGCTCCGATCCCTGGGCGGTCAAAGGCATGGCGCTTCGCGATGGCATGCGGGTTCGACCCTTGCTGGGGTTGCCCAAACGCGACCTGTTGGCCCATGCTCAACGCATGGGCTGGACATGGCGCGAAGATCCGAGCAACCAATCCAACGCCTACTTGCGCAACCGCATCCGCCATGAGGTGCTGCCTTTGATGGAGGACCTGCGGCCTGGAACGCGTGGGCACCTGAACGCCTTGGCGACGCGTGCCGAGGCGCTCGGGCGTTTGGTTGCGCCGCTGCTTGAACAGGCCCGTGACCGGGCCGAGGCCCAGCCTGGCCATTGGCACATTGAGGTCCTGACCCAGGATGCTTGGGCGCAAGAGGCCTTCCAACGGGCCTTGTCCGAGGAAGGCTGGAGCCTGTCGGGTGCGAAGCGCGCGTTGGGTTTGGTGGACGCGCAGGTGGGAAATGTCGTGGAGCACGGCATCCAACGCGTGGTTCGGGAGCGCGAGACGTTGGTCTTTGCGGTCGCGGAGGCGGGAACCTTGCCCCACCAGGTGACCCTGTCTGGAGGGGCAAGCGAAGGAGAAATCGACACGCCCATGGGCACCCTTCGCTGGGCACCTTCCACGTGCCCCTCCTCTACCGAGGGTCTGGGCATCCACCACGGTTGGCTTCCTGCCAGTTGGCTCCCGGTGACCGTTCGGCCTTGGCGCCATGGCGACCGCCTCCAACCGCTGGGCATGCAAGGCCAAACCAACGTCAGCGACGCGCTCACCCAAGCCAAGGTGCCCCACGCCATGCGACCCTATGCCCTTGTCATCGAGCGAGAAGACGACGGCTGCCTGCTTTGGGTCGTCGGACACAAAGTCTCCGAGCAACTGCGGTTGAACCCCACGACCTTTGAAGGCCAATCCGGGTTGACCATGACATTCACCCCCGCCCCATGAACTCCTCAACCTACGCCACACCCAAGATCCTGACCGGCAAGGACAAAGACGCCGCCATGGTGGGTTTCGTGTTGCTTGCGGGGCTGTTCATCGCCTGCCTGGTGTCCTGCAACCTCATCTTCCGAAAGTTCTTCACCTGGGACTTGATCGGGCTGACGTTTGAGCAAAGTGTGGGACTCCTTCCCTACCCGTTGACCTTCCTGGTGACCGACCTCATCAGCGAGATCTATGGCAAGCGAAAAGCCAACCTGGTGGTGTTGTCTGGATTGGCGGCGTCCTTGATGGTACTGCTGATCGTGTCACTGGCAAGCGCCGTGGAGGCCACGGGATGGTCGCCGGTTTCAGGGGCTGAATTTGACCATGTCTTTGGCCAAACCGCCTTGGCTGTCGGCGCAAGCATGGCGGCCTACCTCCTGGCCCAATTCATTGACGTGCGCATTTTCCACTTCTGGAAACACCTCACCCACGGCAAGCACCTGTGGCTGCGCAACAACCTGTCCACCATCCCTTCTCAAGTGGTGGATACTGCCACCGTCTTGGTGCTGTTGTGCGCGGTCGGTGAAATTGGGTGGGAACGCTTTGGGGCGTTGCTCCTCAACGGCGTGCTGTTCAAGTCCCTCGTCGCAGCTGCCGACACCCCGCTGATCTACGTCTGCGTGGGCTGGATGCGCCGACGGTTTAACCTTGCAGAGGGACAGGAAGTCGACCTTTGAGTGAGGTTCCTCCACGTGCGATTGTCATCAATTGGGGCCGGCGTGGATTCGGCATCCTCCTGCGCGCGGTATCTTAGCGAACCTACTGACACTGACATGCACAACTGCACCTCGATCGTTTCCATGCTGAAGTCCGGTTTGTGGAACGCCATCCAAGGGTTGGCCACCGCAATTCTGCTGCTCCATTCCTTCACCGCTGTCGCCCAAATTGAAGACCCTGTCACCTGGGACTTTGGGCTTTACCCCAGCGAACAAGAGGGTCTTCACGACCTCGTCATCCACGCCAAGGTGGACACGTGTTGGCACATCTACAGCCAAGACAACAACCCCGACGACGGTCCCGTGCCGACCGAGTTTGGCTTCGAATGGCCTGCGGGGGTGGAGGCACAAGGAGAAGTTCAAGAGTGCACCCCCATCGAAGAATACGACCCCAACTTCATGTTGGACCTCAAGTTCTTTGAGGAAAACGTGT
>PKDW01000182.1 GCA_002863145.1 Flavobacteriales bacterium
TTGACGAAAGTCGTCTCTTCTTGGTCCTCAAACCAAAACCAAATGAAACGACTACCCTGGATTGGACATTCATCGTTTCATCAGTCACACCGATATCGACAGCAATCAGCTGAATCCCAGCTCTGGACACAAAAAAGGCCCTGCGTGATGCTAAGGCCTCTTGTAGCGGGGGGGGGCTCGAACCCCCGACCTCAGGATTATGAATCCTGCGCTCTAACCAGCTGAGCTACCCCGCCGAATGGTCGGCGAAGGTATAACGGTTAGGCTTGTTTTCACACTCTTTTATGGACTCGATTCAACGAATCCTGCCGTATCTTGTGAACCCCGGGCGATGCAATAGGTTATTCCTCCAATGTGCGAGGATTGCATGCCTCATTCCAATGACTCAACGACCATGATGACCGCCGAAAAAGTGAAGTTTCAACTCGAAATCCCCTTGAACAGCTCCAAAGGAGTGTTGTACAACTGCATCAGTACGCCTTCCGGCCTGGCCGAGTGGTTCTGTGACGATGTCAACATCAAGAAAGACGTCCACATCTTCTTTTGGGATGGCAGCGAGGAGTCCGCGCGCATGATCAGCAAAAAGAAGGATGATTTCGTCAGGTTCCGCTGGCTCGAAGCCGAAGAGGAAGGCGAAGACACTTTCTTCGAATTGCGGATTCGTGTGGATGACCTCACGAGAGAGAACTCACTCCTGATCACTGATTTTGCAGATGACGACGAAGTCGAAGATGCCAAGGACCTCTGGGAGGCACAAGTGACCAAGTTGCGGCGCGTGTTGGGCTGCTGAACGCCCACAACTCAACCTACAAACGGAGCAAGTCTCGCCGCCACGGCTTCAGACCACTTCCCCTGCCCTTGTTGGGCCTCCAAGTCCCACGTTTCTGAGATCATCCCTGAGGTCTCGGCTTTGCGCCATGACCACAGGCTCCGAATGACTTCGTGGTCCGGTGTGGCGCGAAGTTGAACCTTGGCATGGAGGATGAATCCGTGCCTAAGGGCCTCCTCCTCGACTTCTTGGGCGCGATCTTCTGGAAACACCAGGTCAAAGCTCCCTTGCCCATGGAGGCAGGCTGAAGATGTGCTGAACAAGACCCGCAATGGCAAGGTGTCGTCATGTCTGGCCAAATTTCGCTTGCGATCCTGGCTCTTGGGATGGTCGCGAAAAAACGGGGGATTGCACACAATGAGGTCCGCTTTCTTGGACCACCCTTGAATGGCCCGCTGATGCACTTGAATGCGCTCGCCAAAAGGGCTGAGAGCAGCGTTTTCACTAGCTTGTTGTGCGGCATCGTGCTCGAGTTCAACCGCGTCGATTTCCGCCTGTGGGAAGCGTTGTGCCAGCATCAGGGCAAGCACGCCAGAACCCGTCCCGATGTCGAGGATGTGTTGCACAGATTGGCCAGCCTCCACGCTCGTGGTCCCGGCCCAAGAACCCAACAGAAGCGCATCCGTTCCAACCTTCATTCCGCACGCATCGTCATGCACGCGGAATTGCTTGAATTCCTGAATCCTTCGGCCAGAACGTCCCACTTTCAGGAAGTTTTGGCCTTGCGCTTTTGCCACGTTTCAAAGGAGGGAAAATCCTCCACGCGGTCCTGAGGTGCTTCTGCGAGCGCCTCGACTTCGACCATGCTGTCGTGGCAATCCGCCGGCAAGCGTTGGTAGAGGTCGGTGCCTTCGGTCTTGTGGGCCACCATCGCGTCGCTGACCTGCCCTTTGACTTCGGCAGGATGTCCCACAACCAAACTTCTGGGCTCAAACACCGACCGCGCCTTGACCAAAGCCAAAGCTCCCACAATGCACTCCTCCCCGATGACCGCGTCGTCCAAAATGACAGCGTTCATGCCAATCATGCAGTTCTTGCCCAAGGTGGCGCCATGCACCATCGCCCCGTGACCTACATGAGCCCCTTCTGCGAGGTGAACCGTGGTGCCTGGAAACATGTGAATGACACATCCCTCCTGCACATTGACACCGCGTTCCAATTCGATTTTGCCCCAATCGCCGCGCAACACCGCATGCGGCCCCACATAACAGTCAGGCCCCACGGTCACATGACCAATGAGCGTGGCTTGAGGATGAACGAATGCCGTCGGATGAACCACCGGCACCATGTTGCGGAAGGCGTACACCATGGAATCAGCGTTGGACGTTTTCTATCACGGCTGCGTAGCCTTGTCCCACACCAATGCACAACGTCACCAGTCCATGCTTCCCGCCGGTGCGCTGCAATTGACGTGCTGCAGCCAACAAGATGCGGGCACCCGTCATGCCAAGCGGGTGCCCCAAGGCAATCGCACCGCCGTTGGGGTTGATTCTGGCATCGTCGTCAGCCAAGTTCCAGCTGCGAATGCACGCCAAGCTTTGGGCCGCGAATGCCTCGTTCAATTCAATCACATCGAGGTCGTCAAAGCCAATGCCTGCCTTGGCAAGCGCGCGGTTGGAGGCCTCCACAGGGCCAATGCCCATGATGCGAGGTGGAACCCCCACCACAGCAGAAGAAACCATGCGCGCCAATGGTTCTAAACCTTGCGATTTCAATCCGTCTTCGTTGGCCAACAAGAGGGCAGCCGCTCCGTCATTCAGACCGCTTGCATTTCCTGCCGTGACGGTTCCTCCCTCCTTGCGAAATGCGGGACGCAATTTGGCCAAGATCTCAGGCGACGTGGCCGGCTTGATGAATTCATCGGCATCGAAAGAAATGGGATCCTTCTTCCGTTGCGGAATGCTCACGCTCACGAGCTCCTCGGCAAGACGCCTTTCCTTCTGGGCTGCCACCGCCTTCATTTGGCTACGGCATGCAAACGCATCTTGGTCTTCTCGGCTGATGTGGTGCAAATCCACGAGATTCTCCGCCGTTTGGCCCATGCCTTCCGTGCCGTAAAGCGCATCCAGGCGTGGATTGATGAACCGCCAGCCGAAGCTCGTATCGTGCAATTCCATGTCTCGGCCAAACGGCTTGGACGCCTTGCTCAACACCCAAGGCCCGCGCGTCATGTGCTCGACACCCCCCGCGAGCACCACCCGGGCATCGCCCATGTGAAGCATGCGCGAAGCATGCACAGAAGCGGCCAAACCTGAAGCACACAGGCGGTTGATCGTCTCCGCCGGGACTTCTTGGGGCAACCCCGCCAGCAGGCTGGCCATGCGGGCAACATTTCGATTGTCTTCACCCGCCTGATTGGCGCAGCCCATCAGCACATCGCCAATCATCATGGGGTCCAGGTTGGGGTGGCGTTCCACCAAGGAACGCAGGGCATGTGCCGCCAAATCATCTGCACGAATGGGGGACAATGTGCCCCCAAACGAACCAATCGGCGTGCGCACGCCGTCAACCAAATAGGCATTCATGAAGCGAAGATAGGTTGGTGCGGACCTGTTCTTGCCCCAAATTGCAGCATGCGTTTGGGCATTGCATCCACCTTCCCTCCCTACCGCGGCGGCATCGCCCAGTTCAATGCCGCGATGGCGAGGTCTTTGAAAGACCACGGCCACGAGGTGCATTGCATGACTTGGCGTCGTCAGTATCCCTCTTTGTTGTTTCCAGGCACATCGCAATGGGAACCCGGTGCTTCCATTCGCGATGTGGACATGCCCGCCCCTTTGGACAGTCTGAACCCGCTCAGCTGGAAGGAAACGGGGCGGCAATTGGCCGCCCACAGCGATGTGGCGATTCTTCCGTTTTGGCATGCGGCATTGGCCCCTGCTTTGACCAGCGTCGCGCGCGAAGCCAAGCGCCAGGGCATCGGCCGGGTGCTTGCATTGATGCACAACGCCTCCTCCCATGACGGGCGTGGCTGGCATCTGCGCCTGACCGAGCGCTTCCTGAGAACTGTCGATGGCGTTGTGACGCTGAGCGAGCCCGTCAGTGACGCCCTTTTAGACTGGCAACCACACACCCTGTTTCACCCTCTGTACGACCATCTCGCCGCTGCCGTGGGCCAAAAAGAGGCAAGACGAAAGCTTGGTCTGGACGACAGAGCGCATGTCCACTTGTTTTTTGGGTTGATTCGTCCCTACAAAGGCTTGCACGTGCTTCTCGAAGCGCTGGCCAAGTTGCCTGAGGACCACGTGTTGGTCGTGGCCGGGGAATGCTACGGCCCTTGGGAACCTTATGCCCAGCTTATCGCCAAACATGGTTTGGCCCAGCGGGTGGTGGTGCACAACGAATTCATTGACGACCGAGACGTGCCCGTCTACTTTGCGGCGGCCGACAACCTCGTCCTTCCCTATGTCGAAGCCTCCCAGAGTGGCGTCACGGCCCTCGCACTGCATCACAAACGCAAAGTCATCGCCTCGGATGTGGGCGACTTGTCCAACAGCATTGTGCCCGAATTGACTGGGCGCCTGGTCCGTCCCAATGACATTTCGGCTTTGTCCGAGGCCATGTCCAAGCCTTGGCTGGCCCAGTCCTCAGACATCGACGCCGCCTTCAAGCAAATCAAAAAGCGACTCAGTTGGTCGGCATGGGCAGCCCAGCTGACGCAACAGGTGGAATCGGATTTTTCTGCAGCTCGCTGAGTGGGCGAATCAACGGGTCGAAGACAAACCGTTGCAGCAACACCACTTCGCCGTCATCCGTGACGCCATACAGTTGTTCCATGTCGTGTTCTTCCACGACGCCGAGGTCGTTGGGCTGACCTGATCCCGGCTTCCAATGCACGAAGATGTTGGCGCGCTTGCCATCCTTG
>PKDW01000022.1 GCA_002863145.1 Flavobacteriales bacterium
ATTCGCGTTCGACGCGGCAGGTCAATTGGCCTCGGACAAGCTCTACCTCGACGGTTCAAACGGCTCCGGACACAGCTTCGCACTCGGATGGACCTTCTGTGACGAGCGTCAGATGTTCGCGGCCAACCTCGACGGCGCCGCTGGCACACCAGGCTGCACCGATGAAACCGCCTGCAACTACGACTCTGCTGCCACTGAAGACGACGGTTCTTGTGACTTCACGTCATGCGCAGGTTGTACAGACGAAACAGCGTGCAACTACGATGCTGACGCCACCATTGACGACGGTTCGTGCGCTGTGCTCGACCAGTGCGGTGTGTGCGGAGGCGACGATAGCTCTTGCAGCGGTTGCACCAACCCTGAGTTTGTGGAATTCGATCCGTACGCCACCATAGACGACGGATCTTGCAGCAACCTCCTTGTGCTCGGTTGCACCTACGAAGCTGCGTCGAACTACAACCCCATTGCCAATGACGACGATGAGTCTTGCATCTTCGACAACGTTGGTGTCAACGACTGTCCTGCTGATTTGGACGGTGACGGGGCTGTAGCCACCTCTGACTTGTTGGCATTCTTGACTGCATTTGGCAGCATCTGCGAGTAAGCACTCCACATCCCAACCCTTTGGAAAGCCGGGCATCTGCCCGGCTTTCTTTTTTTCCATTCGGCGAATGGAGGACTGAGGCCATTGTTAAGGAATTCTTTAACATTGGGTTTACAAACAGGGTGCCCTCTGGGAAGACCTTTGCACAAACGCCAGGGTATGATTCGTTCTTTTTTTGTCATGAGTTTGATGCTGGTTCTGGGACAAGGCCTGGGACAAGGCATCATCCGAGGAAAGATGACTGACGCGCAAACCGGCGAAACCCTGATTGGTGCGAATGTGGTCATCAAGAACCCCTACAAAGGGGCCATGGCAGACATCGATGGCAACTACACTCTTGAAGGATTGGCTCCTGGCACATACGAAGTCACGGGCAGCTTCATCGGCTACACCCCCATTACAGAGTCGGTGACGGTCGCAGATGGGGTGTCCATTGTGAACTTCAACCTGTACATCGAGACCTACGTCATTGAGCAAGCCGCTGAGGTCGTGGCCAAAGTGGATCGTTCTCGCGATGTCTACATGGAGAACATCAAGAAGAAAAGCGCGGCGAGCATGGACTTCATCTCCAGCCAGCAAATCAAGCAGACCGGAGACAGCGACGCGGCCAGCGCGATCAAGCGTGTGCCTGGGGTGAGTACAGTGGGAAACTTCGTGTTTGTGCGTGGCCTGAGTGACCGCTACATCAAGACGACTCTGAATGGCGCGGAGGTCCCTTCCATGAACCCGCGACGCAACAGCATCGAAATGGACCTCTTCCCCACCAACTTGGTGGATAACCTCGTCATCGTGAAGACCCAAACCTCGGATTTGCCTGGCGACTGGGCTGGGGCGTATATCAGCATCGAGACCAAAGACTTTCCAGAGCAATTCACGCTCAACTACAGCTCCACCGTGGGCTTCAACGACCAGACCACCTTCCAGAATGTGTTGGCCTCCGACGTGGGACAGACCGACTGGTTGGCCTTTGACGACGGAAATCGGAGCATGCCAGGCTATGTCAACGGTTTGACGAAAGAAGATTGGCCTTACCAGCAAAGCGCGAGCTTTTACGACGCCTTGCACTACCTGAATTTTGGGGCGCAACTTGACACGCTCTATGGCGACGGGATTGTGCAAGGTGGCATTGGTACGGGGCCAGGTCAGGTGTCGATCAACCAAATTTTGGCCGACCTCGACTACTCTGACTCAACGCTTCTCGACTTGAGCGGCTCGGATGGGACGTTCCTGCTCAACCAAGAAGGGTTGATTCCGGTTGCCGCGCAATTGAATGACAGCTTGACCCGACTCGGACAGAGCTTCAACAACACGTGGGCTGTGCGTCAAAAGCAGGCTCCACTGAATTTCAGCCACAGCCTGAGCCTTGGCAGCCAAACGAAGTTGTTTGGCCGTCCTTTGGGATACATTTTTGGCTTGCGTTGGGGCCAGTCCTCTCAGCACTACGAAAACGGAGAATATGGCCGTTACGCGGGGGGCAACATTGAAGGAACGGATAGCTTGGGACTCGAGCGTTACTACGACGACACCCGGTCTGACATTAGCTACAAGTGGAATGCACTGGCCAATTTGTCCTACAAAGTCAATGAGTTCAACAAGATCAGTTTGATGGCGATGCCCAACATGAGCGCGACGGCCTCGACCCGTCAACAAGTGGGCTTCAACCCTCGGGACACCGAAGAATTCCAGCAGCAAATCACCCACCGTTACGAAGGACGAGAGTTGAACATCTTCCAAATGCGAGGGGAGCACTTCCTTCCTGCCACGGACACAGAAATCCGTTGGACGGCTTCTCATTCTGCGGGCCGCTTGAACACTCCTGATTTGCGGGTTTTCTTCAACAACTTCGACACCGCCACGGTGGTGACCTCTGCGGTGTTTGCGGGGTTGGACACCACGTACAACAACGAAGACATCTTGGGTGAGATTGATTACCTCATCAACGAGGGCATCCTCAACGTCGACTGGGCAACCGATCCTGAGGGTACCTTGAATGAACTCAATGCTTACTGGGAAGACGAAGGAATTGACCTGTCACTCCAGAGCATTGACTTGAACACAGAGTTGGACACGAGCTACAGCATCCAGCAGAGCTTGTACCCCTCGCCCACCCGCTACTACCGCGATTTGTATGAGAACCGCACCGACATCAAGCTGCACGTCATGCAGCCTTTATCACTGGGCGGATTCGAGGACGCGCGTCTGACGGGAGGTGTGAGCATGGTGCGCACCACGCGCTCGATGTCTGAAAACCAATTTGGTTTTGAGGCAACCTCGGCCAACTTCTTCGATGAATCCAATGGGGACCTCGAAGCCTACTTCGCAGACAGCAATTTTGTGGCCAACCCCAGCGGCCAATCCGATTATATCACCACGACCCTTCTCACGGACTTGATCAATAACGACGAAGCAAGCCTGGATGTCTGGGGCGCTTACGGCATGTTCAACTTCCGCAAGAGTGAGCGCTTCTCCGGAAACCTGGGTGCACGACTTGAGGTGGCTGAAATGTTCATTCGCAGCCGGAAGATTGATTTGGTCAGTGATCTGACGAACGAACAAATTGCCAACTTGCAGGGCGGACTCAACGAAGTAGACTTGATGCCAAGCTTCAACTTCACTTATGCCCTTGGCGAGCTTGACCCCATCAAGTTGACCAACCTTCGAATGAGCTACAGCCGAACCATTGCCCGTCCCGTGTTCCGTGAAAAAGCTCCTTTCCGCTCGTTCAACTTCGAGTGGCTTGAAGTGTTGAAAGGCAATCCTGAACTCGACGAAACGAAAATTGACAACTTCGATTTGCGTTTGGAGCATTTCCCCGGGCTGGGTGAGGTCGTCTCGGCCAGTGTGTTCTACAAGCGTTTCACCGACCCCATTGAGCAAACCTCTGTGTTGGCTGCTGTGAACACTGAGTACACATGGTCAAACGTGCCATTTGCCAATGTTTGGGGACTCGAACTGGAAGGTCGTAAAGACCTCGGAACATGGTCTCCCTCGCTGTCCGGATTTGGCGTATCCGGAAACGTCACGTTGATTCGCTCAGAGGCGCGCATTTGGGAGGATGAGCTCCAGGCCATTCGCGCAAGTGACCCCCTCCACCCTGAAACGCGCCCGCTCTTTGGCCAAAGCCCCTACATCATCAACGCCATGCTGACGTATGCCAACGACAGCGCCAAGGTGAATGCGGCTGCCAGCTTCAACGTCCAAGGAGAAAAGCTCCTTCTCGTCACGGAAGGTGGTGCGCCCGACATTTACCAACAGCCCACTCCAACCCTGGATTTCAGCTTGTCCAAAGGGTTTGGCGACAACATCCGATTGCGTTTCCGCGCCCGCAACCTTCTTAACCCAGTTGACCGGAAGACCTATTTGTTCAATGACGTCTACTACAACTGGTTGGCGAACACCCGTGGCCGCACGTACAGCTTGACCCTCTCCTACACCATTTAATTATTGTCCGAAACATGAAGCTGTCTCCCTTCTCTTTTTGCAGTACTCTTGTTGCCCTCGCCACCATGGTGCTCTTTGGTGGATGCACCAAGTACGACCAAGATGGTGCACTGGTGCAATTCCGGAAACCGGAGAAGCGCATTCTCGGAACTTGGTACTCTGCCTCTGTGACTGAAGTCGGCACAGACGCCGACACCAACGTTACTGAATTTTTGACGTCCAACAACTTGCGACTCGAAGCCCTTTTCGAGGACGATGGATCTGTCACGTTCGAAAACATCGGAGAAGAATTGCTCTACGAAGGCACTTGGGCTTTCAACGAGGACAACTCTGTTCTGCACTTGGACCTGGAGAGCCTGAAACCCACCGGTCCGTTCTTCTTTGACGAGGACAGCTTGGATCGGACGTCAGAGTTGGAGGATGCGTTGGCGTATCTCCAAAACTCGGACACCCTGTTCTTCGAGACCGGCACATTCACCGACATCACAGCTGAAGTGGCATCCTGCGTCAACCTCCTCTCTCAAACAGGATTTCAATGGATCTTGGTTTTTGGAAGTGGAGTGAATGGCACGCTGACGGTCAATGGGGAAACCTTCAACCCTGGGGACGCCATCACGGGGTGGGTGCAAGCCGTCAT
>PKDW01000091.1 GCA_002863145.1 Flavobacteriales bacterium
CGGCGCCGTCGGCCACCGCCACGCGGGCGAGGTTGTTGGAGGTTTGGACCAACCCCTCGATGTCTGGACTCATGCGGTGAATGCCCACAGGGCACGTTTGGATGGCCAGCAAGAGGGCGTATTGGTCGTCTTCTCCCAACACGAACGCAGGCAGGTCCGCCGCCCCCCATTCGAGCACCAACTCGGGGTCGGTGGTTGCGTACTCCGCTTGAAGCGTGGCGCCGGATGCGGTCAAGGCGGCGACGAGGGCATCGCGGTCAGACTCGGCAAACACCAAGGTCGTACGCGACTCCCGTGGAATGGCATTGCGCAAGCCGCCGCCGTGGATCTCAGCCACGCGCAAGTCGACGTGGTCGAGGGCTTCGAGCAACACGCGGTTCATCAATTTGTTGGCGTTGGCCAGTCCTTTGTGGATGTCCATGCCGCTGTGGCCTCCAGAGGCGCCGCGAAGCACGAGGGTCAACGCGGCGTTGCCGTCCTTGACAGTCTCTTCGGGGGTGTACGTGCCACGGGACGTCAAGTCGACGCCTCCCGCACAGCCGATGCTGATTTCGTCGTCGTCTTCGGTGTCAAGGTTCAAAAGAATGTCTCCCGAGAGAAAGCCGCCTTGCAATCCAAGGGCGCCTGTCATCCCCGTTTCCTCATCGATGGTGAAGAGGGCCTCGAGCGCGGGGTGGGCGACATCTGAACTTTCCAACACGGCCAAAATGCTGGCCACACCGATGCCGTTGTCGGCGCCAAGCGTGGTGCCGTCGGCACGGACCCAATCGCCGTCGACCACCATGCGGATGCCCTCAGTCATGAAGTCAAATTCTGTGGCCTCGTTTTTCTGACAAACCATGTCCACATGGCTCTGGAGGACGACCGTCTTTCGATCCTCCATTCCAGGAGTTGAATCCTTTTTAATCAGCACATTGCCTACTTCATCTTGAAGCGATTGTAGACCCTTTTCGGAAGCCCATTGATGCAGCCACTGCACCACGCGGTCCTCGTGCTTGGAGGGGCGGGGAATGGCGTTCAAATCGGCGAACCTGTTCCACAGATTTTGGGGTTCGAGTTGGCGAACGGGGTGGTCGGCGTGATCCTTCATGCCCCGAAGGTAGTGCGCCTTTGGTGTGTGAATGGTCCTGAAAGTGTGGAAAAGTTGAGTTGTGATTTGGCCCCAAACCCGCACCACGTCTCTAATTTCGGGGGCGGTATGGCAGAGCAAGTCACGTACACGGAAGACAACATTCGGAGCCTTGATTGGAAGGAGCACATCCGCATGCGCCCGGGGATGTACATCGGCAAGTTGGGTGATGGAAAAGATGCCGATGACGGCATCTACGTCCTGTTGAAGGAAGTCATCGACAACAGCATTGACGAGTACACCATGGGCCATGGTCGCACGGTGGAGGTGGTGATCAAGGACGATGAAGTGCGCGTTCGAGACTATGGCCGTGGCATTCCGTTGGGGAAGGTGGTCGATTGCGTGTCAAAAATCAACACGGGCGGCAAGTACGACAGCCGCGCATTTAAGAAGTCGGTGGGACTCAACGGGGTCGGCACCAAGGCGGTGAATGCCTTGAGCACCGAGTTCATTGTGGAGAGTGTGCGAGAGGGCCAAATCAAGCGTGCGGGCTTCGCACTCGGCGAACTCATCGACGATGCCAAGGTGGAAACCACCACCAAGCGCAACGGCACGCGCATTCGGTTCAAGCCCGATCCCGAGATTTTCAAGGCGTACCGCTTCCTCACGGAACACGTAGAGAAGTTGCTTTGGAACTACGCCTACCTCAACACGGGACTTACCCTGTACCTCAACGGGGAGAAGTTTCGAAGTGAAAATGGCCTCAAAGACCTGCTCGAAGACCGCCTCGACAGCAAGTTGCGCTACCCGATTGTGCACCTGTCCGGAGAGGACATTGAAGTGGCCATCACGCACACCGATGCCTACGGGGAGGACTACCAAAGCTTCGTCAACGGTCAGTTCACCCCGCAAGGCGGCACACACCTGGCTGCCTTCCGCGAGGCCTACATCAAGGTGGTGCGCGACTTCTTTGGAAAAGACTACGACGCACAGGACATCCGCGGCGGCATTTCTGCGGCTGTGGCGGTGAAAGTGGAGGAGCCTGTTTTCGAGTCCCAGACCAAAACCAAACTCGGATCTCAAGATGTCGGCCCCGGTCGTTCTTCGCTCAAAAGTTTTGTGTTCGACTTTTTGAAACGAGAACTCGACAATTTCCTGCACCGCAATCCTGAGACGGCCCAGGCCCTTCAGGCGCGAATCATCCAGAGTGAGAAGGAGCGCAAGGATTTGGCCGGCATCAAAAAGCTTGCCCGCGAACGCGCCAAGAAGGCGTCGCTGCACAACCGCAAGCTGCGCGATTGCCGGTTGCACTTGACCGACGTCAAGAAAGATCGCAACGAAGAGACCACGCTGTTCATCACAGAGGGCGATTCGGCGTCAGGATCCATCACCAAGGCACGCGACGTCGCCACCCAGGCGGTCTTCAGCTTGAAGGGGAAGCCCCTGAACAGCTTTGGACTCACCAAGAAGGTGGTGTACGAGAACGAGGAATTCAACCTGCTTCAGGCCGCCCTCAACATCGAAGACGGCCTCGACACGTTGCGGTACAACAAGGTGGTGATCGCCACCGATGCCGATGTGGATGGCATGCACATCCGGTTGCTGCTCATCACGTTCTTCTTGCAGTTCTTCCCGGACCTCGTGAAGCGCGGTCACCTGTATGTGCTTCAAACCCCGCTGTTCCGTGTCCGCAACAAGAAAAAGACTTTTTACTGCTACGACGACGTGGAGAAGCAGGCGGCTTTGAACGAGTTGGGCGCCCGTGCGGAGATCACCCGATTCAAGGGGCTCGGGGAAATCAGTCCTGACGAATTCAGCCACTTCATTGGGGAGGACATCCGTTTGGACCCTGTGGTCATCGGCAAGGAGCAGAGCCTTCAGGATATGCTCGGCTTCTTCATGGGCAAAAACACGCCCAACCGCCAAAAATTCATCATTGAAAACCTCCGCGTGGAGAAAGACGAAGTGAGCGAAGCATGAGCGAGAACGACTCCATTCAAGACGACGAACGCGACGAAGAGTTCTCAGGCGAAGGCCAGGGTTCGGACGCGGGGGAGATGGAACACGTCGTTCCCGTTCGAGGCATGTACAACGACTACTTCCTCGACTACGCGAGTTACGTCATCCTCGAGCGCGCAGTCCCGCACCAGCACGACGGCCTGAAGCCCGTGCAGCGTCGCATCCTGCACAGCCTGCGGGAAATGGACGACGGCCGATTCCACAAGGTGGCCAACGTCATCGGCAACACGATGAAGTATCACCCGCACGGGGATGCGAGCATCGGGGATGCCCTGGTCCAAATCGGCCAGCGTGAGCTGCTGCTCGACTGCCAGGGAAACTGGGGAAACATCTTGACCGGCGACCGCGCGGCTGCCCCGCGTTACATCGAGGTCAAGCTGAGCAAGTTTGCCTTGGAGGTCCTTTTCAATGCGAAGACCACAACGTGGCTGTCTTCTTATGACGGCCGGAACAAGGAACCGGAAACGCTGCCTGTGAAGTTTCCGTTGTTGTTGGCGAGCGGGGTGGACGGGATTGCGGTCGGTTTGGCCTGCAAAATCCTGCCCTACAACTTCATCGAGCTGATTGACGCGTGCATTGCGCACTACCAAAACAAACGCTTCAAGCTCTATCCGGATTTCGCCACCGGCGGGATGGCCGACATGGAGAACTACAACGACGGCCTTCGCGGGGACCGCGTGCGGGTGCGTGCGCGCATTGACAAGGTCGACAGCAAGACGTTGGTCGTTCGCGAGGTTCCCTACGGGGTGACCACCGGGTCGCTGATTGACAGCATCCTGAAGGCCAACGACAAGGGCAAGATCAAGGTCAAGAAAGTCGAGGACAACACGGCCGACAAGGTCGAAGTGGTGGTGCATTTGGCCAACAACGTTTCGCCCGACAAGATGCTCGATGCGCTCTACGCATTCACGGATTGCGAGGTGAGCTTGGCCCCCAACAGTTGCGTGGTGTTTGACGACAAGCCCGTCTTCATGGGCATTTCTGACATCCTGCGCATCAGTGCCGATCGCACGCGTTTCTTGTTGAAGCGCGAATTGGAAATCGAACTTGGTGAGCTCCAGGAGACGTGGCACTTCGCCTCCTTGGAGAAGATTTTCATTGAGAACCGCATCTACCGCGACATCGAGGAATGCGAGACGTGGGAGGAGATTTTGGCCGCCATCCATGAAGGCCTGAAGCCCCACATCAAGCACCTGTTGCGTGAAGTGACCGACGAGGACGTGACCCGCCTAACCGAAATCCGCATCAAGCGCATCTCCAAATTTGACAGCTTCAAGGCTGACGAGCGTATCGCGGCGTTGGAAGAGGACATCGACAAGGTCAGGCACCACCTCGAGCACCTCACGGAATACGCCATCGACTGGTTCAAGAAACTCAAGAACAAGTACGGCAAAGGGCGCGAGCGCAAAACCGAATTGCGCACCTTCGAGTCCATCGACCGCAGCAAAGTCGCTGTGGCCAACGCCAAGCTATACTGGAATCCGGCCGAGGGCTTTGTGGGAACGGGCCTCAAGCGGACCGAAGGCGAGTTGCTTGGCGAC
>PKDW01000163.1 GCA_002863145.1 Flavobacteriales bacterium
GCGGCAGGCGCTTCCTCAGCAGCAGGCGCTTCCTCAGCAGCAGGCGCTTCCTCAGCAGCAGGCGCTTCCTCAGCAGCAGGTGCTTCCTCAGCGGCAGGCGCTTCCTCAGCAGCAGGTGCGTCCGCAACTTCCTCCACAATCACCGCTTCCTCCACAGCAGGAGCAGCAGTTTCAGGAGCAGCTTTCTTGGCACCTCCGCGGCGAGAGCGACGTGTCTTCTTCTTCTCTTCACGGCCGTAGATTTCGTTGAAATCGACGAGCTCAATCATGCACATGTCGGCGTTGTCTCCCAAACGGTTGCCCGTGCGGATGATTCTTGTGTAACCGCCTTCACGGGTGGACACCTTGGGGCCCACTTCGCGGAACAACTCGGTCACGGCATGCTTGCTGCCCAAGTAGCTGAAGCACACGCGACGGCTGTGCGTCGTATCGTCTTTTGAGCGATTTACAAGGGGCTCCACAAACTTGCGGAGTTCCTTCGCCTTGGCCACAGTCGTTGTGATGCGCTTGTGCTCAATCAACGAGCAGGCCATGTTGGAGAGCATCGCCTTGCGGTGTGCGCTCTTGCGGCCGAGGTGGTTGAATTTCTTTCCGTGACGCATGATTACTCAGATTCGAGTTTGTACTTGCTCACATCCATGCCAAATGCAAGATTCTTGCCTTCGACGAGTTCCTCCAATTCGGTCAGAGACTTCTTTCCGAAGTTGCGGAACTTGAGCAGATCGTTCTTGTTGAAAGCGACGAGGTCGCCGAGAGAGTCAATGTCAGCCGCCTTGAGGCAGTTCAACGCGCGAACGCTGAGGTCCATGTCGGCCAACTTGGTCTTAAGCAACTGGCGCATGTGCAAGCTGCTTTCGTCGAATTCTTCTTCAACGTTGCTGTCCTCAGGCTCGAGAGAAATCTTCTCGTCCGAGAACAACATGAAGTGGTGAATCAAAATCTTCGCCGCTTCCTGCAAGGCTTGCTTGGGATGCACAGATCCGTCGCAGTCCAATTCGAGAATGAGCTTCTCGTAGTCGGTGCGCTGCTCGACACGGAAGTTTTCGATGTCGTACTTCACGTTCCGGATGGGCGTGAAGATGCTGTCGATGGCGATGGTGCCGAGAGGCGCGTCTTCGCGCTTGTTTTCGGCTGCAGGCACGTAACCGCGTCCCTTGCCGATGTTCACCACCAAGTTCAACTCCACAGAGTCGTCCATGTTGCAGATCACGTGGTCAGGGTTCATCACCTGGAAAGCCGAGGTGAATTTGCCGAGGTCGCCTGCCGTGAAAGTGCTCTGACCTTTCACCGTGATGGACACGGTTTCTTGGTCGGTGTCTTCAATGTGACGACGGAAACGAACCTGCTTGAGGTTCAAAATGATTTCGGTCACATCTTCCACAACGCCCTTGATGGTCGAGAATTCGTGCTCCACGCCTTCCACACGGAGGGACGTGATGGCAAAGCCTTCCAGAGACGAGAGGAGAATGCGACGAAGCGCATTGCCCACAGTCAAACCAAATCCAGGTTCAAGTGGACGGAATTCGAACTTGCCGTTGTAGTCCGTCGAGTCGAGCATGATGACTTTGTCAGGCTGCTGAAAATCGAGAATGGCCATAGTCTACTTGATTTGGGGGTTTACTTCGAGTACAATTCGACAATCAACGACTCCTTGATGTTCTCTGGAATTTGATCCCGAGAAGGAATGTTGATCATGGTTCCACTCATGGCCTGGGTGTCCCAGCTAAGCCAATCGTGCTTTTGGTTGTTGTTTGACAAAGACGTAGTCACCACTTCGAGGGACTTGCTCTTCTCACGAACGCCGACCACATCCCCTTCACGCAAACGGTAAGAGGGAATGTTCACAACGGAACCGTTCACAGTGATGTGACGGTGAGACACCAACTGACGTGCGCCACGACGGGTTGGGGCGATGCCCAAGCGGTAGACGATGTTGTCCAGGCGACGCTCGCACAACTGGAGAAGGATCTCACCAGTGATGCCAGACTTTGCGTTGGCGGCTTTAAACATGTTCGAGAACTGCTTCTCCAAAATGCCGTAGGTGTATTTCGCTTTTTGCTTTTCAGCCAACTGAACGGAGTACTCAGACTCCTTTTTGCGACGACGGGTGTTGCCGTGCTGGCCTGGGCCATATGGACGGCGCTCAAGCGCCTTGTCTGGGCCAAAAATCGCTTCCTTGAAGCGACGGGTAATCTTGGATTTGGGTCCGCGGTAACGTGCCATATCTCTAAATCTTTCTGTTCAACAACGATTAAACGCGACGACGCTTTGGAGGGCGGCACCCGTTGTGTGGAAGCGGGGTCACGTCCACAATTTCCGTGACTTCGATGCCCATGTTGTGCAGGGTGCGGATGGCGCTTTCGCGACCTTGTCCGGGGCCTTTCACAAACACACGCACTTTTTTCAAGCCAAATTCCATGGCTTCCTTGCCACAATCCTCAGCAGCACATTGTGCAGCGTAAGGCGTGTTCTTCTTGGAACCACGGAATCCCATCTTTCCTGCGCTTGACCAGGAGATCACTTGACCTGTTGCGTTGGTCAGTGAAATGATGATGTTGTTGAAAGACGAGTGGATGTGGGCTTCGCCCAAAGCTTCCACTTTGACTTTCTTCTTCTTTTTGACGGATTTAGCCATCGTCGTTGAATTTGGAGGTGATCGGTCCCTCGGGACCCAAAAACTCAGACAGTCGTCTGGAGGTTATTTCTTCTTGTTTGCCACCGTCTTGCGCTTGCCCTTTCGAGTGCGCGAGTTGTTCTTGGTGCGCTGCCCGCGGAGGGGCAGACCGTTGCGGTGACGGATGCCGCGTTGGCAACCGATGTCCATCAGACGCTTGATGTCCTGAGAGACTTCAGAGCGCAACTCACCTTCCACCTTGAAGCCGGTGGCAATGGAGGTACGAATGGCGCCCACTTCGTCGTCAGACCAAGAGTCCACCTTCTTGTTTTCGTCCACACCTGCCTCTGCCAACACTTTCGCAGCGCGGCTGCGTCCGATGCCGTAGATGTAGGTCAGTGCGATGATTCCGCGCTTGTTGCGGGGGATGTCGATGCCAGCAATACGTGCCATGTGATCGTGATTTAGACAACGCTGGGATCAACCCTGGCGCTGCTTCATTTTTGGGTTCTTCTTGTTGATGACGTAGAGACGTCCTTTCCGACGAACGATTTTGCAATCGGCCGTACGCTTCTTGATGGATGCCCGAGTTTTCATGATGCTCTTTTTATTTCTTGTACCGGAATGTGATGCGCCCTTTGGACAAATCGTAGGGGCTCATCTCGCATTTCACGCGATCGCCAGGCAAAATCTTGATGTAGTACATACGCATCTTGCCTGAGATATGGGCCATGATGGTGTGCCCATTCTCGAGCTCGACACGGAAGCGCGCGTTGGAGAGCGCTTCCAAAATGGTGCCGTCCTGTGTGATCGACGTTTGTTTCGCCATGCTATTTAACTCAATTCGTTTTCTTCGAATTCAAAATCTCTTCAATGTCTTTGAAGCTGGAGAGAACGTCTGCCTTGCCTTGACGCACAACAACGTCGTGCTCAAAATGTGCGCTGAACGCCCCATCTCGTGTCACAATGGTCCAGCCATCTTCGGCTTGTCCCACTTCGCGGGTGCCAAGGTTGATCATGGGTTCAATGGCCAAGACCATGCCATCCATCAACTTGGGTCCGTTTCCACGGCGACCGTAGTTGGGTACTTCAGGAGCCTCATGGAGATCCTTTCCCAAGCCGTGTCCCACGAGCTCGCGTACCACCCCGTAGCCGAGGCTTTCTGCGTGCTGCTGACAGGCAAAACCAATGTCGCCAATGCGTTTGCCAACCACCGCCTGCTCAATCGCCAGATCCAAGCATTTCTTGGTGGCTTCAAGCAGGTTGTGCACTTCTGACGAGACCTCCCCCACCTCAAAGGTGTAGGCACTGTCCCCGTAGTAGCCGTTCATCAACACCCCACAATCCACCGACACGATGTCTCCGTTCTGGAGGGGTGTGTCGCTGGGGATGCCATGCACCACGGCTTCGTTGACTGACGTGCACAACGAGTTGGGGAATCCCCCATACCCTTTGAAGCCAGGCTCCGCACCGTGGTCGCGAATGAACTCTTCCGCAACCGCATCAAGATCGAGCGTAGTCACACCCGGTTCAATCCGGGCAGCGACTTGCGCCAACGTTCTCCCAACAAGCAAAGAACTCAACCGAATGAGTTCGACCTCTTCGTCCGTTTTGATTCGGACTCGTCGACCCAAACTCATTCGAAAATCAGCCAGCGATGCCTCCCACAGGTGACTGTGGGCGACCGCGCATTTTTCCACTCTTCATCAAACCGTCGTAGCGACGAGAGAGCAAGTAGCTCTCGATCTGCTGAAGGGTATCCAAAATCACCCCCACCATGATCAACAGGGAAGTTCCCCCGAAGAAGATGGCAAAGGTCTGTGCTTTCGTCAATCCAAGCTGGAACACGATGGCGGGCAACACCGCAATCAGTCCCAAGAAAATGGCGCCAGGCAAGGTGATGCGTGACAACACCTCGTCCAAGAACTCCGCTGTGGGACGTCCGGGCTTCACACCAGGCACGAAACTGTTTTGACGCTTCAGGTCATCCGCCATTTGGTTGGGGTTGACCGT
>PKDW01000052.1 GCA_002863145.1 Flavobacteriales bacterium
CGTCACCACCACCATCGTCATTCCTTCACCATTGAGCTCCTTCAACAAGGCCATGACACCCTCAGACGTCGCGCTGTCCAACGCACCGGTGGGCTCATCCGCCAAGATGACCCGTGGTGACGCGGCCAAAGCGCGTGCGATGGCGACCCGTTGTTGTTGGCCTCCACTCATCTGGGAGGGCAAGTGATCGGCCCATTCAAGAAGTCCCACCCGTTCCAACAAGGCATGCGACCGACGCCCGCGCTCTTTTCTCGGAACCTTTTGGTAGTACAAGGGCAGCGCCACATTCTCCGCCGCCGATTTGAAGGGAATCAAATTGAAACTCTGAAAGACGAATCCCAGCATCTCTCGACGCAATTCGGCGGCGCGACGCTCCGAAAGTCCGGCCATGTCTTTCCCATCCAATCGATACTGCCCCCCGTCGTACGCATCCAGCAAGCCGAGGATGTTGAGTAGGGTGGATTTGCCGGAACCAGACGATCCCATGATGGCCACGAGCTCTCCGGCCGAAACCTGCATGTCCACCCCCTTCAACACCTGCAGCGATTGGCTGCCTGTGGTGTAGGATTTGGTGATGCTCTGAAGCTCAATCATGCGCGCGAAGATACAGGTGGACATGTCCCTAACCTCTGACCTCTTCGACTTGTTGCCCGGGGCGACACCTGTTTTTGGCACGCCCCATGGATTTGTGGCGTGCAAGTATGAGACCTCGAGGAACGCAAAATGCGCAGCTTCATCGAATCTCCCCGTGAATTCTTGGGGCTCGCCGATTGACGCACCCTTCGAACCATCTGCGCCGCATGACATCTTCAAGCTCATGCGGCGCTGTATGTTTACGGCATGCCCGCTTTGCCCCCTGTCTCCGACGCCCTGAAACGCGCGTTTGACCCCGCCCAATTTGCCAAGGCCGCTGCAGAAGCTTCAGAAGCTCTGGCAGGCCACTTGGAACGCGCGCAGCGACGGCACGCGCCTTCCTCCTATCCCGCACCTTCGCCGGAACAGGAGCGTGCGCATTGGCAAAACGAGGCGTCTTGGACAACCGGGCGCAGAGGGATGCACGACCAGGTCATCGCGCGATCCAACCACCTGCACGATCCCCGTTACATGGGACACCAAGTGGCAGCCATCCTTCCAGAAGCGGCCACCACCGGCATGGTGACGGACATGCTGAACAACGGACAGGCGATTTACGAGATGGGCCCCAGCAACGCCACCCAAGAAGACCTCCTGATGTCCGAGATTGGAAAGCAACTTGGCCTTCCTGCAGGATGCGGTGGCGTGTTGTGCCATGGGGGAACTTTGGGCAACTTGGTGGCACTGATGGCAGCGCAACGCAAAGTGGCCCAAGGGATGGGTTTGGACTCTTGGCAGGGCGGCGTTCGCGCATTTCCAAAGCCGTTGGTTGTTCTCGTTTCTGCCCGGGCGCATTACTGCATTGACCGCGCGATGCGCACCATGGGTTGGGGTGCCGACGGCACCGTGCTTGTCCAAACCAACGAGAAGCACCAAATGTGTGTGAACGACCTCCAGGCCCAGATCAAGCGTGTGCATAACGAAGGAAAACGCATCCTCGCCGTGGTGGGCAGCTCCTGCACCACAAGCGCCGGAGCTTACGACCCTCTGGAGGACCTTGCCGCAGCCTGCAAGCAGCACGGCATTTGGCTTCATGTGGACGGGGCCCACGGGGCCTCTGCAGCCTTCAGCGACGCCCATCGTCACCTCGTCAAAGGCATCGAACATGCGGACTCTGTGGTGCTCGACTTCCACAAAACTTGCGGCGTTCCTGCCCTCTGCACCGGCGTCTTCTACGCGCGTCATGCCGAGAGCTTTTTGCCCTTCTCCCAGCATGCCGAGTACCTCTGGGACGACGCCAACGACCTCGATTGGTGGGACACCGGCAAACGCACCTTTGAATGCACGAAGCGGATGTTGAGCACGCGGTTGGCTGTCATCAAGGCCGAGTATGGCTGGAATATCTGGGGAGAACTCGTGGACCGCATGTGGGCCTTGGGACAAGCGCTCGCCACCTTGATCGAGCGCCGCAACGGCTGGGAATTGGCGATGGCGCCGCAAGCCAACATCGTGTGCTTTCGTCCGTCACCCATGCAACACCTCCGTGCCGACAGGTGGAACGAGGTGGTGAAGGCGCTGCGCAAACGTCACTTGGCCGAAGGTTCAGGCTACGTCGTTCAAACCGAGTTTGAAGGCCAGGTTTGGCTTCGCTGCACGCTGATGAATCCGTTGACCCAAGAAAACGACCTCGCGCAGATGCTGGATGAATTTGAGTCCCTCTTGCCCTCCGTGCTGAAAGACATGGCCGCCACAGACGAGGCAGACCGAAGGATGGAGATGGAAGCGAATGCCCGACGGCAAGGTGAAGAACGAAATTAATGCGAGTTGGTTGCCCATCCCTGTTGTGGGATGAACGACCTTTGCGCCCGCAAACCCCACCTCATGAGCGGAATCCGCAACGTGGCCATCATCGCCCACGTCGACCACGGCAAAACGACCCTCGTCGACAAGATCATTCACCAGTGCAACGTCGTTGACGAACGCAAGGAAACGGGCGAACTCATCCTCGACAACAACGACCTCGAGCGAGAGCGAGGCATCACCATTTTGGCGAAGAACGTCAGTGCCACTTGGAAGGACGTCAAAATCAACCTCATTGACACCCCAGGTCACGCCGACTTCGGCGGAGAAGTTGAGCGGGTTCTCAAGATGGCCGACGCCGTGCTGTTGGTGGTGGACGCCTTCGAAGGCCCCATGCCACAAACGCGATTCGTGTTGAGCAAGGCGATTGAGTTGGGGCTGAAGCCCATCGTTGTCATCAACAAGGTGGACAAGGAAAACTGCACCCCAGATTTGGTGCAGGAGCAAGTGTTTGACCTCATGTTCAACCTCGACGCCACCGAGGAGCAACTGGACTTCCCCACTGTTTACGGCTCAGCCAAGAACGGGTGGATGGCCGAGGATTGGCAGCAGCACACCACCGATGTGACCTACCTCTTGGACGTCATCTTGGACCAAGTGCCCGAGGCGCCCTACGTGGAAGGCACACCTCAGCTTCAAATCACGTCACTTGACTACAGCAAGTACACGGGTCGGATCGCCATCGGCAGGCTCTACCGCGGCGACTTGCACGCCAACAAGGATTACACCCTTTGCACGGCAGAAGGCCACCAAAAAGTCCGGGCGAAGGAACTGTACGTGTTCTCTGGCTTGGGCAAGGAAAAAGTCGACCACGTTCGGAGTGGCGACCTGTGCGCAATCACGGGGATGGACGGATTCGAGATTGGGGACACCGTCGCCGATTTGGAAACACCTGAAGCCATGGAGCGCATTGCGGTCGACGAGCCCACCATGAGCCTTCTGTTCACCATCAACACCTCCCCTTTCTTGGGAAAGGACGGAGACTTCCTGACGAGCCGTCACATTCGCGAGCGCCTTGACGCAGAGCTCCAGAAGAACCTGGCCCTGCGTGTGGAAGCCACCGACAGCGAGGACAAATGGAACGTCTACGGCCGCGGCATCCTCCACTTGAGCGTGCTCATCGAAACCATGCGTCGCGAAGGCTATGAACTTCAAATCGGCAAGCCTCAAGTGCTCTTCAAAGAAGTGGATGGCGCCACCCATGAGCCCTTCGAACACCTCGTGATCGATGTGCCCGAAGCCACTGCTGGCAAGGCCACAGAACTTGTGATGGCGCGCAAAGGCATGTTGCACGTGATGGAAGCCAAGGGGGACCTCCAACACCTGGAGTTCCGCATCCCTTCACGTGGACTCATTGGCCTGCGCAACCAAGTGCTGACTGCCACGGCAGGGGAAGCGGTCATGACGCACCGCTTCGACGGCTATGAACCATACGCCGGAGACCTCGCCACGCGCAGCAGTGGCTCATTGGTCAGCATGGAAACCGGACAGGCGCGGGCCTATGAGATTGACCGCCTTCAAGACCGTGGCACGTTCTTCATCGATCCCGGAGAAGACATTTACGCCGGCCAAGTGGTGGGAGAATCTGCGCGCGACATCGACTTGGAGCTCAACCTCATCAAGGGCAAGAAGCTCACCAACATGCGCGCATCCGGTGCGGATAAGGGGCTGCGGATCGCCCCCGCCAAGAAACTCTCGCTTGAAGAGCTGATGGAGTTCATCAATGACGATGAGTACTTGGAAGCCACGCCCAAAAACCTGCGCGTCCGAAAGATTCCCAAGCCCAAGTCTCCCTTCGGCTGATTGTGAAGAACTCTGTGGGCATCCCATGCCCCGGGGTAGATGTGGGCGATGAAAGCCCCCCGTACCTTGGCTGAATGCAAATTCCTGTCATCCGCTACAGCCGCGACAAATCCGACTTCACCCAAACACTTCGCGCCCGGGTGGATGCCTACTTCAAAGAGCACAACCTGAGCCGCAAAGGCGACTGGCGGCTGCACTTGAAGTCCGGTTTGATGATCGCACTCTACTTCGTCCCTTGGGCCATGATCACGTGGGGCTTTGCAGGGAGCGGATGGATGTTCTGGGTGGCCGAAATCGCCATGGGAATGGGTTTGGCCGGCATTGGCATGAATGTCATGCACGA
>PKDW01000079.1 GCA_002863145.1 Flavobacteriales bacterium
ACACGCCGCTCGCGCAACCGGCAAGCACTTCAGGAACGCAAACTGGGCGTTGATGCGCGTTGGATTTGTCCGCGCCCTGAGGACGGTCAGCGCAACACCAAGTCGGTGGTGCCGATGACCGTGCTGCCCTCGAGGATCTCGACCAAGTAGGTGCCGGGTCGGTAGGGCTCGAGGACGGAGTCGTCGGGGTATTCGTAGAACACACAGGCGTCGAGTCGGTCGCGGGCGTAATCCACCGTCCGAGAGGCGCTGAAATCGCTGTCCCCATCCGCACTTGGCAGCACGTTTCCATCGCTGTCAGTGACGCGCAGGCGCAGGGTCTTGTCGCCCACAGGCGCGATGCGGTTTTCCAAGATGGTGAAGCACACGCGCAGCATGTCGCTGCGGTCGGCACGGTCCGTGTCGCGCTGACGTCCAGACGAGAGCACGCGCACCCCCGTGGGGAGGAATTCGGCGACTTGGAGGGTTTGGCCTGCTTCGAGCATGTCCTCCATGTTCTCTTGACGCTCAACGAGGTCGGCGTTCTCTTGCGACACCGCCTCCATTTGCTCCTTCATGGCGAGGTTCTCGTCCAGCAACGCCATGTTCAGCTGGTTCAGTGAGTCGATGGTGCCGATGTAGCCCTTCATGATGCTCCGCAGGGTTTCCGCCTCTTTCTTGAGCTTGGCGACTTCCCAGTATCCGTTTTTGACCTTGGTGAGCAGCCCATCGATGCGCTCTTGTTGTGCAGCGAGCTCCGCCACCATCATGCTGTTTTCCGTCTCGAGCGTGTCGTAGGAGAAGCGCATTTTTTCAAGGTCGAGGATGAGTTGGTCCTTCTCGAGGGTGAGCCCGGCGTTGTCGTCGTTGAGCAAACCGATGGTGGTGTTGCGCGCGGAGAGCTGGAAGCCCAAATACCCGACCACCAGCACCAAACTCGCCACGACGAGGAGCCATGTTTTTTGGGACATTTCAGGCATGGGGCAGGGGCTTCAGGGGGAATCGACGACAGAAAATCATGCTTTCGCCAACTGCGAAAGTCATGCCAAAGATGCGGCGCGAACCCGGTGCAATGAGGCGACCAGGCTGCGAGTTCACCACCCACGTGCTGTGGGAAACTCGCACGTTTTCTGAGCGTTGTGCGCGAATTCACCTATCTTATGAATTCCAAATCCCCTTTTGCATGATTCGTTTGCTCGCCTGCGCTGGCGCTTTGCTCGCCATGTTTGCCTCCACTGGGCTGCGCGCCCAAGACACGTTCCAAGTGGGAAACACGACCCTGACGGCCACCAACGTGGCCTCGGGCATCCAGCTTCCCTGGGAAATTTTGTGGGGCCCCGATGACTTTTTGTGGGTGACCAGTCGACCTGGGACGGTGTACCGCATCAACCCAGAAACGGGCGCCACCACGACGGTGCTGACCAAGTCGGTCACCAACAACGGCAGTGGCGAGCCGGGCATGCTCGGCATGGCCATGCATCCCGAGTGGGAAACCACCCCCAAGGTGTTCATCGTCTACACGACGGGATCGACGTGGAATGGCACGGAGCGCCTTTCGGTGTTTGATTGGAACGGTTCTTCGCTGGTGAATGAAGAGGTTTTGCTCAGCTTGCCTGCGGCGGGCATCCACAACGGGAGCCGCCTGCTGGTGCTTCCGGACAACACCTTGTTGATGACCACAGGCGATGTGGGGGACGGCGGGGCGAGCAGCCAAAACCTCAGCAGCCTCAACGGCAAGGTCCTTCGACTCAACCTCGACGGAAGCATTCCGTCCGACAACCCCACGCCGGGCAGTTACGTGTACAGCCACGGACATCGGAATCCGCAAGGTTTGGCCATGGGCCCAGGTGGCATCATCTACAGCTCTGAGCACGGCCAAAGCAACAACGACGAAGTGAACATCATCGAGCCCGGGCGCAACTACGGTTGGCCCAACGTGGAGGGGGTGTGCAACACGTCAAGCGAAAACAGCTTTTGCGCGGCCAACAACGTCCGCGAACCCATCGACACGTTCTCGCCTTGTGCGGCGGTCAACGGCCTGATTTGGTACAACCATCCCGCCATTCCCGAGTGGCAAAATTGCTTGCTGTTGTCCGTGATGGGTGGGTTTGCCCTGAATGACAAACGCCTCAGCGTGCTGTCCATGTCGGAGGACGGCATGTCTGTGACCGGCGAGACGCAGTGGTTCGCCAGCTACGGCCAGCGCATCCGAGATGTGGCGGTGAATCCGTACACGGGCGCGGTGTATTTGGCTTTTAACGGGCCCTCGTATCCCGGGTCGGGACCCAACATCATCAAGGAATTCCGGAACATGGACTACGTACCTGTGACGAGTGTGGCCGGGTGCCGCTATCCTGGCGCGTTGAACTACAATGCCAACGCCACCGAGGACGACAACTCGTGCCAATTCGCGGGGTGCACAGACCCCACCGCGTTGAACTACGTGCCATGGGCGAACGTGACGACCACGTGCATGTACACGGCCCCTTGTCCTGAAGACGTCAACGGCGACGGTGCGACCACCGTATCGGACATGCTGTTGGTGTTGGGAGCGTTTGGCGACGTGTGCAATTGATGAAATGAACAACGAGACTTTGGTCGAGAACAACCTACCCTGAACGAATGAAAAATTCAATCAAACTCCTCGCAGCCTTCGGCGCCTTGGCGCTGGTGTTGGGACTGCCCTCCGAGACGTTTGCGCAGTGCGAAGCCGGTCAATCGGTAGTGGTGGTGGAAATCCTGACGGACAACTACCCCGGCGAGATCACATGGACCCTTTCAGACGCCAACGGCCAGCTGCTGTCCGGCGGCCCCTATGGCTCCACGGGCACGATGTACACAGACACGGTGTGCATCGAAGGCGCGGATGCGTACCCGTGCTTGCAATTTGTGATCAACGACAGCTACGGAGACGGGATTTGCTGCGGTTACGGCCAAGGCGCATACACGCTGTACCTTGATGGAGAGTCCGTGGCCACGGGCGGCGACTACGGCCAGCAAGACATTGTGCAGTTTGACTGTGCGCCAGGCGCCACCTGCAACGATGCCGTGACCCTCACGGAGGCAGACTACGGCACGGTGACACAGGCGGGGGACAATTTTTGGTATTCATTCACCCCACCGGCCAATGCCATGTACCAGTTCAGTAGCTGCGGTGCGGCGTGCAACACGACGTTGTACATCTACGAATACTGCAACATGGGCAACTTCGACGACACGAACGAAGGGTCCATTTACTACGACGACAACCAGGGTGGTTGTGGCGAGGAAGCGGCGCTGACCATCTTGTTGGAAGGGGGTGTGCAGTATTGGATTCGCTGGGCTTCGCTTGACGGCAGCTGTGGCGGGTTTGATTGGGCGTTTGACTACGCGGGCCAGCCCACGGGGTGCACGGATTCGACCGCGTGCAACTACAGTCCTTCTGCCGAAGTGGACGACGGTTCGTGCGTGTACGAGGGCGACCCCACGTGCACCGGACCTGACTTGATTGTGTTGGCGGACGTCGTGTCCAGCAGCCTGTACAGCACGACCATGAACGTCAGCCAAACCGACTGTTACATTGAGGAGGGGTGCTTGAATGGGTTTGGCCAGCGTGAGCTCATCCGTTTCACCACCCACATCAAGAACATTGGGGAACTCGATTATTACATCGGAACGACGTCACAAGCCGAGGAGACTGGCCAGTTTGAGTGGGGGCAATGTCACAACCACTGGCACTACCAAGGGTATGCCAAGTACGACCTCTTCACCATGGACGGTGCCTTGATTCCCATCGGGTTCAAAAACGGCTTCTGTGTGATGGATTTGGAATGCAGCGACGGCGGTTCCTACACGTACGGTTGCTCCAACATGGGCATCGCCTCGGGATGCGGTGACATCTACTCCAGTGGCCTGAGCTGCCAGTGGATCGACGTGACGGATGTGGAAGACGGCCAGTACCGCTTGGTGGTGCGGGTGAATTGGGATTACGATCCTGACGCCTTGGGCCGCTACGAAACCAACACGGAGAACAACTGGGCGGTGGTGTGCATCGAACTCGACCGTTCAAGCGGCGACCTCGAAACCATCATCCTCACGGACTGCCCGACGTTCACGGATTGTGCGGGTGACCCCTACGGCACCGCGTTGCTTGACTGCAACGGCGAGTGTGGCGGGGTGGCCATCATGGGTGACTTGAACGACGACTTGACGCAGGACTTGTCTGACGCCCAGATGTACGTGGAAGGGGTTCTCGGCAACGACCTGACGCCGGCCAACTGCAACGACATCAACGCCGACGGCGCCTTGACGGTGGCGGATGCAGCCTTCATGGCGGATTGCCAATGGTGGAACGAGGCCCACACAGACCCCGACTCGACCGGCGTGCACAGCCACTGCGAATTCCCGGTGAACGACATCGTCAACCCGTTTGACACCACGCACTTCACGATTGCGGAGGTCAACTGGGATGCGCAATACCTCGACGTCCACGTGAAGAACCCCGATGCGCGGATCTTTGGGTACCAGTTGGAGTTGGACGGCTTGCAAATCAGCCAAACCGAAAGCTTGGTCGACGGGGCCTACACTGGGGC
>PKDW01000078.1 GCA_002863145.1 Flavobacteriales bacterium
TATTGGAAGGTTCCTGCTTTGTCCTGGCCACTTGACACGAATAATCTGGTTGTGGATTGTCCTCCTTTCAGTGCCAGCTACGTTCTCATAGAGTGACCCCCGTCTCAAACAAGGCTCATTCTCATGGCTGTGTGAGCGACCTTGCTTTAAATTAGACATTGATTCGTGACTTCATGAGATTGTTTTCATTTTGCCTTTTTTGCTCAGTTTGTTTCGTTTTGTTGTGCTACGATGCCACAACAAATCCGCAACAGTCAGATGATCTGGTCCCATCACCTGTCAATGTCTTGTTTGTGGCCATCGACGATTTGAGACCTGAATTGGGTTGTTACGGAAGTTCAACAGCAATCACGCCAAATTTTGATGCGTTCGCGCAAGAAGCTTTTGTTTTTGAGAGGGCTGTTTGCGCTGTCCCTGTATGTGGGGCATCCCGGGCATCTGTGATGACGGGTTTGCGACCCAATGAAGATCGATTTAGAACATTCTCCTCTCGTGCGGATGAGGATGCACCGGAGGCTCCAACGATGGCTGAGTGGTTGAAGGCTCATGGTTACACTGCGGTGTCGAATGGAAAGATTCTCCACAAGAACCTGGATTCGAAAGACGGGTGGAGTGAGAAGCCATGGAGGCCTGACCGGATTTTCCGGGATTATCAAAATCCTGAAAACACGCGCATTGTGGCTTTAGGGGGCCATGGTCCTGCCACGGAGCGTGGAGGTGAATCCGCTGTGTACGCGGATGATTTGATTTTGGAGAAAAGCATTTCAGACCTTGAAAGACTATCCCTTGGAGAAGATCCGTTTTTTTTGGGAGTCGGCTTTTTCAAGCCACATCTTCCATTTTGTGCTCCTGAACGTTTTTGGGACCTGCATGATCCTGACTCAATAGGTTATGCAACGAATCGATATGCGCCGAAACATGCGCCAAAGGAGGCGATGCACTCTTATGGTGAATTAAGAGCATATGATGACATTCCCAGTGAAAGCCATCTAGACGTGCCAGATTCGATGCAGTTGATTTTGAGACATGGATATCATGCATGCGTGAGTTACGTGGATCACTTGTTTGGACAACTTATTCAGAAACTGGAGGAAAGTGGCCTGGCTGACAACACCCTCGTCGTGGTTTGGGGGGATCACGGATGGCAACTCGGAGAGCACAATCTGTGGGCCAAGCATGCCAATTTTCAAACCTCTCTGAAAGTGCCTCTTCTTATTCGTTTGCCAGGTCAGGAAAAAGGGCTGAGGGTTTCGTCAATGGTGGAACTGACGGACTTGTATCCCACGATTTGTGCGCTTTTGGGCATCGAGAGGCCTCCTCATGTTCAAGGGGTGGATTTGGGCATTGCAGTCGATGGGCAAAGCACGGCACAAAAGAGGCCAGGCTTTTCGAAATTTCATGGTGGTGAAACCATCACGACCGAAGCTTTCAGCTACACAGAATTTCGGAACAAAACAAGGACCAGGGTCACGGGCACAATGTTGTTCAATCTTGCCGAAGACCCGAATGAAAATCTAAATATTTCTGATTTCTCAGACGCTGCATCCATCAAAGCGAAGTTGTCGTCAAGGCTAGACTCGTTGAGAAAAGTTGCAGTCGAATAGTGCATGGCTGGCTTCAGTTTTTGTGCGCACAACAGGTGGTCTGGCTTGTGGAGCGTGGATCAGGTGACACCGGTTGGTCAGGTCTGGGCCTTGAGTCCATTGCCATCGTCACTGTCAGCCATCGGCGGGACTTGAAACGAACGAAGAATACAAATTGCGGTTGGTCAAGATTCATGGGACGCGCACTCACTCTGTTTACTTTACTGGTCTGTACCACGACTGGACTGTCTGCCCAAAATTCGATTGAATCGGACAACGCGTTCATGCGCTACATCAAACGTGTCTTTGAAGCGGATGAGAATCCGACGGCGCCAAAACTCATCAATTATCCTACCCTTGCCTTCGCGCCTGAGACCAACTGGGAAATTGGTGTTTCAAGTTTGTACGTCTACAGCGCAAATCGAGATTTGACGAATCGCTTGAGTGAAACCAAGTCCTTTGCCTTTTATACCCTCGAGAATCAATACGGTCTTTGGTTGGATCACGCCTTGTACACTGACAAGGACAAGTGGTTCTTCTTGGGGAAGGCGAGGTATCAAAATTTCCCATTGCTTTACCATGGGATTGGCAGAGAAAGTCCTGCAGAAGTTCAAAGCATGATTGAGGGGAGATATCTCATCTTCCGTGAGCGGATCATGCGAGAAACGAGGCGCTCCTTGTATGTCGGCCTGGAATTGGACTTCCAAAAATTGAGCGGGGTAGGGTACACCAGTTCTACCCAAGATTTTACGCCCCCCGAGTTCGGTGGAGCGGGGTCAACAAATTTGGGGTTGGGTCTGGGGGTGATTTACAACAACATCTACAACGCCATGAATCCGAGACAAGGGGTTTACAGCGAGTGGGGGTTCTTGGCTTATGATGCCTTTACGGGAAGTGACTTCGACTTTGTGTCTTACATCTCAGACAACCGTTTTTACAAACCGATTCAGGCCAACAAGGTGCTGGCGTTTCAAATCTATGGTCAATTGACCACGGGCACCCCTCCCTTCAACATGTTGGCGCTCATGGGAGGAGAAACTTTGATGCGGGGGTATTACCTCGGAAGGTACCGCGACAAAAATCAGGTGGCGGGCCAGGTCGAATACCGCGTATTGCCATTTTCCTTTTCGAAGCGCTTGGGGGCAAGTGTATTCATGGCGACTGGGCAAGTTTTTGGTGACGACTTTTCTTTTGATTGGAAGCATTTTTTGCCCGCTGGTGGAGCGGGTCTTCGGTTTTTGATTTTCCCAACGAAGGACATTTACACTCGACTCGACATGGCCTTTACTTCTGAGGGCCAAGGCTTCTATTTCTTCATTGGCGAAGCATTTTGAGGCCAAACATTTCTTGTGCCAACACGACAATTGTAGGCGTGGCCTGATGAACAACTCATGCATTTCCAGTACCTTCCAAAGTATGAGGAATTTGATTGCAATCGCATTCGTGATGTCAACCTGCGTGGCATGCGCTCAAATTGTACCCACAGCCTCTGGGTACAATGAAGACGTTGTGTGGAGTCAGGTGTTTACTCAAGGACCTGCAGGGAAGGTGAACCGCGGCATTGTGGATTCTGCGGGAGATTGTGTTGCAGTTTCCATGCCAGAGGATTTGGCACGTGTAACCAAGGTCAATGGAGAGAATGGCGTTCTCGTCTGGACGGTCACAATCAACAACCGAGTCGGATTTGGGATCTGTGAGATTCCGGGTGACGGGCATCCAGACTACATCGTATCAGGTGGAGCGCAAAACAGTCAGGAGCGCTGGTTGACGAGACTTCATGGTTTGACAGGAGAAGTGATGTGGGACCAAGTTTATTCATACCCGGGTGGTGGAGGACAATACGACGGCCTCCGAACTGTGATGGTGGGTTCAGATGGTTTCCTTTACGCCTCCGGATTTGTCCAAGGCGATGAGTCTGACACCATTTTTGTGGTGTATGCGGGAAGTGCGGTTGTTATGAAGGTTGACCCTGTAAATGGAGATGTCATTTGGTCTTCGGTCAACAATGCTTCGGAGTATGCTCTGGCCACAATTCAAGGCCCTAACGGAGACTTGTATTCTGGGGGTGTCATGTACGATGAAGGACTGTCGCTTACCAGGCGTTCGCTTGACGGAACAGTCATTTCAACTGCGGTCCTCCCAAATACAGAAAGCGTCATTCCGTACGACTTGGCCACCGCGTCCGATGGGCAGATCTATTATGGAGGTCACAGCCCGAGGCAAGGTGCAGGATTTCCATATGACTACACGTGCATTTCATTGGACGTAGAAGGAACCATTGAGTGGAGATACGACTACGCGAACCCTCGTGGATACAGCCTTAATCACATTCGCAACGAGCTTTACGGGCTGGAGGCAGGAACTGATGGGATCTACATGTTTGGAGGAAGTGGGGATGAGAGTGGCTACAGCGCAACTTTGCCTCCTTTTCCATCTTCTGATGTTTGGGTTGGCTGGGTGTTGCATGTCGACTTTGAGGGTGAAATTGTGGCAAGTGATGTTTTCGATCATGCCGGAGTCAACTCAGCCACCGAGTACGGTGCGTTGATTGAAGGAGGGTACGTGATTTTTAACGACACCGATGCAGGAGGTGACACTGAGGTCGGGATGATCAAGATCTTGAATGGAAGCAACCCGACACCAAACTCTTGCGCTGAGGATTTAGACCTGGACGGGGTTGTTGGCATTTCTGATGTGCTGCTTGTACTTGGAGAATTTGGATGCACATCGTCCTGTTTTGGAGACGTTGATGGCGATGGTCTCGTCAATGTTGCGGACGTCCTGCAGATGATTGCTGCCTTTGGCAGTGAATGCAGTTGATGGAAGCATGAAACTGACCAAATCGGGGTCGAGGGTGTTCGGCTTCTGTCCTGCGGGGTC
>PKDW01000143.1 GCA_002863145.1 Flavobacteriales bacterium
CGACCAAGGAAGAGGTGGAGGAAGGTGGCTTGGCCTTGTACCGCGCGTTCCGTGCGTTGCCCAAGAGCAAGCCTCTCATCAAGTTCCTCAGCCAGGACGGCATGCGCCAGCAGCTCCTCAAGACCGAGGGATACTACCTCGCGGACAACCAGCGGGAGATGCACAAGGCCGATGCGGAACTCTTCTTTGTCATCGACGAGAAGCAAAACCAAATCGAGCTCACCGAAAAAGGCATCGAGTACCTCGTCCGCAACATGGAGGACGAGCACTTCTTCACGCTTCCCGACCTCGCGACGGAGCTCGTGGGCATCGACAACGGCGAAGGCAGCGATGAGGAGAAGCTCGAGAAAAAGCAAACCCTCATGCAGGACTACGGCGTCAAGAGCGCCCGCATCCACAGCATGAACCAGCTCCTGAAGGCGTACGCATTGTTCGAGAAGGACATCGAGTACGTGGTGATGGACAACAAAGTCATGATCGTCGACGAGCAGACCGGCCGCATCATGGACGGCCGCCGCTACAGCGACGGATTGCACCAGGCCATCGAGGCCAAGGAGGGCGTGAAGGTGGAAGCCGCCACGCAGACCTACGCCACGGTGACGCTCCAGAACTACTTCCGCATGTACCACAAGCTGGCCGGAATGACCGGAACGGCAGAAACGGAAGCGGGCGAGTTTTGGGACATCTACGGATTGGATGTCATGGTCATCCCGACCAACCGCCCCATCGCGCGGAAGGACATGGACGACCTCGTCTACAAGACCAAACGCGAGAAGCTCAACGCTGTCATTGACGACGTCGTGGAATTGAGCAACGCCGGCCGCCCCGTGCTGGTGGGCACCACCACAGTCGAGATCAGCGAGTTGCTGTCGAAGATGCTCGGCATGCGCAGCATCAAGCACCAGGTCTTGAATGCCAAGATGCACCAACGCGAGGCGGAGGTCGTCTCCGAAGCGGGCAAGCCAGGCACGGTGACCATCGCCACCAACATGGCCGGGCGCGGAACGGACATCAAGCTCTCGCAAGAAGTGAAGGACGCCGGCGGTCTCGCGATCATCGGCACCGAGCGTCACGACAGCCGCCGCGTCGATCGTCAGTTGCGGGGACGTTCAGGCCGTCAGGGGGACCCCGGATCGAGCCAGTTCTACGTGAGCTTGGAGGACGACCTGATGCGGTTGTTTGGGTCCGAGCGCGTGAGCAAGATGATGGACCGGATGGGCCACCAAGAAGGGGAGGTCATTCAGGCGGGCATGATCACCAAGAGCATTGAGCGCGCCCAAAAGAAGGTTGAGGAGAACAACTTTGGCATTCGCAAGCGCTTGCTTGAATACGACGATGTGATGAATGCCCAGCGCGAGGTCATTTACAAGCGCCGTCGCAACGCCCTGTACGGCGACCGCATCCGCACGGACATCGCCAACATGTTCTACGAGCTCGTCGAGGCCCACGTCTTGGCGACGCACCCGGTCAAAGATTTTGACGGGTTCCGCATGGCGCTCCTCACGGACTTTGGCATTGAGCCGCCGTTCGACGCCGACGCGTTCAGCACCGGCAAGCCCGAGGACCTCGCGCACCAGACCTACTTGCGTGCCGAGCAACTGTACCAAGCCAAGCTCGCCGACCTCGCGGAGCGCGCGCACCCGGTGATTCAGCGCGTGCACGACGACGAGAAAAACGACTTCAAAAACATCCTCGTGCCGTTCAGCGATGGCCGCAAGACCTTGCAAGTGGGCGCGGACATCGAACAAAGTGTGCTCACCGAAGGCAAGAGCGTCCTCGACACCCTTGAGAAGGCGGTGGTGCTTGCCATCATCGACCAGCACTGGAAAGAGCACCTTCGCGACATGGATGACCTGCGCAGCAACGTGCAGCACGCCCGCTTCGAGCAGAAGGACCCACTTCTCATCTACAAGTTTGAGTCGTACGAGCTGTTCCAGAAGTTGGTTCAAAAAGTCAACGCCCAGGTCGCGTCCTTCTTGATGAAGTGCACCATTCCCACGGGCGCTTCCGCCCAACAGCCTCGCCAGGCCTCACGTTCTTCTGCCGCCCCACGCGTGCAAGAGCAGAAAGCTGGAGTCGCCAACACGGCGGAGCAGGGCGTCGCTGCACGAGCTGCAGCAAGTCAAGGGGGCATGGCAGGTCGCATGCCGGGTCGCCCAGGCGCCATCGCTCCGGGTCGTCCGCCGCAACAGCGCATGCCGCGTCCGGAACCGGTGTCTCCCATACGGGCGGCAAAGAAGATTGGTCGCAACGAGATGGTCACCATCCGTAAAGGCGACGAGGTCCAAACCTTGAAGTACAAGAAGGCCGAGCCGTTGCTCAGCCAGGGCTGGCAGCTCCAGGATTCCTGATTGCGCGAGGTACGGCGCCACGAAGGCGGTTTAGGCGAAGGCGCTGGTGCGTCACCACACTACGCACCACTTCCAGCAGTTTTGGGGGGTGTCCTCTGGCCAACAACGAAGACGGCATTGTGGGAACTGAAGATTTGCTCAATGTGCCGACGGCTTACGGGCTGAGCTGCCCGTAACCTTCGGGGGCGAAGTTAGGCGCGGGTCTTGGGCCCAAACGCCAAGTCGCCCGCATCGCCCAAGCCAGGCACGATGTAACCGTGCTCGTTGAGGTTGGAGTCCACCCCTCCCAAAATGAATGACGTCCCGTCGGGCAACCACTTCTGTGCATTGGCCAAGCCTTCTTGGCTCGCGATGGCGGCGAGCACGTGGACCGAAGCAGGCACCCCCGTTTCGCACAAGGCGTCGTGGGCGGCTTGCAACGACGCGCCGGTGGCCAGCATGGGGTCGATGAGCACGAGTGCGCGGCCTTCCATCGCGGGCGCGCCGAGGTACTCGATTTCAATGTCAAATCCCGCATCATGGTGCTTCCGGTACGCCGACACAAACGCCGAGTCCGCGCGGTCCCAAACGTCCAACACCCCATGGTGCAAAGGCATGGCCGCTCGGAGGATGCAGGCCATCGCGGGTTGATGGGCAGGAATGTCCTCGGTGGCGGTGCCCAGAGGCGTCGTGCACGTGGCCTTCGCCATGGGCCACGATTGCGCCAGTGCGCTTCCCAGTTCACGTCCCATCCGTTGCATGTTCCAGCGAAAAGCTGCGCGGTCTTCGTGCTTGGAGGCGTCGCGCAGGTTGAGCAAGAGTTGGCCCGCCATGCCTGGCGCGCGGTTCAGGATGTGGGTCTTGGATGCCATGCATCGAAAGTAACGCTCAGAATGGACCGGGGTCGTTGCTCATGAAAACAAGTCACCCTGGGTGGCGGCGCGCAAGTCGGTGGGCGCTTGAACGTCAAGGCCGGCATGCTGCTTCACGAGCCGTGCGAATTGCCGGCAGGTGTTCGGGGTGTGGATGCTGTCCGGCTGATGCACCAGCAGGTGAAATTCGGTGAGGCCTTGATCTTTCCATTCGGCGATGCGCTGGGCCCAATGTGCGAGTCGCGTCTCGTCGGACGCGTGCCCTTCGTACCCTCCGAACCGGACAAGGACAAACGGAGCCGTCACCCGCATGTGCAAGGCGTCCCCGCGCCCCGCCGTGTCGCTGATGACTGCGCCCATGCCCAGGTCCCGCAGCCGCGCCCACATCTCCTCGGCCTGCGCGCCGCCTTCAAACCATTCGGGATGCCGAAACTCCACCGCCACCCGAAGTTCCCGCGGCCATTTCTCCAAGTAGCTCGCCATGGCGGCGGCATGCTTGGGTGCAAAGTGGGGAGGAAGTTGAATGAAGGCGGGGCCGAGTTTGTCCCCGAGGGCCAAGAGTCCATCGATGAAGTCGTCGGTGGGCCCGTCGCAGTCGTTGAAGCGGCGGAAGTGG
This sequence comes from Flavobacteriales bacterium, assembly GCA_002863145.1. GTDB lineage: Bacteria > Bacteroidota > Bacteroidia > Flavobacteriales_D > Sanyastnellaceae > UBA11663. Next base: position 3,819 of record PKDW01000143.1, read on the forward strand.
GTGATGATTTGGGGAAACTTGGGGCAAAACGTAAACCCCTCAGGCATCGCGGCCGCCCATTCTGCCATGCGGTCAGCGGGGTGGATGCGGTAGTGGGTGGCGTTGAATTCCAAGGTTCCAAACTGCCGGCCGTAGTGTTCCGGCCAAGTGCGTTGCGGATCTTTTTCCGGGTACACCGTCCCGCGCCAATCTCGGATGGTCCACATCGTGCCCCCTGCCCGCACGACCGTCGTTCCTTTCTCTCGGCGAGCGGGAGCGGCGTCGGCAAGTCGGAAGCCCGAAGGCGGCGTGGGGTGGGTCCAATCCAACCCCTCCGGTGCGGTATCGAGTTTGCCAAACTTCACCCCTCGAATCTACAACGCCTGACAAACGTGAAACATGGCCTTGCGCACACAAAACACCCTTCCTGTCGAGAGGGAAGCATCGCACCTTGTCGGGACATGAATTTGGGATGGGGATTGGGTCGATGCTGGGGTTGTGGGGAGCCCTTGGTGCCCAACGAGGTGGCAGGGATGTGCCCGCCTTGCCAATGGGCTTGGCCGAGCTTGCCCGGCAGCGAGGCGGTCCAACAACTCGCCCGAGAGCGGGTGGGATGTGCCGTGTATGGGCTGGGTTTTCGGTTGCGGCCAGACACGCACCGCGT
>PKDW01000033.1 GCA_002863145.1 Flavobacteriales bacterium
CGTCGCCGTCGGGGCAGAGGTCGGCGTTGTCGCCGATCCCGTCACCATCGCTGTCCGCGGATTCGGTGTCGTCGTTCGGGAATTCGTCGCCGTTGTCGCCCACGCCGTCATTGTCGGCGTCGTACTGCTCCGTTGGATCGTCGGGGAAGGCGTCCGCATTGTCGCCCACGCCGTCACCGTCGCTGTCCGCGGATTCGGTCGGATCGTCGGGGAAAGCGTCGTTGCAGTCGGGGGTGAGATCGCTGTCACTGTCGGTGTCCGCGACGCCGCAGCCGCAGCCGCCCGGCGCGATTTTGAGTGGGTCGCTTGGGCAACCATCGGCGTTGTCACCGACGCCGTCGTCGTCGGAGTCGTACTGTTCGGTCTCATCGTTGGGGAAGTCGTCGGCGTTATCGCCGACTCCATCGACATCCGTATCGAATTGCTCGGTGGGGTCGTCGGGGAACGCGTCGGCGTTGTCGCCGACGCCATCATTGTCGCTGTCGAACTGCTCGGAAGGGTCGGCCGGGAAGGCATCACAGTCGTCCGCCGTGCCGTCGACGTCCGAGTCCATGCCGTCGTCGCCACCGGCGCAGAGGTCCAAGGCATCGGGAACACCGTCGGCGTCGCCGTCCGGACAGACGGTTGCGGCGTCGCCGCTGAGAATGGTGTTGCTACCGTCGTCCCACTGCTCCTGAGTCTGGCCCTCGACCACTTGGTTGCAGAGGTAGGAAGTACTGATCGAGAGCTCGCCGTCGGTGTGGATCGCCGGGCTTCCGTTGTTGGCGAACATGGAGTTGGTGATGGTCACGGCCGTGGCGTTGCTGCCAACCATAAGAGCGGCGGGGCGGGAGTCGCCCTCGGAGGAGTTTTGATTGCCGTAGAAGTCGCAGGCGTCGAAAGTCACCACGCCTCCCCCGACCTGATTCCGGAAGGAGACGACGTTGTTGGCCCACACGCAGCGTCGAAAGTCCAGCGTCGTGGTATCGCCGCTGACCGCGAAGATGCCGCCTCCACTGTTGCGTTCGAACCGACAGTCCTCCACCGACCCGGTGACCGATGAGAAATCCAGCGCATCTCCGAGATTGTCCGCAAAGAGAGATCCGCTCAAGGTGAGGAGTTGGGTGCGAGTGGCATTGATGCAGCTTTCCACCTCATTGCCCCGGAAGATACAGCCGGTGACCTGCAACTGCGCGATCGTGGCGAGGGCGTTGTTGGTGGTATCGAGGAGGTTGTACTCGGTCTCGTTGTTCTCGAACACGCAGTTGCTGATTCGAGTGATACCCATTCCGGCGACCCCGGTACCCAGTTCGAGGATGTACTCGCCACCGGAATGATTGGCCACGGTCGAATCCGACATCTCGAAGGTGCAGTTTTCCCCCTGCACGCAGGGAACGTAGTCGGCCTGATTGTCCTCAAGGTGGCATCCGGACAGCACGAAGGTGGCAGCGCTTCCGTAAATCGCACCGGCGTATTCGTCTGCCGAGTTGCGATCGAAGCTGCAACCGGTCAGCGTTACTTGGCCGTTGACGGCGTGGATCGCCCCGCCCAGGTCACTCGCCACATTTTCACGGAAGATACAGTTGATGGCGCTGAGGGGGCCGAAGGTGTAGTTGAGCGCAGCTCCGTTTGCGGCAGCGCCGTTTTGAAGCACCAAGTTCTCGAGGGTGATCATGCCACCGGTGGACTGGACCACTCGATGCGTCTCAGCGCCGTCGAGAATGGTCAGTGGAATGCCGTCGGAGTCAACAGCACCGCGCAGGGTGATGCTTTTGCCATCAAGATCAACGACAACTCCTTCGGTATAGGTTTCGCCAGACAAAAGAATGACGTCCCCGGTGACAGCGGCATCGATCGCGTCGTTGATTGAAGCGTGCTCACATCCTGAGGCGCAAACCGTGATAATTTTCTCTGCGTTGGCCGTTGCGGTGAGAAGCAGAATGGATGCTGATAAAACGATATGCAATTGATGAAGCATGGCTTTCTCACTCCGAGGCAGAAAAGACTAAGACCGGAGGTCTCATCCTACTGATTGAGTATTTTGTGGTGAGACAATGTCTAACTTGTGGACAACCCACAATGAAGCAAAATCCAAAGCCGTGAAGGGTCTTGTTGTCCATGCATCTTCAAATCGCCAGTCGTGTATCGGGTTAGCCCCTTGCTCCCCGAGGCCTTGTATGTACTCCTTATAAGACCCCTCAAGCCTGAGGCAATCGAGCACAACACTGGGTGCCACTGTTTTTTTCGCCGTTTGTGATGATCTCTGTGGTGCGGTTTGAGAGGTGGGCTATGTTGAAGCCATGCGAATCACGGTTGCCGCCATCTTTCTTCTGACCATGGATGCTTTTGGCCAGAACATTTCGTTTCAGCACGATGGGTTGAACCGGCAATATCGCATTCATGTTCCCGAAAATATCCAGCCCAATGCGCCTCTGGTCATTGCCTTGCATGGGTACTCAGGCAACAACAACGACATGATTTCGAATTACGGGTGGGTGCCACTCGCCGATGAGCGCGGGTTTGTGGTCGCCTGTCCCAACGGGACATTCGATCAGTTTGGGGCCAGGTTTTGGGATGTCGATTACGACTTTCATCCTCAACTCGATGTTGACGACGACGGCTTTGTGGTCGCTTTGGCCGAGCATCTGCAAATTCTGCACGGCTTGGACCCCGCACGAACTTACGTGACAGGATTTTCCAATGGTGCGGAGATGTGTTTTCAACTCGCCTGCCGTGAGTCGGAAGCCTTTGCCGCCTTTGCCCCCATTGTGGGGATGATGCTGGACCCACTCTTTCAGGAATGCGCGCCCAGTTCGCCCAAGCCCATGCTGAGTCTGAACGGGACCATTGACGACGTCACGCTGTACAACGGTGACCTCGACAACACTGGGGGGTGGGGCCCGTACCACTCCATTCCTGACATGATGGCCCTTTGGCGTTCGATCTTGGGCACCACCGAATCAGAGACGACTTTTTTGCCCAACCTTGATCCCGTCGATGGCAGCATTGTTCAGCTCGAGACCAACCGTTCCATCGATGCCGAGACGTTGCTGAAGTATTACTTGGTGGTTGGGGGGGGGCATGACTGGCCAGGTCAATCTGGGAACCGAGACATCAGCGCGACACTCGAGGTGTGGAAATTTTTCGACAACGTCGCCGCTGGGCCTTGTCTTGCCTCCGATATGAACAACGACAACGTGATCAACACGTCCGATCTTCTGGTGGTGCTCTCGGGATGGGAGAACCCCTATGGCATTGCTGATTTGCTTGGGGTGTTGAGTTCGTGGGGTGACGCATGCGACCCCCTTGGTTCGTGTTGCCAATCCAGCGGTTTGTGTACCTATGTGGCCGAGCAAGCGTGTGACGGCATGGGCGGCCAATGGCAAGGCGCTGGCACCTCGTGCACGTTCCCGGGCTGCCCATCATTTGGTGCCTGTTGCCTCAAGGATGCCACGTGCCAAGCGGTGCTTGAGACTGAATGCGTGGCGCTTGGTGGCTCATTCCGTGGGGACCAAACCCAGTGTGTCGACATCGACTGCAGCCAAGAATTCAACGATGAATGCTTCGATGCCATTTCCGTCTCGAATGGGGAAGTGGCTTTTTCGACCGATGGGGCAACGACAAGCAGCGACGCCTACAACGACGCCCAGTGCTCGGGGACCTACCTCGGCGAGATGTTTGCCGATGTGTGGTTCTCGTACACCGCGGTCTGCACGGGCACCCTTCGTTTGAGCACCTGCAACAGTGCTTCATTTGATACCGACTTGGTGGTGTATGAAGGCAATTGCTTCCAGAAGACGCAAGTGGGCTGCAACGGGGACAGCAACAACTGCGCCAACTTCACTTCCGAATTGACCTGTCCGGTGCAGCAAGGACAAAAGTATTTGATTCGCGTTGGTGGCTGGGAAAGTGGCAACAGTGGCAGCGGCATTCTTTTGATTGAGTGCGAATGACCTTGTGATGGGCTCGGTGCCTTGAACATCCTGATCGGCTTTGTGTTTCATTTCCACGAGACCTTGGTGTGATGTTCGCCACATCGCCATCTTGAAAAAGAGCAGGTGGGGGGTGGTCAACACAAAGACCAGGTCAGGACCAAGACCTCTGAAAAGCATCAGGTTGTTTTTGATTCATGCGTGGTCCTATGATTTTTGCATTGCTCTTGAGTCCGTTACTCTCTTGGGATGAGATTGTCCAACTGCGTCGTTTTCATTTTGCTCGCTTTGACATCCGCCCTGCATGCTCAATCGTCTTCTTCTCTTTTGGAGATGAAATGGAACGTCAATGATGAGGAGCGCACCGGGTTGGTGCATCTCCCGGTGTTGGACAAGGGCTTGCAAGCGCCGCTTGTTTTTG
>PKDW01000159.1 GCA_002863145.1 Flavobacteriales bacterium
GCAGTTACACCCATGAATGGGTGCCTTCGAATTCGGGCGTTTGGGGCGGAGAAGATCGCTACGTGCGGGATGAACATCGCCTGTGGCTTCAATCGAAGTACCAATCCCCACAAACCTCGGCCATGTCTTGGTGGTGGCGGATGAGGTGGGACCAGAGGTGGATCGAAAACAGTCCTTTTGGCGAGAAATCGTGGTCTGCGCGTCCGCGGCTTCGTCAGCAGCTTGGAGGCGTTCTTAAGATGGGCGATGGATCTCTTGTGGTGAGCTCGGAAGTGTTCCTCGAAGCATGGGATGGCGCTGAAGCAATGACGCCGAGCGATCGGTTTCGTGAAGCTTGGACCGCGTTCCAGTACGGAGCTTCAATCAACGAATCGGTGCGCTGGGAAGCAGGGCCTCTCGTGGTAAGCTGGAAGCAGTTGGACGAGACGGGAAGTCTTGGTTGGACCCACTTTTGGTACCTGCAGGCCACGGCATTCGTCAAGATTTTGAGGTGATGGAAAGGCGATTGGGTTTTCTCGACCGCCATTTGACGTGGTGGATTTTGGCGGCCATGGCCTTGGGTTTGGCCCTTGGAACCTGGGTGCCAAGCGTGCCGCAAGCCCTTGGCAGCATGCAAGTGGGGACGACCAACCTGCCCATTGCCCTGGGATTGATTTGCATGATGTACCCGCCTCTGGCCAAAGCCAATTACCGGTTGATGCCGAAGGTGTTTGGCAACACGCGCCTTGTGGCTTTGAGCATCGTGCTCAATTGGGTGGTGGGGCCGCTGCTGATGTTTGGGTTGGCGGCGCTGTTTCTCCGCGACGAACCCGGGTATTTGAGTGGCCTCATTTTGATTGGACTGGCCCGTTGCATCGCCATGGTGTTGGTGTGGAACGATTTGGCCGGAGGAAACAAGGAGTTGGGCGCGGGATTGGTGGCCATCAACAGCCTGTTTCAAGTGGTGGCGTACAGCTTTTACGCGTGGCTATTCATGACGGAGTTGCCGTCGTGGGTGGGGCTGCCGTCGCTCGCGGTCGAGGTGCCCATAGCCCTGGTGGCGGAGAGTGTGGCCGTGTACCTCGGCATTCCCTTCGTTGCGGGGGTGGTCAGCCGTGAAGTGCTGGTTCGTACCAAAGGTGAGGCGTGGTTCCAAGAGTCCTTCGTTCCGCGGATCTCACCCATGACCCTTGTGGCGTTGCTGTTCACCATCGTGGCGATGTTCAGCCTGAAGGGAGACCAAATCATGGCGCTCCCCCTCGACGTCTTTCGCGTCGCACTGCCCCTTATGGTGTACTTCGTGGGAATGTTCTTGCTGAGCATGCTCCTCGGCCGTCGCTTGGGCGCCAGTCACGGCGACAATACGGCCGTGGCGTTTACGGCGGCAGGCAACAACTTCGAACTGGCTATCGCAGTGGCGGTGGCAGTGTTTGGTTTGCAAAGCGACCAGGCGTTTGTAGGCGTCATCGGTCCCCTCATCGAAGTCCCCGCACTCCTCCTGCTCGTCCGCGTGGCCAAGCGCATGGCCCGAACGCAACATTGAAGCCAAACCAAGGAGTCGAAGGATTCACTTGACCAAATCGGGGTTGAGGGTGTTCGGCTTCCGTCCTGCTGGGTCCACAAGTTTGGACTTGCAAGGCATTGTATTGAGTGTGTACAAACTACTGCCTGACAGCCCATTGGCCAGCAACGACTAACTTACTCGCATGAAATACGTCATCGGAATTGTTCTCGCCGTGTTGGCCCTTGTTGGTTTCAGTGCCATGAACAGCTACAACGGGTTTGTCTCGCTTCAAGAAGGGGCGGATGCAGAGTGGTCCAACGTCGAAACGCAATATCAGCGGAGGTACGATCTCATTCCCAATCTTGTCGCCACGGTGCAGGGAGCTGCCGATTTTGAGAAGGAAACGCTGACGGCGGTGACGGAGGCGCGGGCATCCGCATTCAATGCGATGCAGGCAGTTGGAAATGGGACCGGAAGCATCGCGGATTTTCAGCAATCCAACGTTGTGCTTGGCAGGGCCATGAGTGGTTTGCTTGGATACAGTGAACGTTACCCAGAAATTCAAGCCACACAGAATTTTTCAGATCTCCAGGCCCAACTTGAGGGAACTGAAAATCGGATTTCAGTGGCGAGGAAGAGGTTCAATGAGGCGGTTCAAGGCTACAACGGGAAGGTTCGGCGCTTTCCGGGTGTGTTTTGGGCAAGCATGTTTGGTTTTGATCAGAGAGAGTATTTTGAATCTGTCGAAGAGTCAAAAGCGGCACCATCTGTCACATTCGATTCCTGATGGCCACGTCAAGCTTTCTTAGTGACCAGGAACAGGCGAATGTTCTCGCCGCGATTTCGGACGCAGAATCACACACCAGTGGCGAAATCCGTTTGCATCTGGAATCGCGTTGCAAAGGGGACGTCTTGGATCGGGCGGCGATGGTTTTTGAAACGTTGGCCATGCACAAAACAGCACTGCGCAATGGGGTGCTGTTTTATTTGGCCACAGAGGATCGAAAGTTTGCCATTCTTGGGGATGGCGGAATCAATGCAGTTGTTCCAGAGGGTTTTTGGAATGGGGTGAAAGACACCGTGATTGCTGGTATGGCAGCGGGAAATCCGGCGGAGGGGCTTGCTTCAGGAATTCGATTGGCAGGCCAGCAATTGTCCAATCACTTTCCCTTGGAGGCGAACGACATCAACGAATTGTCAAACGACATCAGCTTTGGGTCATGACAACACGTGGATTTCTACTCGCGTTTCTCGTCGCCAATGCTTCATGGATGTTCGCCCAAGCCCCCCTTGAGTGCCTGCCGGAACACGGAACGCCTGGCAGATTCGTTTATGACTTTGCCGACGTGCTGTCGGCAGAGGATGAGGTGGAGTTCAATCAAACGATTCAAAGTCTCAACGACACGACACCCAACAGCATCGTCGTGGTGACTCACCCGGACTTTTGTGGTGAGGAGCCGTTTGAGTTTGCGACGGGCGTGGGTGAAAAGTGGGGCGTTGGGGACGCCCAATTTGACAATGGCGTAGTCCTTGCAATTTCACCAAAAACCGAAGGACGCCGTGGCCAAGTGTTCATCGCTGTGGGCTATGGCCTTGAGGGGGTCCTTCCCGATGCGACAGTCAATCGAATCATTGACAATGAGGTGATTCCAGAGTTCAAGGTTGGTGGTGCCGACGCCTACGCATGGGGAATTCGCAATGCCCTCGTCGTGATTGGACCACTGGCCAGTGGTGAAATCCAAGGGTACGAGCCGATCGCTCCTTTGGGTGCTGCAGGAATGCTCGTCGCACTTCTCTTTTTTGGATTTCTGTTCCTTCTTCCGATCCTGATTGTGGGTCTTGTAGTGAGGACGTATGCCCGCAACAACAACCTCGGGACGTTGGTCGCTTTCATGCTCGTCGCCAATCGTTCTGCCCAAAGGAGAAAGGGCGCTTTCAAGAACTTCAGCAGCGGTGGAGGTGGTTTCCGTGGCAGCGGCGGATTTGGTGGCGGAAGCTTCGGTGGTGGTGGTGCCGGCGGGAGCTGGTAAAACAGGTTGGAGCCCACCAGCAATCATTTCCACCTCACCAAATCAGGGTTGAGGGAACTCGGCTTTTGTCCTGCTGGGTCCACCATCTCCATGGGCACGCACCAGACTGTCGTGATACGAGTCATGCCTCCAGTTGAACTTTACAGGGCTCGGTTCATTCTACTCGTAGCTCCAGCCAGAGAAAAAGTCGAAAGCTGTCGGCATCTTTACAACGTGATTTCAGCAAACCACATCCAATGGCGTTGGTACCCCATCAAGGGAGGTGCCCCTGTTTGCTAATTTTTTTTTTGATATCAAACACGTTGCCCCCCTCCGAAAAGAGGGGGTTTTTTGTTTATGAAGTACAATCTCCATCATCACCAGCAGCTTTGTGATTTCCTGACGCCAGTGCAGACTTATCTGTTGTTGCGCGACGAAGGGCATTCATCCGTTCTCTTCGAGAGCACGGATTATCACAGCCGTGAAGATGCCCACAGCGTTGTGGCGTTTGATCCCCAAGAAACATTAAAGCTTACCCGAGGACAGGTTGAGGCTCTGGGGTATGCAGAAGCCATACAGACTTTTCTCTCAGGCATTGAATGTGCTGAGGCCACAGATAAAGACGGGTTTTTAGGGATCTACGGCAGCACAAACTTTGAAGCGATTTGTGGCATGGACAAGGACAGTCGTCCACATT
>PKDW01000036.1 GCA_002863145.1 Flavobacteriales bacterium
TGCCCATCCACCGTGCTGATTTCAACGGTGCTTGCCACCAAGGTCACCGGGCACAAATCGTCATAGTTGGGTTCGCTCTGGTCGTCATTGCCTGCAATGCAGCTCAACGCGTTGCAGTCGCCCTCGTACACGTTGATGTAGGTGTCGATGGTGGTTCCAGGATAACACGTCGTCACCGTGACATCGAGACCGGTTCCAATGAAGGAGAACCACAGGCCTGCCGATGGGTTGTCGAACGAACCAGCGCAAAACTCCACCTCATCGACCGAGGCACATTCCTCGTTGTTCACGAGCAAGGTCTCACCACACGTCAGCGTCAACGCGCCTTCGCAGAAATCATTGGCCTGGTCGTCCTCTCCACAGCTTCCATCGTCTTCAGTCGCTTCAGGGTTGTAATTGCAGAATTCCTCATCCGTGCACCCCAAAACTTCGAGCTCATCGCATGTACCATCTCCGTCGGTGTCGAGCAAACAGTTGCCTTCACAGTCGTAGAATTCTTCGGCGTAATAGCAGTTGCCCGCGTCGTCCGTGTAGATCGGATCGTAGTTGCATGCCTCAGGATCGGTGCACCCGGGGAATTCAATGCAGTCGCACACCCCGTCCCCATCTTGGTCTGACAGGCAGTTGCCTTCGCAGTCGAAGCATCCAAATTCTGGGTACGTACATGACCCATCGTCGAGGGTGGCATCTTCACTGTAATTGCAGGCCGTTTCATCCGTGCAACCGAGGCAGGAAAGGTATTCGCAGCTGTCATCATCGTTGGTGGCACTGGCGTCGTAGTTGCAGGCCATGTCGTCCATGCAACCGCAAACCACACCTCCGCTTTCGGTGTGGAGTCCCACCCCTTCGAAAGGCAAAGCCAAACGGTCTGCAGGGTCCACAACACCCGCCGTGAACATCTGCACATTCACCACACCAGACATCACACCATCCGTGGTGAATTGACCAATGAGAATGCGCTGTTCCGCACCAGAAACAATGTTGGTCGTGCCGGGGTCGTTTGTCACAAACATTGCCCCTCCGATGCTGTCCTCAATGAGGATGTTCATGCCCGCTTCGAAGTTGCTGATCCAGCCGTTGTTCAAGTCGCCAATGGTGCTCGGCGCCAATTCGTTGTCTCCTGCAGGACCGTCGAGCCCCATGGTGAGCCAACTGTCAAACTCCATCTCTGGGAAGCCGGTGTACAACAGCGGATTGTTGTTGCTGCCCAAGGATGACCCAAACGGGTGTTGGTAGAAGGACGTCGTCGTCGCAATGGACAAAGGCGTTTCGTCATCTCCATACACTGCACTGATGATGTCGTTGTCGTTGGGGGTGGTGATGTACATCCTGTACGTCGTCAGTCCTGCAAGTTCCCCTTCATCGTGCTCGGCATGAACCTCAAGCAAGATGCCATACCCCGCTTCGCCTTCGCCAGCGCATGAACAGTAATCGCATTCGCCCTCGTCAGTGGCATCGGGGTTGTAATCGCATGCCACGGGATCCATGCAGCCTTCAATCTCGTTTTCGTCGCACACGTCATCCCCGTCAGCATCACTGAGACACACCCCGTTGCAATCGTAGAACATGTCGGCGAACACACAACTGCCGTCGTCCAAGTTGGCGGAGGCGTCATAGTTGCACGCCTCAGTGTCCGTGCAACCTTCAAAGGCCAAGGTCACCGTAATGAGCTGGTTGAACACCGTGGTGTTGCCACAGGCATCGGTTGCGGTGTAAATCCGCTCCAACGTTTGCACACCTTCCTCTTCCCCCAAAATGGTCTCAGTCACCACGTAGTCGGCATTGGTGTCGCAGTTGTCAATCACAATCGCTTCGAGCGCCGGCACAGCCTCCCCTAGGAGCTCATCGACCAGCACAACCTCCTCCGTGGGGTACGCCAACACAGGGGCAACCGTGTCCAACACCGTGATGACCAGCGTATCCATGATGGCGTTGCCCGCCGCATCAATCGCTTGGTACACACGTGGACATGTGTAGCTCTGCAAACACCCAAACGGGTAATCCAAGGGACCATCGCCCACCCAAATCACCTCCACAGGTCCGCAATCGTCTGCAGCCAGAGGCGCAGTCTCCTCGACGGTGGGCATGATCTCGTCACACGCGATGGTGTCGTTTGGTGGGAAATACGTCCATACCGGCGCTTCGAGGTCCACACAGTCGTCTTCGTCATCGCAGATGCCGTCGCTGTCCAAATCCTGAAGGCAGTTGCCCGCACAATCTAGGAATTCTGAGGGCTGATTGCCCTCGCAATCGCAATCGCCTTCTGGAATGTCTGTGCATCCACATTCGTAAATCGCTCCGGGGCCGTTGCACATGCCGCAGTCGTCAAGTTCGCCGACACAGTCGTCGACGTCGTCACAAATGCCATCCGCATCAAGGTCTTCTGCGCAACTGCCGCCACAAATGCCCAAGGCATCGAGTTGGTTGCCATTGCAGTCGCAGTCGCCTTCGGGAATGCCTGAACATCCACACGTGAAGACCGCACCAGGACCATTGCACACGCCGCAAGCGTCGAGCTCTCCAACACAGTCATCCACGTCATCACAAATGCCATCAGCATCGGCGTCCGCTTCGCAGTTTCCACCGCATTCGCCGAGCGCATCAAGCTGGTTTCCGCTGCAGTCGCAATCACCCGCGGGGATGTCCGAACATCCGCATTCATAAACGGCTCCAGGGCCATTGCAGACGTCACACGCATCCAGTTCACCCACACAGTCGTCGACGTCGTCGCAAATGCCATCCGCATCGACGTCGGCGGTGCAGTCACCACCACACTCCCCAAGGGCATCCAACTGGTTGCCGTTGCAATCGCAATCCCCTTCTGGAATGACGGAACATCCACAATCGTAAATCGATCCCGGACCATTGCACACCCCACATTCATCGGGTTGACCCACACAGGCGTCGACGTCGTCACAAATGCCATCGGCATCTGCATCTTCGACACAGTCTCCACCGCAAATGCCCAAGGCATCAAGCTGGTTGCCGTTGCAGTCACAATCTCCTTCTGGGATGCCTGTACAACCGCATGGGAAGACGGCTCCTGGACCATTGCACACGCCACAAGTGTCAAATTCTCCCACACAATCGTCAACGTCGTCGCAAATGCCATCGGCATCGACGTCGGCTTCACAGTCGCCACCGCATTGGCCGAGCGCGTCGTTCTCATTGCCGTTGCAATCGCAATCCCCGGAAGGAATGTCTGCACAGCCACACTCATAGACTGCACCTGGGCCATTGCAAATGCCACAAGCATCATAGGCGCCCACGCAGTCGTCGACATCATCACAGATGCCATCAGCATCTGCATCCACCGAGCAATCGCCACCACATTCATTCAAGGCATCGAGCTGGTTGCCCTCGCAATCGCAATCTTCTTCAGGAATGCCGCTGCCTCCGCACACACCGCATTCGTCAAGTACGTTGCCCGCACAGTCGCACTCTCCCTCTGCAATGCCCTCGCCTCCGCATACGCCACACTCATCCAAATCAAGGCATGATCCGTCTTCATCCGTAGCCTCAGAATTGTAGTTGCACGCCGCATCGTCGGTGCAGCCCGCAATCTCGTCCGCGTTGCAGACGCCATCTCCATCGAGGTCAAACAACACCACAGCACCTCCCAAACACACTTCACAAACCTCATCGGCATAGACACAAAGTGAATTGTCGGTGTCGGTGAAGAAGCTCCCGTTGCAGGCCGTTGGATCTGTGCAACCTGCGGTCTCGTCGGCATCACAAACCCCATCTCCATCAGCATCGTTGGCAATGATGCTGCCTTCCACACACGTCTCACAGAGACCGTCTACAAACGTGCAGGAGTTGTTCTCGTCCGTTGCAGCCTCATTGTAGTTGCACGCCAACACATCGGTACACCCTGGCACTTCATCCGCATCGCAAATGCCATCGCCGTCGGCGTCGTTGGCCAAAATCACGCCCAATTCGCAGGTCCCACACGGCCCCACAGCGTACGTGCATGAGCTGTCCTCCTCGGTGGCCGCACTGTCGAAGTTGCAAGCCGATTCATCTGTGCATCCAAAGATCTCATCCGTATCACACACCCCATCGGAATCCACATCTGCAGCACAATCGCCGTCACACACGCCAAGTGCATCCAGTTGGTTTCCGTCACAATCACA
>PKDW01000096.1 GCA_002863145.1 Flavobacteriales bacterium
CGACACCGTGCACGAGCGACTCGAATACCACGAAACTGGGCAGCTGCTGTCACGCGGCCAACTCTTGAACGGCCAACGGCACGGGGTGTGGAACAGCTACTACGACAGCGGCATGCCGTGGTCTCAAGTCAGCTACGACGCAGGAACAGAGCACGGCACCTACCGCACCTACCATCCCAACGGAGAGCCCGCCATTGAGGGCGCCTACGACCAAGGCACCCGAATCGGCACGTGGTCGTTTTACGGAGAGGACGGCAACATGATCAAGCGCGAGACGCGCTGAAGGTTCAGTACCGCTTCTTCCTGCCCTTCTTCTTCACGCTAAAACCGGGCGCACCGCTTGAGCCAGAGGTGTTCCACGGCTCTTGACCAGGCTTAAATGCTGGCTTTTTCTTCGCTTTCCTCTTGGCCTTGCCAGCGCCCATGGGCTTGCCGGGCTTGTTGTCGTTCCATGAAGACGGACCGTCCTGTGACTTGAATCCGTCCTTGGATTTGTAGCCACCCTTCGACTTGAACTTCTTGTTGAAGGGCTTCTTCCGGAAAGGCCGCCCGCCCCGGTCGCCCCCGCGATCGTAGCGATCCTCACGGTCACGTCGACGGTCGCCCATGTCTTTTTGGTTCAAGTCAGCCTTGCCGGCTGTCTCGAGTTTGCGCATTTCTGCAACCACAACCTGACGCAGCAAGTCCTCCTTTGAGAGTTCACCAAACAACAAACTCATCTGCTCCCAAATGTCTTCTGGGACACCCCGGCCTGCGGGGAGTTCAATCAAGCCTTGGCCCCACGTGGTTATGCGCGCATGGAGGATTTCCTCGGGGTTTGGGACCATGGTTTGGGTGAATTCGATGCCAAGGGTGCGAGAGAAACGGTTCAAATGGCCGCGCTCTTTCACACTCATCAGCGCCAGGGAGATGCCCTTCTTTCCGGCGCGGGCGGTTCGGCCCGAACGGTGCGTGTAGTACGCCGCCTCGCCCGGAAGCGAGTGGTGGAACACGTGGGTGAGGTTGTCCACGTCGATGCCCCGAGCGGCAACGTCAGTGGCCACGAGAACCTGCAGATGCTTTTGCTTGAACCGCAACATGACGCGGTCGCGTTGGGCCTGCGACATCTCGCCGTGCAATGCGTCGGCGCGGTAGCCGCGCTTGAGCAGCTCCTCGGCCAGCGCCTGCGTGTCGCGGCGCGTGCGGCAAAACACCACGCCATAGAGCTCGGGGTCGAGGTCGAGGAAGCGCGCAATCGCCTCGCTTTTGTCGGAGTGACGTACGAGGGCGTACCGGTGATCGATGTTTTGGTTGACCGTCGCGGATTGGTTGACCTTGACCTCGAGCGGATTGGTCATGTACTGCCCCACAATGCGGCGGATTTCACGCGGCATGGTGGCCGAGAACAGCCACGTGAACTTGTCCTCTGGCGTGAAGGACAAGATCTCATCCAACTCCTCCTTGAACCCCATGTTCAACATCTCGTCGGCCTCGTCCAGCACGAGGTGCCGAATGCGGTCGAGCTTGACAGCCTTGCGCTTGGCCAGGTCGATGAGACGCCCAGGCGTGGCGATCACCACATGGCAAGGCTTCTTCAACTGGGCAATCTGCGTGGCGATGTTGGCACCGCCGTAGACCGCCACGGTCTTCAATCCCTTCTTGTGCTTGGCAAACTTCTCGAGCTGCTCGGCGATTTGCTGCCCCAGCTCGCGGGTGGGCGCAAGCACCAGCGCTTGGACATGGTCCCACTCGGTGTCGAGGTGGTCGAGGAGCGGCAGACCGAAGGCCGCCGTCTTGCCGGTGCCAGTCTGGGCCAGACCAATGAAATCGCGTTCGCCCTCCAGCAGCAGGGGTATCGCCTGTGCTTGGATGTCAGTGGGTGTCTCAAAACCCATCTCGGTGATGGATTTCAGCAGGGGGGCGGAGAGCCCAAGGGTGTCAAAAGTGTCCAAAAGGAGGAGAATCAGGGCGCAAAGGTCGCCCATTCCAAGCAGATGGGACTCAAGGGGTTTATTCACAGGGGTGAGAGGAGCAACTTCGGGGAGGTTGGTGCGGGTGCGCGCACTGGGAAAGTAGCTTGGACGTTCAGGAAAGACGCGTCATGATGACTTCTCACACCCCCTCCACCGCCAGTGCCCTTCGAACCATGATGGGACTAAGTTTGGTCTTGTTCATGAACGCCTGCTTGGTGGCCGCGCCGCGGAACATAAGGGCGACGGGCGACCCAAAGGGAGACGAGAAGGGCGCCAAGCCGGCGGCGACGAACGAGACGTACATCGAACAATGGCAGGACGAGGCAATTCGCCAAATGCAGAAGTACGGCATCCCCGCGAGCATCACGTTGGCGCAAGGCATCTTGGAAAGCGGCAATGGGGTGAGTGAGCTGGCGCAGCGGTCCAACAACCACTTTGGCATCAAATGCCATTCGACCTGGACCGGCAAGCGCACCTACCACGACGACGACGAGAAAGGCGAATGCTTCCGCGTGTACGACGACGCGAAGGACAGCTACGAAGACCACAGCCACTTTTTGCTGCGGGACCGGTACGCGCGGTTGTTTGAGCTGGAACCCACGGATTACAAGGGCTGGGCCAAAGGCTTGAAGGCGTGTGGGTATGCGACGGATCCGTCGTATGCCAATCGGTTAATCACCCTCATCGAAAAGCACGATTTGAATGCCCTCGACGTGCCTGGCGGCCGCTGGGACGGCGGCGAGGAGGCCGTGGCTTCCAACAACTCATCCGACAAGGGCGACAAGGCGCGCACCAAAGGCAATCGAGGAGCTCGGGAAGACGTGAACGTGCGGGAGCACGACGTGGTCCGGAAGGCGAACACCGGCGGAGGAACCGTGGAGTTGGGCGGCACGCACCGCGTGCGAACGACCGTGCATGGGGTGCAATTTGTGTACGCCGAGGCCGGGGACACGAAGGCGTCGTTGACCAAGGATTTGGACTTGATGCCTTGGCAGATTCGCACCTACAACGAGGTCGGAAAGCAACACGAATTCAAGGCGGGTGACCGCATCTACATGCAGCCGAAGAAGGCGCATGCGGCCACGCCGTGGTACACCGTCCGTCAAGGCCAAACCCTGTGGCAGATCTCCCAAATGCATGGCATCCGAACACCTGCTCTGGCCAGAAAAAACAACCTGAAGCCCGATTCTCCATTGCGTCCGGGCATGAAGCTCAGCCTGCAGTGGCCGTTGACCAAAGAGGGCAAATTGCCCTGGTGGGCGCGGGCGATGGGCGCGCAGTGAGGCGCGTTTGAGCCGGGTCTGCCTGCACGTGCCTGAACGGCGGCGGGCTGACTAACTTGCGGGCACCATGCCGTTCTACCAAAAGCTGGGCGCCATCCCGCCCAAACGCCACACCCAGTTCCGCCAAGAGAATGGCGAACTGTACCACGAACAACTGTTTGGGACCATTGGGTTCGTCGGAATGAGCTCGCTTCTGTACCACCGCCAGCGGCCGACGCAAGTCGTGGAGGTGCTGGACAGCGAGGACGTGAGGCCGGTGGCGGCCGTCGAGCGCAACTTGCTCAGCAGGAAGCTCGACGGGTGGGCCGTGAAGCCCGGCAAGGACTGGTTGGGATCGCGCGTGCCCACACTGTTCAACAGCGACTGCACCGTGGCCCTCGCCGCCCCACCCAACGTGGAGCGCGACGACATCTACAAAAATGCGGACCAGGACGAAGTGGTGTTTGTGCACCGCGGCGACGGAGTGCTGGAGACGATGTTTGGGCAGATTGCCTACGGACCAGGCGACTACCTCGTGATTCCGCGGGGCGTGATGCACCGGTTCAAGTGGACGACGGACGACAACCGCGCCTTGATTGTCGAGAGCGCTTCGCCCGTGGTGACGCCCAAGCGGTACAGGAATTATTTTGGACAGCTGCTCGAACACAGCCCGTATTGCGAGCGCGACATGCGCCCGCCGAGTGCGCTGTGCGACATCCGTGGCGACGGCGACGGTCCGTTCAAGGTGCGCATCAAGAAGGAGGGCATGCTGCACGACTACATGTACGCGAGCCACCCGTTTGACGTGGTCGGTTGGGACGGGTACCACTTCCCCTACGCGTTCAGCATCCACGATTTTGAACCCATCACAGGACGCGTGCACCAGCCACCTCCGGTGCACCAAACCTTCGA
>PKDW01000070.1 GCA_002863145.1 Flavobacteriales bacterium
CTCGGGCCCGGTTGCGCATGACCACATTGTATGCGTTGGGGCAGCGCGCCCGCGCACTCGTCGCTGGCACGGGCAACAAAGTCGAAGACTTTGGGGTCGGCTTTTACACCAAGTACGGGGACGGCGGCGTGGACCTTTCGCCCATCGCGGACCTCACCAAAACCGAAGTGTTCGCCCTCGCGGCACATCTTGGAGTCATCGATGCCATTCAGCAAGCTGCGCCGACCGATGGTCTCTGGGGAGACGACCGCACCGACGAAGATCAGCTCGGTGCCACCTACCCAGAGCTTGAATGGGCCATGTCTTGGGAGGCGGCACATGCCTCGCTTTCTGACGAGGTGCGCGAAGTGGAGGAGCAAGGCTTGCCTTGGCGTCAGCAAGAAGTGCTGGCCACCTACCGCAACCACCACAGGGCCAACAAGCACAAGATGGTGCCCATCCCCGTTTGCGTTATTCCCGACGAAGTCCGGCAGGCTTTGGCCTGAATCAATCGTCCGCGTCGAGCGTCAACGTCGTGGTGGCTTCGCGTCGTGGATTTCCGTCGTCTGGGATGGTGACCAAGACCACGGTGTACGTTCCCGGCTCCAGAAAACCTTCTCCGTGACGCATGGGAATCGCCAAGGATTGCAGTCCCTCGACAAGGTCCACTTTGCCCGCATCCACCACAAAACCGCTTGCCTTCTGCAATTGGTCCAAGATGGCCGACGCACCTCCACCCGAGGTGGCGGAGGAGTCCGGCGCTTCTGGCGCGGAGGGGATGAACCTCAATTCGAGTTTGGCCTGAGCAGCCTTGTCGGACCAGACCCACGTGTTCACTACAGGATCTTCAGGCTCTGACCACGCCCAACCGCGCTCGCCCCACCACGAGGCACGAACGGCTTCGATTGCCTCCTCTTCAAAGGCCAAAGAGGCTGTATTCCAGGTCTGAGGTGAACCTGCCTTGTCCATGAGGGGGCTCAAATCGAGGACGTAGATGCCTCGGCCGTGCGTGCCGATGACCAAGTCGTTTTCTCGTTCTTGAATGACCAAGTCGTGGACGGGAACGCGCGGCAGTTCTTGGTGAAGCATTGAAAATGACATTCCTGCGTCGGTGGTGAGGTAGGCGCCTCCATCCGTGCCCACGATCCACCAACCCGCGCGGTCCGCGCTCTCGACGAGGGCGTTGACCGGTTCGTGGGGCAGGTGCTGTCCCCAATCTTCCCATGATTTCCCCGCGTCACGTGTCGCAAACACCATCGCGTCCAGGCAGTCGTGCCGGTAGCCGTTGAGGGCCACCAGCAACAGGTCGGGGTCGTGCTGCGACCAGCTCACTTCGCTCACCCAAAGGTGCTTGAGGTTGTCGCCTTTGCCCGTTTGGGTTGAAAGCGGCAGCTTCAGGCGATCCCACGTGTGCCCTCCGTCGGGGCTGATGTGGACCAAACCGTCGTCGCTGCCCGTGGCCAACACACCAAATTGCGAGGGGTGCTCCGCGAGTGTGGTCAAGGTCCCAAAGGGCACGTTTCCGGGGAGCCCACCTCGTGTGAGGTCGTCGCTTCGCGTTTCAAACGTGTCTCCACGGTCGAGCGAGCGGTGCACCTTGTTGGAAGCCATGTAGAACACGTCTTGTTGGTGCTTGCTGAGGACAATGGGGGTTTGCCAATTCCACCTGAGTGGGGTTTCTCCCAGTGCGTGGGAGGGGTGCAGGGAGGTACGCTCCCCCGTGGTGCGGTCGGTGCGCATGTACCACCCAAACTGGTAGCCCGTGTACACCACCTCGTTGCTGCGGCTGTCCACTTCAATTTGCATGCCGTCGCCCCCGCCGAGGGAGGTGAATCCGTGGTGGCCCGTCTGATGCCACGCCGGAGATTCGCGGTGGGTGTGGTCGCCCACCCAGGTGCCGTTGTCTTGCAGTCCGCCATAGATGCGATACGGGTCGGCTTGGTCGACTTCCACGGCGTAGAATTGGCCCACGGAAGGGCTGTTGCATTTGACCCACGAGCCGCCACCGTCCCAAGACACGTTGATCCCGCCATCGTTGCCGTTGATGAGGTGGTTGGGGTTGGAGGGGTCCACCCAAAGCTTGTGGTGGTCGACATGCACGTTGGACGCCCCAACCGAGCTGAAGGTGCTTCCGCCGTCGGTGGACTTCAGCAAGGGAACGCCTGCGATGTAGATGACCGAAGCGTTGGAAGGGTCCACGGACACCGTGCCGAAGTAGTATCCGTAGGTGTAGCACACGTCGTCGAGGGGCTCGTCGTGGGTCCGAACCCAGGAGCCTTCCTCCGTCTTGGAAACGTCTTGGCCGCCGGCCAATTGATTCAGCGCTGCAGAAGTGCCCCCTTGGGAGGAGGTGCTGCGGTTGGGGACGCGATACCGGTACAACTCCGGTCCGACAATCTCGGCTTCAAACAGGGCGCGGTTGCCGTCGGTGAGGTAGTCGTACAGGGCCCGAACCTGCAGTTCACCTGTCGCCACGCGAGCCTTCACGGCCGCGGCGCTGTCGGCTTCTTCAAACCCTTCCTGGTCCAAAAATGCCTGCAAGTCCACGGTGTCGAGGTCCTCAAATGCGGCCTTGTCCATCTCGACGAAGTCCATGGCGGTCAACCCTTCGTCTTCCGCTTCGGGCTGGGCCTCCCGTGGCGATTGGTTGTCGATCAAAGCGAACAAGGTGCCGGTGGCACTGTGGTAGCTCAATCCAATGCGTCCCGCGTCTGGTCCTTCGGGAAAGTCGCTGTCCGCGGAGATGCGTGTCCACGAATCTCCGCCGTCCGTGCTCTCCCAAATCCCGGACCCTGTTCCTCCTTCGGTGAATTCATGGGCCCGACGGGTGCGGTCCCACGACGCCGCGAAGAGGTGATCGGGATCCGTTTCGTCGGCGACCATGTCCACAAAGCCCACACCGGGCAACGTCAACACGGCCTCCCACTCGGTGCCCCCATCTGTGGTGCGGTACAGGGCGCCTCCAAGGTTTTCGGAGTAGAGTTCTCCCAGCGCCGCCACCCACATGCGGTCGGGATTGACGCGGTCTATGATCACCCGCCCAATGTGGTGGCTGCCTTCCAGTCCTGCCTGGCGCCACGTTTGGCCGTGGTCGTCGCTGAGGTACACGCCGTCGCCGGCGTAAGAGCTTCGCGACGAATTCACTTCCCCAGCGCCGACCAGCACCCGGCCTGATGGGTGGGCGTCCACCGCGCCGAGCAGGCACGTCTCTGTGAGCAAGGGGTCAAAAGTGGTGCCGTGGTTGACACTTTTCCACAGGCCACCTGTGGCGTAGGCGACGTACATCGTGTCCGACACGACGGCGACATCCACAACGCGTCCCCCCATCACCGAGGGTCCGACATTGCGCAATTCGAGTCCGCTGGTCCACGCGTCGAGGGCGGCGCGTTCTGCGCTTACGCCGGCACGGACGTGGGTGGGGCTCGGTCCCCAAGACTGGGCGGTCACAGACCCGGAAAAGGCGGTGCAAAGGCACGCGAGGGTCCAAAAGGTAGAAGGTGAGGTCATGTCAGTTTGGGGTTGTTTTTGTGGCGGTCAGCGTCCCGCGAGGTTTTCTTGGCCACGTTGTCGGCCAGGGCTTGGGTGAGGTCCACCCCGGTTTGGTTGGCCAGAGCCAAGAGGACCCAAAGCACGTCGGCCATCTCGTCGCCCAAGTCGCGGCCAGCGTCACTCGGCTTCTCGCTTTGTTCTCCGTAACGTCGGGCAAACAGGCGTGCGAGTTCACCCACTTCTTCGGTCAGGATGGCCAGATTGGTGAGCTCGTTGAAGTACCGCACCCCCACCGTCGTGATCCACGCGTGGACTTGTTCCTGCGCTTCGCGAAGGGTGACATCGGGTGCGACGGAAGGGGAGAGATTCAGCTTGCTCATGGGGTCATTCTTTGTCTTTCGTGTCGATCCAAATCGTCACCGGTCCATCGTTCACCAGGTCTACTTCCATCGCGGCTCCGAATTCCCCGGTGGCCACGGGCGTTCCGGTTTCGCGTTTGCAGGCCTGGACAAAGTGTTCGTACAACGGGACGGCGTGGTCGGGTTTTGCGGCGCGGATGAAGGA
>PKDW01000089.1 GCA_002863145.1 Flavobacteriales bacterium
GCGCATCGGCCAACCGTTTGTGGGCCCTCGTCACGAGGTTGTCGACGGTGTCTCCCGGAATCGCGAGGCCGGTCCATTCGAAGCGGGCTTGCCCTTGAGGCACCTCTTCGTCAATGACCACTTCCAAGATGTCCGACCAGCCAATGGGGAGGAAGACGCTTTCCAAGTCGTGGAAACCGTCGTCTCGTTTTCCGGTGATGTGGAGACCGAGGTTGAGTTTGGCTGGAGGGAAGAAGACCATGATTCAGTCCATGTAGCCAAAGCGCTTGAGCTTGCGCTCGTCGTCACGCCAGTTCTTGTCGACCCGCACGTACAAATCGAGGAACACTTTCTTTCCAAGGAAGGCCTCCATGTCTTTTCGAGCGTCCATGCCCACGCGCTTGATCATGCGGCCTTGGGCGCCGACGACAATGTGCTTTTGGGATTCGCGTGCCACGTGAATTTCGGCCCGAATGCGGGTGATCTCCGGGCTGTCTTCATAGGCTTCCACCACCACTTCACAACTGTACGGAATCTCTTGCTTGTAGTGCGTGAGAATCTTTTCTCGCACGATTTCAGACACGAAGAAGCGCATGGGCTTGTCGGTCAATTCGTCCTTGGGGAAGAAGGGGGGACTCTCCGGCAATTGCCCTACGATGCGCTCGAGCAAGGTGTCCACATTGAAGTTGTGCAACGCACTGATGGGCACCACGGAAGCACGAGGCAGCTTGGAAGCCCACTCGTCGAGTTTGGCTTCGACGGCGGTTTGGTCTGTGGCGAGGTCAATCTTGTTGACCAGCACAAACGTGGGCACGTCCATCGCCGCAATTTTCTCAAGCGTTTCAGGATGGGCCATCCCGCGTTCATTCACGTCGGTCACCACCAGCAGCACGTCCGCATCCTGCAAGGCGGTCTTGACAAACTTCATCATGCCCTCCTGCAACTTGTAGGCGGGGTCGAGGACGCCAGGTGTGTCGCTGTAGACAATTTGATAGGCATCTTCGTTGACGATGCCCATGATGCGGTGACGTGTGGTTTGGGCCTTCGCATTGATGATGCTCAGACGTTCCCCCACCAAACGGTTCATCAGCGTGCTTTTGCCCACGTTGGGGGAGCCCACAATGTTGACGAAGCCAGCGCGATGGCCGTTTTGTGCAGCAGGAGTTGGAAGGGATTGATTGTCAGGCACCGTCGGCAGATAGAGGCTTCAAAGGTACGTTTTCGCTTGCGAAAGCGCGTCGAGAAGTTTGCGTGAGCCAAAACCTTGTGTACATTTGCCCTCCGCTGTTCGTAAGGTCATGACTTGCTCTCAGCAACAGCGGGACCCACATCGCGGGGTGGAGCAGTTGGTAGCTCGTCGGGCTCATAACCCGAAGGTCGCAGGTTCAAGTCCTGCCCCCGCTACTACAAGCCCGGTGCACCCTCGTGCATCGGGCTTTTCATTTGCGCCCAACCCCATTGAAATGCACCATCTGTTTGGCGTTCTGGGGCACTGGCAGCGGAACATCCTCGCCCGAAGGACCGCAACCTCCTGAGAACCTGAGGGGACGCCTAACTTCGTGTCATGCATTCACGTTGGACTTGGCTGGCTGGACTGGTGTTTTTGGGCGGATTCTCGCACATGACGGAAATCGTGCCCTTGACCAACGGCGTTTCCGAAAAGGTCTCTGCGCCTGAGGGGAAGTTGGCGCCCAACCTTTGGCAGGAATGGAAATGGAGTTTCCCGGATGCCACTTGGAATCCGGAAGATGCCGATGCGGCGGAGCGAGAAGCGCGCCTTCACGAGGCCCAAAACCAACAGCGCGTGATCGAGGGGAATTGGACACAGCACGGACCGTTGAACTTGAGCGGACGCATCAACGCGATTCACCAAGGAGACAACCCGTTGCAGCCTGCCATGTATGCCGGTGCCGCGGCAGGCGGGCTTTGGCGTTCGAACAACAACGGGGCCTCATGGGCGCCCATCACCGAGTCCTTTGAGCACATGGCGATTGGCACCATGGCCTTTCATCCGCTCACGCCAGAAATCATGTATGTGGGCACAGGCGACCCCCAAATCAGCGGCCACCCGCGCATTGGGGCAGGTGCGTTCAAATCCCTCGACGGAGGAGAGACGTGGTCTTCAATTGGGTTGGAAGCCACCCGCATCGTGAGTCGCATTGAACTCGATCCCTTTGACCCCAATGTGGTTTTTGCAGCCACCATGGGCAACCCGAGCATGCCCGGACCCGACCGCGGGTTGTACCGAAGCCAAGATGCCGGTGCGACGTGGGAGCAGGTCCTCTTTGTGGGCGATTCTGTGGGGATCAACGACGTGCGCATTTCGAGCGTGACGGGCGCCATTTTGGCCACCTCTTGGCATCGCATCCGCACGAGCACGACAAGCGACCTCGTCAGTCCTGACAACCAGGTGTACAGAAGTTTGGACGGCGGCGACACCTGGGAGCTCCTCCCAAGTCCTTGGGGCGAGGGCGAGCGTTGCCGGATTGGCATCGACGAATCGCAAGGGCGCTTTGTCATCAACCCTGTCGGCGCAGATCTGCAATTCAGCAACCTGTATCGCTCGGGTGACGATGGGGCGACATGGGTGGCCATCGTGCCGGAAGGGACCATGCCTGAGGGGGTGTTGGGGGGATTTGGGTGGTACTTCTCCAAAGTGCGCATGAACCCTTGGGACTTTGGCGACGTCAGCGTTCTGGGTGTCGAACTTTGGAACACCCTTGATGGCGGCGAAACCTGGGAGAGAATGGGACCAGAGTGGTGGACGTATGAGGTCCATGCAGACAAGCATGACCTCCAATGGTTGGGGCCCAATGAATTGATTTTGGCGACCGACGGTGGGGCCTATCGAACCACGGACCATGGCGAGACGTGGCAGGACATCGAGGCCTTGCCCATTGGCCAATTCTACCATGTGACCTACATTCCATGGGCTCCTGGTTGGTACACGGCTGGCGCGCAGGACAACGGCACGAGTACGGGCAACGTTTCTGTGGCGGCCAATTGGACGCGAGACCGCGGCGGCGATGGCTTCACCGCGTTGTACCATCCCAATGATTCGAACTTGAGAGTCGCGACGGTGCAATATGCCAATTTTGCCTACAGCCTTACGTCATGGGATGTGGAACCGGATTGGACTGACTTCACTGAAGGCATTGATTCCGAAGACCGCCAGCCTTGGGATGCACCCATCATGTTTCACCCCGCAAACCCCGATGTCGCGTGGTGTGCGACAGAGCGCGTGTATCGCATGGAGGGTGCCCCCTTTGGCATTTGGGAACCTGTGAGTGACGACTTGACGTTGGCCGTAAGTCCAGGTCTGAGCTTTCGCGTGGTCACCTCCTTGTCTGGAAGTCCATTCAATCCCGACTGGGTGGCTGCGGGCACTTCTGATGGACAGGTGTGGTTCACGACCAATGGAGGAGGGGACTGGAACTTGATGGTCGGCGACCTGCCTCAACGTCAAGTGACCGACATCGCCTTCGATCCCTTCCATGCCGATTCCATCACGGTCACACTGAATGGCTACAAGGATGCGGTGTACACGCCCCACGTGTTCAGGGCTTCATTGGGGGGCGTATGGCAGGATGTGACGGGCGACTTGCCGGATCATCCGGCCAACGATTGGCGCGCTTTGAACGACAGCACGTGGGTCTTGGCCACCGATTTTGGGGTGTACCACACCACCAATTGGGGACAGCATTGGGAGCGTGTGGGTGACATGCCCTTCATTCCGGTGTTTGAACTCGACGTGGACACTGCGGCCTCTCAGTTGGTGGCAGCCACCTTCGCACGAAGCATTCAGACGTTTCCTCTTGACAGCCTCTTGCCGGAACCCACGGTCGTTGAGCCGGTGGACACCAACGTCATTGCCGTGGGTGAATTCGTTTCGCCTGGGGCTTCTTGCCTCCGGTTGTTGGGACATCCTTTTGAG
>PKDW01000184.1 GCA_002863145.1 Flavobacteriales bacterium
TAAATCGTGGTGTCATTCTCGCACCCAGAGACATCGTTAAGGTCTGTGAGGTCGAGCACAACATCCACGCCACTGCAGAGCGGTGAATCGGTGGTGAGTTCAGGTTGAGGGAGGGCCACAACGTCGAGGGCCACGGTTTGTTGTTCCGAGGCGCATTCGAGTACCACACCGTCCACGAGGAAGGTCTCGGTCACGGTCAGGCTGACCGCATCGCCGCACGCCACGTTGTCAATTTCAGGCGCTGCCGTCGAGGCACCTTGTCCCAGCGTCGCGCTGCCGGAAGTCGACCAAGCGTAGCTGTACTGTGATCCTGTGGCGACCCCGGTTGGAATGATGGTTGCACCTTCGCAGGTCTCCTCAAACAAGGCATTTGCCGTGGGGTTGTCGACCACTTCGACCAAGCCCTCGATCGGATTTCCAATGCATCCTGAGGCATCCGTCGGGATGGCCGTGACCACGTATTGGCCTGCGCTGGGAAAGTTGCTTCCCTCTAAAAGGAGGACTCTTTCTAAGGGTTGGCTGTTCTCAGTGATGTCCGTTACCGTCCCTGTCGTTCCATTTGGCAATTCCCAGGTGACATCCACAGCTTGGGAGGAGGCGTTGCTGACAATGAGCCCTGCGTCATTTCCCGCACAGACTTCTTGGTTGCTCGATGTCCACACAATCTCAGGCATGGGGCTCACGTCCACGTCAAAATCAAGGGCGTTGTTGCAGGTCGTGCCATCGGCCCAAACGGAGGTTTGGGTGATCGATCCGGCCACGTCCAATTCAAAAGACTCCCACGAGTACGATTCAGATGTGGAAGAATTGGGTGGGACGTCACTTGTCCAAACAAACGTTTCTTCTGGGTCTAACGTCGATACATTGGCCAACGACAATTCAAGGCTGTCACCTTCACAGACGAGGTTTTCGTTGATTCCGCCAGTCACCACAAGGTCGATGCTGCTCGGAATGTGCACGACTTGGGTGGCGTCTGCTGACCCCACGCAGGTGGCTTGCTCGTCAAAAAGCTCGTAAACCAGGGTGATTTCTTGGTTAAATACGTCTCCTCCCTCGGGAGAAACGAAAATGTTGGAATCGAGTGCTGTGCCTCCGTCGCTCCATACAGCCGTGGGCTCGGGGAGCGAGTCGTTGGACATGGCGTAGTCCTCCAAGACAAAGTCACTGAACACCACTGCATCTGTGTCGACACAGACCGGTGCAGAGTTTAAACCAAAATCAGGAATACGCACGACTTCCACTTCGAGGGTGTCCACGGACGAACCGCATTGGTTGGTCGCGGTTGCAATGAAGGCATACTGCCCCACTCCGAGTGGGCCAGAAGCGAAAGTCATGTTGATGCTGGGGCCATCACAGGCTTCTCCAATTTGATCCAATACTTCTGCAGAGGCCAGAGCCACCCCTGCCGCGTCTTCGAAGCGGTAGGACATGGACATGGGGATTTCTCCAACGGTGTTCGAGGCCAAAGCCCCAGAGGTCGAGCCACCATCGCAAAGCAACACGCCGCCTGGCACAGGGTCCGCAGTGTTGGCGTCGAACCCGTTCAGTGTGGGTGTCGCAGGCGCACCACCCACAATCACCGTGGTGCCAACAACGTTTTGGGTGCCCAGTGAATCGTAGTAGATGTAGGGCTCAACGCTGACGGTAAAGCACCCTTCTTCGGTGGGGGTGAATGTCAAGGACGTGGAGCCGTACCAATCAATCAGGGAATCACCAAGAACTCCAAGCTCGAGAAAATCGGATAGGTTGGTCTCCGTGAGGGGCGTTCCATTGTGGGCAATGATCCAAGGCACCTCGCTGATGCTGTCAGGATCAAGGTCAAAACCTCCCAAGTCGAAGGTGATTGGAGTCTCCACACACGTTGTGGCATTGGCCGTAATAATGGAGGCAGGAGGGAGGGAAATGCCTTCTGCAGGTGCGGCAACCACCATGTTGTGGGCCGCGCCGATGAGAAGGAATGACAACGCCACCACACCCATGGTCAAGCCTTGGCGCAGTGGGATGGGATTGCAGGTGAATCGTGGGTTCATTCAAAAGAGGAATGTTCAGTCAGGCAAGTTACGGAGGACAGGTCACGCACACCGAATCACCCCGGGAGAAGTTGTTGGCGTTCGTGGACAACATGTCAGTTCAGAGAGAGGACGCTTTTCAAGCCTCAGATGTTGATTCCTTCCAGTACATGCCCCCCAAATCACCCCGTTGCCCCCGCTAACTTGGCATTCAAATATCTAATTCTCTCACATTCATGAAACATCTTACGTTTTGTGCGCTTCTGTTTGCAGGGCTCACAACCATGGGCTCGGCCCAATACGACCTGACGATTGACTCGTCCCCGGCCGTGCAAGAAGGGTTGACGACCTACCGCTTCTATGTCAACATGCAAGACGCCACCGACCGCATGAGTGCGGTCTATGGAAATGACCAAGAAGGTTTGCTCATCAATACGCCTGACGGAGCGTTCAACAGTTCTTTCAATTCAAGCTGGAACGCCGCGGGCATCAACCCCGCATTTTTGGTCTCTTTTCCTGAGTTGGCAGATGACACCTACGCCACCATCGGCTTGACAGGGCCAGCGTCCACTTCGGGCATCGCTGGTGCCGCCGATCCCTCCATCGTAGAGGATGCGGCGCAACCCATCACGCCATACTTTTTGACAGATGGCGAGACCACCCTCGAGAGCAACACACTTACGGGCTCTTCTTGGTACATCTTGAACACTGCAGCCAATGGACTGCCTGACGAGAACTTGCAAGTGCTGGTAATGCAGTTGACCACTGCTGGAGGTGTTTCAGGAACAATAAACTATCAAGTATTCCCTCTAGGTGTAGGAACAGAAGAAATTCGGATTACATCTACGTTCAATGTCGCTCCACAGGAAGACGTCGAAGGTTGCACGGATGTCAACTCTTGCACATTCAATCCAGACGCCACCGTCGACGACGGTTCTTGTCTGTACCTCGATGCGATCGGGGTGTGCGGGGGTGATTGCAATGAGGCGTCTCCTGACAGCCCCACAGTGTGTGCAGGCGATGAAGTGTACGGATGCATCAACTTGGATGCATGCAACTACGACCCCAACGCCAACATCAGCGATGGGTCTTGTGTTGGGACCCCCAACGGGTTCTGCGATTGTGACGGTTTGGTGCCTGACACCGACAACGACGGTGTGTGTGATGAGGACGAAGTGCCCGGATGCACAGATGCTTTTGCGTGCAACTACGACGCAGGGGCTACTGATGAAGATGGCTCTTGTGAATTCTGCTCTTGCACAGAATCGGCCTTCACCTTGTCCGTGGATTCATTCCCCTCAACCCAGGAAGGTCTTACGACCTACCGCGTGTACGTGAATACCCTCAGCAGCACAGACCGTTTGAGCGCAGTCATCAGCAACGCGGACAACCCCTTGACCATCAACGTTCCGGAAGGCGCTTGGAACAGTCCCCAAAACACGACGTGGAATGCATCAGGGGTGAACCCGGCATCGCTTGTGGATTTCCCCAACATTGTGGATGACTCATACGCGACCATTGGTTTGACCGGTCCTGCAGGGCCCCTCGGTATTGAATACGCCGACCCCACGTTGGTGGATCCCGATTTGGACTTGACCACGTTGTTTACCGTCGATGGTGAGACCGGTTTCACGTCCGACACCGATCCTGGATTGGGCTGGTTTGTCTTGAACACGGCGGCCAATGGCCTGCCTGACGTCGATGGCCGCATCCTTGTCATGCAGATCACCACAGCGGGTAGCATTTCTGGCACGTTGAACTACCAAGTGTTCCCTCAAGGAAACCAGGACGCAGCCATCTTGATGACGTCGACGTTTGACGGCGTGGGCACATTTGGCCAAGTCAATGTGTGTGGATGCATGGAGGCCAATGCTTGCAACTACGACGCCGC
>PKDW01000115.1 GCA_002863145.1 Flavobacteriales bacterium
GCAGCCCTGGAAGACGTCCCGTTCACGCACCTCCACGTGCACTCGCAATTCAGCGTTCTGCAAGCCGTGAGCCCGGTGAGTGAACTGGTCTCTGCCGCCAAGGACATGGGCATGCCCGCCTTGGCTGTGACGGACCACGGCAACATGATGGCGGCGTTTCAGTTTGTGCGGGCCTGCAACAAAGAGGGCATCAAGCCCATCGTGGGGGCGGAATTGAATGTCTGCCGCGACATGAACGACAAGAGCGTCAAGGACGACGGCTATCCGACGGTGTTCCTTGCGAAAAACAAGAAAGGCTACCACAACCTGACCAAGTTGGCTTCGAAGGCCTACACCGACGGCTTCTACTACGTGCCTCGGATCGACCGGGCCCTTGTTGAGGAGTACAAGGAGGATTTGATCGTCCTTACAGGAGGGCTGTTTGGAGAAGTGCCGTCTCTCATCCTGAACGTCGGCGAAGCCCAAGCAGAGGAGGCGTTCCTGTTTTGGAAAAACCTGATGGGCGCCGATTTCTATGCCGAGTTGAATCGGCACGGACTCGAAGAAGAGACCGTGGTCAACGGCGTGTTGAAAGGCTTGGCTGCCACGCACGACGTCAAGCTCGTGGCGAGCAACAACAGCTACTACACCCGACAAGACCAAAGCGACGCCCACGACATTCTGCTTTGTGTCAAGGATGCGCGCAACGTCAGCCAACCCAAGCGCTATGTCGGCAAGCGGGGGCGGGAGTTCCGGTTTGGCTTTCCCAACGACAGCTTCTACCTGAAATCTCCCGAGGAAATGAAGGAACTGTTCTCGGATGTGCCCGAGGCCATCACCAACATATCCGCACTGGTCGACCAGTGCAAGGGATACGAATTGGAGCGCGACGTGCTGCTGCCCGCATTTGACATCCCTGCCGAGTTCGTGCATGAAGAAGACGCCAAGGACGGCGGCAAGCGCGGCGAGAACGCGTACCTGCGTCACCTCACGTACCTCGGCGCGGAAAAGCGTTACGAGGAAATCACGGACGAGATTCGGGAGCGCATCGATTTCGAACTCGAGACCATCGAACGCACGGGCTACCCTGGTTACTTCCTGATTGTGCAGGACTTCACCACGGCCGCCCGAGACATGGGCGTGAGCGTGGGACCCGGACGTGGTTCGGCCGCGGGTTCAGCCGTGGCCTATTGCGTCGGCATCACCAACGTCGACCCGATCAAGTACGATTTGCTGTTCGAGAGGTTCTTGAACCCAGACCGTGTGAGCCTCCCGGACATCGACATCGACTTTGACGACGAAGGGCGTGGCAGGGTCATTGACTATGTGATTGACAAGTACGGCGCCAACCAAGTGGCCCAAATCATCACCTACGGCACCATGGCTGCCAAGTCGTCCATCCGAGACACGGCGCGCGTCATGGAATTGCCACTGGGCGACGCAGACCGCCTCGCCAAGCTTGTCCCGGATATTTCCCTCAAGAAGATGTTCAGCCTTGACGACAAGGCGCTGAAGGAGAAGGTGAGGAGCGAAGGCTTCGCCATGGTGGAGCAGCTCAAGGCCATCAGCACCCAACCGACGCTCGAGGGACAGACGATCCAGACGGCGCGGGTCTTGGAGGGCAGTGTGCGAAACACAGGCATCCACGCCTGCGGGGTCATCATCACCCCCGACGACATCACCAACTTTGTCCCGGTTGCCACGGCCAAGGACAGCGCGATGGCGTGCACGCAGTTCGACAACGCGGTGGCGGAGGACGCCGGCCTGCTCAAGATGGATTTCTTGGGCTTGAAGACCCTGACGGTCATCAAGGACGCTGTCAAAAACGTGAAGCTCCGCCATGGCAAGGACCTCTATCCCGACGAATTCCCGCTCGACGACCCCAAGACGTACGAGCTGTTCCAGCGTGGCGACACGATCGGCATCTTCCAATACGAATCGGCGGGGATGCAGAAGCACCTCAAGGCCTTGCAGCCGACGGTCTTTGAAGACCTCATCGCCATGAATGCGCTGTACCGTCCGGGTCCGATGGAATACATCCCAGACTTTGTCGCGCGAAAGCACGGACGGCAGGCGATTACGTACGATTTGGACGCGTGTCAAGAGTACTTGGAAGAAACGTACGGCATCACGGTGTACCAGGAGCAGGTGATGCTTTTGTCCCAAAAACTCGCAGGCTTCTCCAAGGGTGAGGCCGACAGCCTGCGGAAGGCGATGGGAAAGAAGAAGAAGGACATCATCGACAAGATGAAGCCCGACTTCATGGCGCGCGGCACCGAGAAGGGACACGACGCGGAGAAGCTGGAAAAGATTTGGACGGACTGGGAAGCGTTTGCCTCCTACGCCTTCAACAAGTCGCACTCTACGTGCTACGCTTGGGTGGCCTACCAAACGGCCTACCTGAAGGCCAACTACACGGCCGAATTCATGGCGGCGCAGTTGTCCAACAACATGAATGACATCAAGGAGGTCACCAACCTGATGGAAGAGGCTCGTCGTCAGGGCGTGCCCGTGCTCGGACCCGATGTCAACGAATCCTCCTTCAAGTTCAACGTCAACAAAGAGGGGGCGATTCGCTTTGGACTCGGCGCCATGCGTGGCGTGGGGGAAGGAGCGGTGATTGCCATCGTCGAGGGACGCTCGAAGTCGCCCTACACGTCGCTCTTCGACTTTGCGTGTCGCGTCAACCTGAAGGACTGCAACAAGCGGGTTTTCGAGGCGCTGGCCTTGGGCGGTGGATTCGACAGCTTTGGGCTGCACCGCGCCCAGTTCTTTGCGCCTGACCACAAGGACCGCCCGCTGATTGAATTGGCCGTTCGCTACGGTGCGGCGACCCAGGATTCGGCCAATTCGGCGCAGGTCTCCCTGTTTGGGGGCGACGACGGCGCCATGGACATTCCCGAGCCGCCCATCCACGAATGCGAAAGGTGGGCCTCGATGGACCTGCTCAACAAGGAGCGCGACATCGTGGGCGTCTACATCTCCGGCCACCCGTTGGACAAATTCCGACTCGAGCTCGACCATTTGTGCGCGAAGGGTGGACTCTCACGCTTGGACAACCTCGCGCAGGAGAAGGGCAAGGTGCTGACGTTTGGCGGCCTCATTTCTTCGTGCGAACACCGCATCAGCAAGTCGGGAAGGCCTTGGGGCTTCTTCTCGATTGAGGACTACAAGGGCATCCACGAGTTCCGCTGCTTTGGTGAGGATTACGTGAAGTTCAAGGAGTTCATGGTGGAAGGGTGGATGG
Organism: Flavobacteriales bacterium; assembly: GCA_002863145.1. Lineage (GTDB taxonomy): Bacteria > Bacteroidota > Bacteroidia > Flavobacteriales_D > Sanyastnellaceae > UBA11663. The sequence goes on from PKDW01000115.1 coordinate 3,227, forward strand.
TCATGGTGACCACCCAGGTGAAGGAGCAAGGCTTGGGCCGGGAAGGGTTGGAGGCCAAGCTCCAATCGATCGAGCTCTTGTCCGAAGCCCGCGAAAAGCGCATCGGCCGGTTGCGCATTCAAATTCAATTGAGCGCGTTGAACGACGGCTGGGTGGACCGCTTCACGACCAGCGTGACGAACCACCCTGGACCCGTGGGCGTGACCCTGGAAATCTACGACGACGAAGCCAAGCTTGACATGCCCAGCCGCACGTCGAAGGTGCAGTTGGACGACCAATTCGTGAGCGACCTCGAGGAACTGTGCATCCCCGGCAAGGCCCAGTACCGACTGGACTTGAAGCGTTAAGCTTGGAGCGGCGTAGAAAGATGCAAGGGGCGTTGTCCACGGCCGGTCTCCCAAAAGGTTGAAAAATGCCTTCGGGGCAAAAAGATTATGCCGTTGTTCGTGAACAACACACGGATACCTTTGCTTAACAGAACATTGAAGAATCAGAATCAACTTTCATCATGGCAGTAGAATTCACAGACGCGAACTTCGAGGAGCTCGCAATCAACAGCGACAAGCCTGTGCTCGTCGATTTTTGGGCAGAGTGGTGCGGTCCTTGCCGCATGGTCGGTCCCTTGGTTGAAGAATTGGCAGGCGACTACGACGGCAAGGCCGT
>PKDW01000150.1 GCA_002863145.1 Flavobacteriales bacterium
TGTGATGGCGTGTGCTTGAATGACGCGGACGGCGACGGTGTGTGTGACGAGTTGGAGATTGCCGGTTGTACCGACAGTGGTGCCTGCAACTACGACAGCGCTGCCACAGATGATGATGCCTCTTGTGAGTACCTCACTTGCGCAGGCTGTACAGATGATGCCGCTTGCAATTACGATGATTCTGCAATCATTGAGGATGGATCTTGCACATACCCAGATGCATTCTACGACTGCGCTGGCAACTGCCTGAACCCCTCATGTCACAATTATGCAGACGGTTCAACCATCTGTGAAGAGTATGTTGTTCTCGGTTGTACTTACGAGGCGTCTTGCAATTACGACATGGACGCCAACGTGGAAGATGGCCAGTGTGACTTCGGCTGCTTGTTGACCGGTTGTACCGACGACAGCGCAGTGAACTACGACGCTGCTGCGACCACGGATGACGGTTCTTGCTTGTTCGTGGGCTGCACGGACCCTGAGGGACTTGACTACGATGCAACTGCCAACTACCCAGGTGGCTGTGACTACCCAGAAGCCTGCCCAGGTGACTTCACTGGCGATGGCGAGGTGGATGTCAACGACTTGCTTGACTTCTTCCAGCTCTGGGGCAATGTATGCGAGCCTGCCGTTGTGAGCTCATCAGTTGGCGCTTGTGGTCTGTTCACGAACGGACCCAATGCAACTTGGACTCATGCCATCACGTTGACGACGCCTAACGACGCCAACAGTGGTGCAGCGCAAACATTGACCATCAATGTGACATCACTTCCTGACGGTGGTGCGAACTACCGCGTGGTCAAGACAACGGCCAACGGCAATTGGTTCAATGGAAATGCCCAGCCCTTGAGCTTGGGAATGAACACAATCACTGTGAACTCAGTTGCCTTTGCTCGTTCCGTTAAAATTCAAGTGACGAGTGGGTCTATTGAATTTGATGAGATCAGCATCAATGGTGAATATCTCTCTTGTGAATAAGACTTCGCCTGATTGAAAAGGGAACGGGCCACCTTCGGGTGGCCCGTTCTTGCTTTTCAGACATTAGATGCAGCACCTTACTCAGCAAGCAATTGAAAGAAGAGAGAGAAGGATGAGCAAGTCCATGACCGACAAAGACCCATCGTTGTCGAGATCCCCAAAGCAAGCATCATTGATTGGCAAACACATGGCTTCGGATGAACTCCAATGGCTGTTGGTCCCGCAAAGTGAAGATTGCAATGCTCCGATGGATGGAAGAAGAGTGTTTGAAACGGGCTGACCAAAGAAATCTCGCCCCCCATTGTTTTCGAGAAAATCGAGGGTGTTCGCACTCCCTGAAATAAGCGTTCCACTTTGCAATGCAGGACTGCTGTTCTGCAATTGAAAATTCAGTGCCGACTGAAGGGGAATCATCGCAGAGTTTGGAACAAAAACGGGATCCACAAACAATGCTCCTTCCGTGAGGTCCTCATCCAATTCAATCCGAGAGGCTGGGTAGAACAAATTGGTTCCTATAGAATACTGATTGTCTTGATTTTCAAGAAAACTCTCGAGCGTTTCACCGTCGGGAGCCAAGCAGATGAGGTTGTTCAAGATGTGCACATCTCCCGCCTCAGGCCACACATAGATTTCTGGGTTAAGCGTGGAATCAACATACACCGTGTTGTTGTAAAAAAACGTTCCCACACTTGGGCATCGAACAGCACCGCCACAGAAAGTAGAGACCCAAAAGATTTTGCCTTTCTTGTTCCACGGGAGCCCCTCAGGATCCTCTCTGTAGCCATCGTTGATGCTGATGTTGTAGCGGTAGCCACAATTGATGTTGTCGCCCAAAACCTCTGCGAAGCCTCCCTCGTTGTTGAAGCTCAAGTTGTATTGGATGATGACATCCTTGTTTCCGTAGTCGATGTGGGCACTGTAGGAATCCTGCGGCCCGTGTGCATTCATCAACCGGTTGTTTTGAATGAAAACGCGCTCGCATTTGAATGACCATGTGCCGCTGCCGCGTTTCCACATTCGTTCGTCTATGCTTGAACCTGTGTGATTAAAAACGCAATGTTCTACCACAACGTCCCGACATCTGTTGGGGACAAAACCTGATCCTCCGGTGTGTGAGAAGGTGCATCCTTTGACGTGAATGTTGTTGTTTTTGATGCTGTTGTTCCCAGCCAGCCCGAGTGCTTTGATCCACAGACCATAATGTCCGGTCCGTGTGACTTTCGCATTCTCGATGACAACATCGTCGATGGTGTTGACATTGCCCAGAAGTGTATCTGACCGATTTTCCAGCTTGATGCCATAGCCCAAGTGCTTGTTTTCTGGGTTGGTGGGTGTAGGGAAAACGTCATGAATGACAATGTCTCTGATGACAATGCCCTCAAGTGACGTCGCATCTGCAACCACCTTGATGCCGAATCGCACATTTTTTCCTGAGCCCCAATCGTTCGATTCGCCTAAGAAAGAGGGCAACTTCTTCACCACGCCATTGGAATCGAGATGTGAAGCTTGGTTGGTGAACACGAGATTTTCGACGGTGATGAAGCTGTCGTTGTAGATGAGCAAAGCAGATTGAAAGCCATCTCCATCAATGGTGGGCATAGGCTGGTCTGAAGCTCCGAAATCACCGAGAACAATGGGTTGAGATTGCAAGCCTGAACCCTTGAGATGAAACATGCCTAGCCAATGCCCCCCGCGCTCGAAAAGAATCTGATCCCCTGGGGCAAAGGTCTGTTCATTGAGCTTGGCAAGCGTTTGCCACGCTGAATTGGGAGCCGTGCCCAAGGCTTCGTCACTCCCGGTGGGAGAGACGTAATACGTGGATTGCGCCCATCCCGAAATGGATGTTATGGCGCACAGAAGAATCGGCAGGGATGAACGACATGATGAGGGATAGAACATGAGAATCGAAATGGCTGTCAAAAGATTTCTTAATGTACCTTTCTTGGCAATTGCGCGAAACCGAGTAAACATTAGTTATGATCATTAGAATGCGGATTTCAAGAGCGGTCGTTGCCAGAGTGGTGATGTCCACGGTGCCTCTCATTTTTATGGCCTTCGTGGCGGTCAGCCAAGAGCAGATTTCCTACGATTGGGAAGGTTCGAAAGAGGGATGGGTGCCCGCCAGTGAGAACAATTTGGGCTGCAACCTGATTGAACAGCCAGAAGCCATGGCCATGCGTGCGTTCAATACCACGCCTGTCATGAGAAGTGGTACACTTAGCGAAAGTTTGGGCATCGATGCGAGCGATTACGATCGGGTCCAAATCACGTTGAAGAATCCCACTTCTTCTGGCAATCCAAACGCAAGATTGTTCGCTTACGGACCCGAATCGAATGCGTTCATGTGTCATTGGAACGTCCCCGTGGATACCGGCATGACCGCCTTCCAGACTTATACGCTTGACTTGACGACTCCCCCAAATAGTGGAAGTGGGACATTCGAGGGGGACGTTGCTCGCTTTGGCTGGAGAGGTCCTTGGGGTGTGGCGAATGGCGATACCATTTACTGGAAAAGCATGGTGATTTACAACTCTTTGGGATGCACAAACGCCGATGCCTGCAACTATGAACCTTTGGCAGAAATTGACAATGGTGCATGCGTGTTGGTTGGAGATTCCTGTGACGATGGAAACCCAGCGACCCTCGACGACATGATCAATGCAGATTGTCTGTGTTCTGGTCAGGTTGATGAAATAAGGGAACCTAATGCGGCATTCAATCTGGATTTAGGACCCAATCCAACCTCCAACGCCTTGGAGGCAAATTCCTCCGTCCCTCTCGGTGCCATTCGGATTTTGGATTCTCAAGGAAAGGTGTGTTTGGAACATCAAACCAGAGAGACGCGCATGGTTTTGGATGTTTCGGACTTTGTGCCAGGGCT
>PKDW01000169.1 GCA_002863145.1 Flavobacteriales bacterium
CACGCATCCGGAATCGTGTCGCCGTATTGCTTGGCTTCCTCCTCCGGGTCGGGGGCGACGAGAAGTTCAGCCTGGTCGACGAAGCGCTCGAACCCATCTTCATCCTCCACCACCACGGTGGCACCCTCGATGCGCACCACAGTAGCGCTGCCCACATCGTTCAAAAACTTCACCCGTTGTCCTGGTTGCAAGGTTCCCATCACTTCTTTTGAATGACCACTTGGCATGTGACCGCCGGTCCCTGGTGGAACGGCCCTTCGTCAAGCACCTGGGCGCATCGTGCATTCCACACGAGGGTCGCGTCGTCGAATGCCCTTTCAATGTCCTCTGCGAACGTGGCTTCGTGAAACAGCATGTCCAAGCGCTTGGGACCTCCCGAGTTCAATCCGAGTTGGTCCCGATGAAAGCCTTCGACAATCATGCAGCCTCCGGGCTTCACCCATTGCCAAACGCGCGCGTGGAATGCTGCACGACGTTCCTCCGGCATGTGTGCAAACACGAGCCCCACCACGTCGAACTGCGCCTCAGGCGCAAACACAAGCGCGTCGGCCACCTCGACCTGAATGTCGACGCCGCGTGACGCTGCGAGGGCTTGGGCCTTTTGGACGCCCACAGGACTCACGTCGAACGAACGCACCGTCCAACCTTTCGCGGCGGCATGCACCGCATTGCGCCCCTCCCCATCGCAGGGAAGACAAACAGTACCCAACTCACGCATCGCGAGCTGCGACGCAAAAAAGACGTTGGGTTGGACCCCATACACGGTGTCGTTGGCACTGTATCGTTCGTCCCACATGTTCATGATTCGAAGTACGGACACGTGCGGCTACCTTGCACCATGATGAAGCGAAAAATGACGTGGACCAGCCTGGGGCTCTTGGTGCTGAATGTGGCGGCAGGACAAACGGGAGACTTGCGTACGGACAGCGCCCTCGTTCGCGAGGTGTTCAGCGAAGTCTTGACCCATGGGGAGGCACATGAAAACCTGCGCGTCCTTTGCAAAGACATTGGCCATCGACTAAGCGGCTCTCCCAGTGCCGATCGCGCCATTGCGTGGGGGCAGGCCATGATGGAGCAATGCGGTGCCGACACGTCGTACATCATGCCCGTCACGGTGCCAGCTTGGACCCGTGGCGACGTGGCAGAGGCCTCAGCCAAGGATGCCGATGGCAGGGTCATGCCCCTGCATGTCACGGCCTTGGGAGGGTCGGTACCCACTCCAGAAGAGGGATGGATTGAAGGGCCGCTCTTGGTGGTCCGTCAATTGGATGCCTTGGACACCCTGGACGCCCGCGGTCACATCGTGCTGTTCAACCGCCCTATGGATCCGCTGCTCATCAATACAGGTGCGGCGTACGGTGGTGCATTCGACCAACGTGGTGGTGGCGCCTCGGCCGCAGCGAGGGCCGGGGCCATTGGGGTGCTCGTCCGCTCTTTGACCCATGCCCTTGACACCCTTCCGCATACGGGTTCGCTACGCTACCAAGCGGACATTCCACGAATTCCAGCAGCCGCCATCTCCACCGTGGACGCGTCCGCCCTGTCTCAAGCTTCCAAGGCGGCCACAAGCCCCTTGACCGTTCGGATGCGGATGAACTGCGTGGACCTCGGCACTGCGGAACAAGGCAACGTGATTGGCGAATGGCGCGGCAGCGAGCGACCTGACGAAATCATCACCCTCGGCGGCCACCTGGATTCATGGGACATTGGTGAAGGGGCGCACGACGACGGATCTGGCGTGGTGCACACCTTGGAAGCGCTTCGGGCCCTCAAAGCCGTGGGCTACACACCGCGGCGCACAATGCGCTTTGTGCTTTTCATCAACGAAGAAAACGGAAACCGCGGCGGCAAGAAGTATGCCCAAGTGGCCGCAGAAGAACATCTCGCAGGTCTGCGGCATGTGGCCGCCATGGAATCAGACGCGGGGGGCTTTGTGCCACGTGGCGTGCGCATGGACGCCTTGGACAGTGGCGTGGAGATGGTGCGCAGCTGGGCCTCGACTCTCGAGCCGTACAACCTTCACTACTTCGGGCGTGGTGGGTCAGGTGTGGACATTGGACCGCTGAAAGAACTGGAGCCTCGTCCCCTGCTCATGGGCTTGGTGCCGGATGGACAGCGGTATTTTGACCTGCATCACAGCAGCCAGGACGTGTGGGAAAACGTCCACAAACGGGAACTCGAACTTGGCGCAGCCACCTGCGCGAGTATGCTTTTGATGCTTGACCGGAACCTGCCGGCTGACTGAGGCTTATTGGTCTGAATCGCCACCTTCCCCTGCGTCGCCTGAGTCTTCAGACGCTGGGGTGGACCAGTAGGGGACAAATTGAAAGTCGCCATATTGGTTCAAGGTGCCTTCGTAGGCGGGGAAGTGAATGCCGAGGCTGTCGAGGTACCAAGAGGATGGCAAAGGCAATCCGATGTGGTCGTTGGCGTAGTGCCACAGTCCATCAAAGAATGGTGCCGCTTCGGCCACGATGGCGGCGTCGCCAAACTCGATGGAGTGCACCCCGAACTCTGGGTTGTGGCGCACATCAAAGAACACGTAGTGACCGTCGATCTCCTCCCCTGAAGTGACCGTCATGCGACCATCTGGGAACGTCACGCGTTCAAAGGAGAGGATGGTTCCGCTGCGCTCCACCAAGTTGTAGACTGTCACGGGATCGGGACACTCCGGCATGAAGATCTCGGCGCTGTCGTAAATGCTGTAGGCAAAGTAGAGCGAATCCATGGTGGCATCGCCGTTGAGCAGGTCCGCCATCAAGGTCTCGAGCGCTGTGCCTTGGTAATCGCAGGGAACCCTTAAATCGGGACCCCATTGCGTATTAAAGACCGTCAAAAAAGACAGCATGTCCTCAGCATTGATGAGGCCGTCGCCGTTGGCGTCAGGCTGGTAGGGTTGCGTAGTTTGAGCGTAGCTACCCCCCATCACGAGGAAAAGCAAGGTGAAGATCAACGTGCGCATGGGTTCTGATTTGGTCTTCGAATATACATAATATTTAATCAGTCTCAGAGAGGTCGCTCTCAATCAACACGTTGCACTTGTTGTCACTTCTTGGCGCGAAGGTGCGCCACGGCGGTCTGGTGTGCTTCGATGTCCCCCCGGTCCATGCGCTGCTTTCGGAATTCTCCGGCGTGGTAAAGCGCAGCCTGGTTGTCGTAGAACGGACTGAAGGCGTTGCCCGATTGTCCTGTAGGCAGGATGCTTTCGGAGGCGGCCACGTCGGCGAAGTCGATGCCGATCCGCATAGAAGGCCCCGAGAACACTTCGAATTTCACCTCTTCTTTCAGCTTGAACTCGTACTTGTTCAGGGCGTCTTTGGCGGCTGGCAAGGCATACGGCCCCACGCTCAGGAAGTCCCCTACCAACGGCGCGTCCTTCATGGCGTGCTCGTGGACGACGGTATGAAGACGTCCGTATTGCCACTTTTCTGGGTTGTCGCCCAACGCACGCGTCAAGTCTTCTCGGGCGACCGTCCATGCGTGCGCCACGATGTCAGATGCCGTTTCCACAGCGTCCGTACGGACGTCGTCCCACCAGGGAGACTCGGCGTTGGCCAGAAGCTTGGGAAAGGCGTTTTCGCTTACAATGGTCTTGTGCCACGCTTCAAATTTCTCTTGGGCTTGCGCCGCCCCTGCGGCCGCCTCAAACTCATCGAACATGGCACCCTGGATGGTTCGGTACATCCAGCGGTAGTAGGCCGTGGGCGCGACCTCCTCCGCCAGGTGGCTGCCATCCCAGCCCCGCAGCACCCCGACGTCAACGCCCGCCTGCCCGAGTACGCACCGTAGCACGAGCTGATGGACGCGTGGATGGCCGA
>PKDW01000093.1 GCA_002863145.1 Flavobacteriales bacterium
GAAGCCATTGCCGCCCACGCCACTTTCGACTTCGACGTGGTGTCGAATCCCGAGTTTTTGCGCGAAGGATTTGCGGTGGACGATTTCATGAAGCCGGACCGCATCGTGGTGGGTTGCTCCAGTGAGCGCGGACGCCAAATGATGGAGGAGCTGTACAAGCCTTACGTGCGTCAGGGCAATCCGCTTTTGTTCATGGACGAGCGCAGTGCTGAACTCACCAAGTACGCCGCCAACTCCTTCCTTGCGACGAAGATCACCTTCATGAACGAGGTCGCCAACTTCTGCGAGCTCGTAGGTGCCGACGTCGACATGGTGCGCCGCGGCATGGGCACGGATTCCCGGATTGGGCCTCGCTTCCTCTTCCCGGGCATCGGGTATGGCGGAAGCTGTTTCCCCAAGGACGTTCAAGCCCTGCACAAAAGCGGCAAAGAGGCTGGTCACGAGTTCCGAATCTTGGACAGCGTGATGGAGGTCAATGAATCGCAGAAGACGGTCCTGTTTGATCCAATGCTGACCCATTATGGTGGAGACTTGAAAGGCGTGAAAGTGGCCCTGTGGGGACTGGCGTTCAAGCCTGAGACAGACGACATTCGGGAAGCGCCGTCGGTGTACATGATCGAAAAGCTGCTGGCCGCAGGTGCCGAGATTGTGGCATTTGACCCTGAGGCCATGGACAACGTCAAGGGCCGTGTGGGCGACCGCATCCAGTACGCACAACGTGCCATGGACGCCATTGAAGGGGCAGACTGCCTCCTGATTTGCACCGAGTGGGCGGCCTTTAGAACCCCTGATTTTGACGAGCTCGCACAACGCATGAACGCCAAAGTCATTTTTGACGGACGCAACTTGTACGAAACGGCCAAGCTGGCCAAATTGGGATGGACCTACCGTTCCATAGGACGCCCCATTCTCGACGCACAACCATGAACAGCAACCATGCCACCGAGCGCGTACTCATCACAGGTGCCGCAGGCTTTTTGGGCTCGCACCTCTGCGACCGTTTTGTGAAAGACGGGTTCCAAGTCATTGCCATGGACAACCTCATCACAGGAGACATGCGCAACATCGAGCACCTGCTTCCCTTGTCCAATTTCTCCTTCGTGCATCAGGATGTCACCGAATACATCCACGTCAGTGGTCCGCTTCACCACATCCTGCACTTCGCCTCGCCCGCCAGTCCAATCGACTACCTCAAAATCCCCATCCAAACCCTGAAAGTGGGGTCGCTGGGGGTGCACCGATGCCTGGGGTTGGCCAAAGCCAAAGGCGCCCGCATCACCGTTGCCTCGACCAGCGAGATCTACGGAGACCCCGAGGTTCATCCCCAGCATGAAGCGTACTGGGGCCACGTCAACACCGTGGGGCCGCGCGGCGTGTACGACGAAGCCAAGCGCTTCCAAGAAGCCATCACCATGGCCTACCACACCTTCCACGGTTTGGAGACCCGCATCGTGCGCATTTTCAACACCTACGGACCTCGCATGCGCTTGAACGACGGTCGCGTGCTGCCGGCCTTCATTGGACAAGCACTTCGCGGCGAACCCATGACGGTGTTTGGCGACGGCTCGCAAACGCGCAGCTTCTGCTACGTGGACGACCTGGTAGAAGGCATCGTGCGTTTGCACTTCAGCGACGAGACGCGCCCCGTCAACATCGGCAACCCCGATGAAATCACGATTGCACAATTCGCAAAAGAAATCCTTGCGCTCACGGGCTCGGACGTTGAGGTGGTCCGAAAGCCCCTGCCGGTCAACGACCCCAAACAACGGTGTCCGGACATCGCGCGTGCCAAGGAAGTGCTCGGCTGGGAACCCACGGTGTCACGTGCAGAAGGGCTCAAACTCACGTACGACTATTTCAAGAGCCTCAGCGAAGCGGACTTGCACCGCAGTGAACACAAGGACTTCGAATCGTACACCACGCGCTGACACACCATGACCTCATCCATCCACCCCACTGCGTTTGTGCATCCCTCCGCCATTGTGGACGAGGGCGCTGTGCTGCATGAGGGCTGCAAGGTGTGGCACTTTTGCCACGTGATGCCTGAGGCGGTGATCGGAGAAGGCACCAGCTTGGGCCAAAACACCTTCGTCGCCCGCGGCGTGGTCTTGGGCAAAAACGTGAAGGTGCAGAACAACGTCAGCCTGTACGAGGGCCTGGCCGTTGAAGACGACGTGTTCCTCGGGCCCTCCTGCGTGTTCACCAACGTTCGCAACCCCCGAAGCGCCGTCAACCGACGTGGCGATTACGAGGAGACTCTTGTGAAGCGTGGGGCCACCATTGGGGCCAACGCCACCATCCGTTGCGGCGTCACCCTCGGCGCACACTCCTTTGTGGCCGCGGGTGCCGTGGTCACCGAAGACGTCCCCGACCACGCCTTGGTCATGGGCGTGCCAGCCAAACACGCAGGCTGGATGTCCGCCCACGGCGTCCAACTGGCCTTCGATGCACAAGGCCGCGCCACATGCCCAGAATCGGGCCAATCTTACCAATTGAACAACCGCGAAATCACCCCCCTATGAGCACGTTGCACGATCAACTCGTGGCCAAGGAAGCCACCATGTCTGTGGTCGGACTGGGCTACGTTGGCTTGCCCATCGCCTTGGCGTTTGCCAAACACATCCGCGTGGTCGGATTCGACATCCATGAAGGACGAGTGGAGATGATGCGCCGCGGCGAAGACCCCTCCGAAGAAGTGCCTGCTGAAGGGTTTGAAGGGTGTGACATCACCTTCACGGCCAACGCAGACGACCTCAAGGAAGCCTCCTTCCACATCGTCGCTGTGCCCACCCCCATTCACGCCAGCCACCAACCGGACCTCGGGCCGCTTTTGGCGGCCTCACGCACCGTGGGAAAGGCCCTGAAAAAGGGCGATGTAGTCGTGTATGAAAGCACCGTGTATCCCGGCTGCACCGAGGAAGACTGTGTGCCGGTGTTGGAGGAAGTCAGCGGGTTGAGGATGGGGGTCGACTTTTTTGTCGCCTACAGCCCCGAGCGCATCAATCCCGGAGACAAAGTCAACACCATCGAGACCATCGTGAAGGTGGTTGGGGCGTGCGACGACACGACGTTGGATGTCGTGGCCAAGACCTACGACCTTGTGGTCAAGGCGGGAACACACCGCGCGGGCAGCATCCGCGTGGCCGAGGCGTCCAAAATCATTGAGAACACCCAGCGCGATGTCAACATCGCCTTGGTCAACGAGCTCAGCATCATTTTTGACCGCATCGGCATCAACACCTTCGAGGTGCTCGAAGCTGCAGGAACCAAGTGGAACTTCCTCAAGTTCCAGCCTGGCCTCGTGGGCGGCCACTGCATTGGGATCGACCCCTACTACCTCACCTGGAAGTCCAACAAACTCGGCTACCACGCCAAGGTCATCAACAGCGGTCGCTACGTGAACGACAGCATGGGCTTCTACGTTGGGAAACAGACCGTGAAACGTCTGCTTGCCCGCGACATCAATCCCCTCGACGCCAAAGTGTTGGTTATGGGTCTGACGTTCAAGGAGGACGTGGCTGACATTCGCAACACCAAAGTGGTCGATCTGGTCGCCCAGTTGCGCGATTTCAGCATGAACGTAGATGTCTTCGATCCGGTCGTCGCGCGGTCCGAGGTCTCGAATGAGTTGGGGTTGGACCTGCTGGAAGACATGCCGGAAACGGCAGGCACGTATGACGTGGTGGTGCTCGCCGTGTCACACCGCGATACGATCGAAAAGGGCTCCAGCCCCTTGCGGTCCTTGCTGGTACCGAACGGAGTTCTGTTCGACATGAAAGCGGTATTCGCTCAGGACGAGAGTGATCTGAGGCTC
>PKDW01000157.1 GCA_002863145.1 Flavobacteriales bacterium
CCCAATACCGCCAAGAGAACGCCAACGGGTGCCAATGCGGGGGAGAAGGCGCTTGCCACAATTGGCGCGGATGCAGCGCCACCGACATTGGCTTGGGACCCTACAGCGACAAAGAAGAACGGGGCTTTGATGAGTTTGGCCACCAGGAGCAGCACGACGATGTGGACGAGCATCCAGATCAAACCAATGCTGACGGCACTGCCATACATGGCCCAGTTTTCGATGAGGCTGCCAATGTCCATTTTCATGCCAATGGTGGCCACCAAGATGTACAGGAAGACGGAGCCCATTTTGCTTGCACCGGCGCCCTCGTAGTATCTGGCGGGGGTAAAGCTAAGGGCAATGCCCATCGCAGTGGCTGTCACGACCAACCAAAAGAACCCTTTGGTGATGGAAGACAGGTAGATGGCCGGAGAGTCTGGATTGGCTGCCATTGTATTGTCGAGCCAAGAGGACAACGCCACCGACGCATTGTCAGCGACCAAGTGAGATACGGCGACCCCTCCGAACGCAATGGCCACGATGACCATCCAATCAGGAAAACTCGGGATGCGCGCGGCTTTGGCTTGCAATTGTTCCACCTTGTCCTGAAGCTCGTTGACTGCGGATGCGTCTGCCTTGAGCCATCCGTCAATTTTGTCACGGATGCCAGCCCCAAACAGCAGGAAGGGCATCCACAAATTGGCCACGAACACATCGACGATGAGCATGATGGAAAATTGAGCGTCCAGCGTGTCGGAGATTTCCTTGAGTGCGGCCTGGTTGGCGCCCCCCCCGATCCAGCTTCCCGCCACGGTGCTTAACCCCCGCCAATAGGCGTCTGGTGCATTCCCGCCCAACACCTCCGGGTTGGACTGACCCACCAGCCACAAAGCCAGTGGTCCGCCGATGACGATGCCCGCGGTGGCGGCAAAAAACATGATGATGGCCTTGGGGCCGAGGTTGTAGATGCCTTTGAGGTCAATGGACAGGCAGAGTAAAATCAAGCTGGCTGGGAGCAGGTACCTCGAAGCCACGAAGTAAAGGTTGCTCTCCTCGCCATTGACAATGCCCAGCGAATTCAGCGCCGCAGGGATGAAATAACACATCAGCAAGGCGGGGACGAACGTATAGAACCGCTTGAATTGGGGCAGAGAATGGGTGTAAAAGACCAACCCCAAAGCACCCGCAAGAAGTCCGAGAACCACGGCATCGTTGGTGAAGACGGCGTTGAGCAAAAAGGAAGAGAGCATGGGAATCATCGCAAAGCAGGTTTGCGCAAAAATGCCAAAAACCAGACAAACGAAAAACGGCCCGCGCATTTCGCGCAGGCCGTCCTCTTCTTTGGTTCCTGGCAGAACCGAACCCTATCACCAGACCATCAATGGGATGTTTCCGGATGGAGTGGAGGTCCCCACTTGAATGAAGTAGGTGCCTGGTGCAATGGATTCTCGAATGGGGTACCCCACAACGCCGGGGGATTTGACAATGCCTGTTCCCTGCCAGACGACACGTCCGTCAGACGCCAGCACGCGGATGGCGGTTTGGTCGTTGTCCAAGCCAGAGACAAACACCATGGTGTGCTCAGGGCTCATGGGGTTGGGGAACAAGTTCAGTTCAGGAGCTTCAGAGAATTCACCCACATTGTCTGTCGACACCTCGTCGTCCACTTCGTCACAAATGCCATCTCCGTCGAGGTCGTTGAGGCAGTTGCCCTCACAATCGTAGTACGGCTCTGCATAGGTGCAGGATCCGTTGCTGTCGGTGGCCGTGGCGTCGAAGTTGCAGGCATCTGCATCCTCGCAACCCGCGATTTCCAATTCGTCACACACGCCGTCGCCGTCGGTGTCGTTCAAGCAGGCGCCATCGCAGTCGAAGAACGTTTCTGCGTACTCGCATGAACCGTCGTTGTCGGTGGCGTCCATTTGGAAGTTGCAGGCTGAAGCGTCATCGCATCCTGCGATTTCCAACTCGTCACACACGCCGTCGCCATCGGAATCCTGGATGCATTCGCCATAGCAGTCGTAGTAGGTCTCTGCCCAAAAGCACAGGTCATTGTTCGCCACCGTGGCTTCTGCGCTGTAGTTGCACGCGTCTGCCACGGTGCATCCCGCTTCGTAAGAACATTCTTCCCCTGAAGCGGGAGGGTCCGTGGCTTCGGGGTTGTAGTTGCTGGCAATGATGTCTTGACACCCCGTGACTTCCAATTCATCGCACACCTGGTCGTTGTCGGTGTCGTGGATGCAGCCTTCACAGGTGTAAAATTCTGCGGGGTAGGTGCAAGAACCGTCGTTGTCTGTGGCATTGGCATCGTAGTCGCACGCGGTTTCATCGTCACACCCCGCGATTTCCAATTCATCGCACACCCCATCGCCGTCGAAATCGTTCAGACAGACACCCTCGCAGTCGAAGTATGTCTCAGGGTAGGTGCACGATCCGTCGTTGTCTGTGGCAGAGGCGTCAAAGTTGCAGGCATACTGGTCTTGACAACCTGCGACTTCCAACTCGTTGCAAATGCCGTCGCCATCGCTGTCCTGGATGCATTCGCCGTCGCAGTTGTAGTATGATTCAGCGTACGTGCATGATCCGTCGTTGTCGGTGGCCGCGGCGTCGTAGTCACACGCGGTCACGTCATCGCATCCCGCGATTTCGAAAGGGTCACACACGCCATCTCCATCCACGTCATTTGTACAGGAGCCGTCGCAATTGTAGTGGGTGGCGGGGTAGTCGCAAACGCCGGAAATTGTCGCGCTCGAGTCGTAGTTGCAGCCATTGGGGTCGGTACACCCAACACACGACGTGAACTCGCATGAGCCGTCGTCGTCAGAGGCGTTCTCGACATAGTTGCACGCGCTCGCATCGGTGCATCCATCGGTTTCCAACTCACAACACACCCCGTCTCCGTCTTCATCGCAGTGGCATTGGCCATAGCAGTCGTAGTACTGTTCTGCGAATGTGCAGCTGCCGTCGTCCAAAATGGCACCAGGCGTAAAGTTGCACGCCGTCACATCTTGGCAACCTGAGATCTCCGCGGCATCGCAAATGCCGTTGTTGTTTTCATCTGCGCAACCTTCCATTTCCGAGACTTCGGAAGCGCACACTTCCCACGAGCCCTCGTAACCGTAGTTGTTCGTGGTGTTGTCCAACTCGACCAAAACATCGCCCGCCGCGTTGGTGAGGTTCATGCTTCCTCCGATGTCACAGATGCCGTCGTCACCGAAATCAATGGAGCAAAGGCCATCGCCGTTGGTGTCTTCCATGATCAAGGTGTGACAGCCCACGGGAACGCAACCGCTGCTCACGTAAGTGGCTGCATTCACAGGGTAGTCGCCGCCATGCATGATGGCTTCGCCGTCGCTGTCTTCGATGCGCCAGCTGATTTCGTTGGCCCAGGTGTCCGTGTTGAGTGTCATGGTCCAGTAGTCACTCTGCGCCAAGACGATGCGTTCAACGCTTTGGTCGTTTCCTGGAAAATCGTCTTGGAAGTTGCCCAACAAGCGAACTTCGAGATCCAATTCGTTGGTGTCTGCGGCAAGTGCCAATTCAGGCAGCATCACCTCGACACTGGCTCCGGACTCCACGCTTTCGTCGTGAATGGTCGTGAACGGGCTGTGTCCGTTGACAGAGGTGGTCAATTCAAATCCCGTCACGGTCTGCGTGCCAAAGTTGGTCACGATGACTGTGGGCGTCAGTGAGGGGAGGCACGTGGATTCCCCCACATTGCCCAATCCGGCAATGGTCAAGTCGTGTGCTGTCACGGCCAGGCCGCCCAAGCTCTCCGTCGCTCCCGCCTTGGCCGCCACCACCGCCGCC
>PKDW01000113.1 GCA_002863145.1 Flavobacteriales bacterium
ACTTTGCGAGGAAGTGCGGGGATTTGGACGTGATGGACGTCCTCGTTGGGGGCGTGGATCCAAGACCCGTGTTCGCCCAGGGTGACTAAGACGCGTTCGCAGCCCAGTTTTGCCATCAGCGCCTCGACCGCATGCGACATGCCTTCGCGGTCCGATGGACGCACGGGAGGGGTGAGTCCAAGGCCTTCGTTCAATTCTTTCAAGTTGGGCTTGAACAGGTCAACCTTTCTGTACGCCGAGAAGCGTTTCAGCTTGGGGTCCACGGTGACCGGCACATCCGCATGACGGCATGCTTCGATGATCTGCCCCACCAAAGATTCTGTCATCAAGCCCTTGTCGTAGTCTTCCAAGATTACGACATCGGGTTTGAGGTCGCCATTCAGCAGAGCGTTCAAGGCGAGAAGGGCTTCTTGCGACACCTCGGAAGAGACTTCCGCAGTGGACTCTTCGTCCACGCGCACCACGTGGTGGCCTCCGCTGATCACCCGCGTTTTGACGGTGGTGGGGCGAGAAGGATCCAAGCTCAAATGCGGGGTGCACATGGTGGCGAGGAGGGAGGTGAGGTCGCGCCCCGCCTGGTCATCCCCAACCACACTGATGAGGTCCACCTCGGCGCCAAGGGCGGCGAGGTTTTTGACCACGTTGGCCGCACCTCCCACGCGTTGCTCTTTGCGGGAGACTTCGACCACAGGCACAGGTGCCTCCGGGCTGATGCGGTGGACATGGCCCCACATGTATGCGTCGACCATGACGTCTCCGACCACGCAAACGCGGGGTTCGGACCACGGCAAGGCGTCCAAAGACGAGGGTGAGATGGAATCACTCATGACCCCAAAGGTCGGAACTTCATGAGATTCAGCTCAACTGACGGCATGCGGCGTCGATGCGGCGAACCGCCTCGGCCAGCACGTCGTCCGCCGCTGCGTAGGAGAGACGGATGCATTCGGGGGTTCCAAACGCCGCTCCGCTGACAGACGCCACCCTGGCCTCTTCAAGCAAGTAGAAAGCCACATCGTTCGCGTTTTCAATGGTTTTTCCTTGGAACGACTTGCCAAACAAAGCGGATACGTCGGGGAACACGTAAAAAGCGCCCATGGGTTGATTCACCTTGAATCCAGGCACCTGACTGAGCCCCTCCACCATCAATGCGCGACGGCGACGGAAGTTGTCGACCATGTCGCTGACCAGGGCAGGTTCGGTTTCAAGTGCAGCTGCGGATGCGGCTTGGGTGATGCTCGAAGGGGCCGAGGTGAACTGACCTTGGATTTTGGTGCACGCCGCGGCAATCCACGTGGGGGCGCCGATGTAACCCAAGCGCCAGCCCGTCATGGCGAATCCTTTTGAAACGCCATTCACCGTCACTGTGCGCTCCCACATGCTAGGCTGGGCGGCCATGGAGGCATGCTTGTCCGTGAAGTTGATAAGCTCGTATATCTCGTCACTGACCGTGATGATTTGGTCGTGTTTACGCAGCACGTCGGCCAACGCCGCGGTCTCGGCCTCCGTGTACACAGAACCGGAAGGGTTGCAAGGAGACGAGTACATCACCATGCGGGTCTTGGGCGTGATGGCCGCTTCGAGCTCGCTCGGCTGGATTTTGTAGTCGTTGTCGATGCTTGTGGGCAACACCAAGGGGATGCCGCCAGCCACCTTGACGATTTCCTCGTAGCTGACCCAGTAAGGGGCAGGGAGGATGACCTCGTCTCCAGGGTTGACCAGCGAGAGGACCACGTTCGCAAGGCTCTGCTTGGCGCCCGTGCTGACCACCACCTGATCCATGGTGTACTCCAGCCCGTTGTCGCGCTTGAACTTCTCCACGATGGCCTTGCGGATGCGTGGTGTGCCAGGAACAGGGGTGTAGTGCGTTTCATTGGCTTCGATGGCGTCCATGCCTGCTTGCTTCATTTCTGCAGGAGTGTCAAAGTCGGGCTCTCCAAGAGAAAGGGAGATGACGTCGATGCCTTGGTCTTTGAGCTCACGTGCCTTTCTCGCCATGGCAATGGTGGCGGATTCGCTGAGGCGTTGAAGGAGGTCAGAAGTGGTGTGTTCCATGGGGAGTGTTTCAGTCCATAAATGCGGGGGCAAAATTACGCAGTCACGCCGACAATCACGGGCGAGTTTGCAGGGAAATCAATCCAAGCCCGAGGGCGGTCAAAACGCCGTTGACAGGCAACAAGGCAAACCCAAAACTGAAGCCAAGCCACCCCATCAGGAGTTGCTCCAATCCATAGCCGAGAATGGGCGCGGAGATGCAGACCCAGGGCACGGCGCTCGCTTTGGGGTTCCAAGGCGTGAACATCCCCACAGCAAACAACCCAAGCAGGGGGCCGTAAGTGTAGTTGGCCACGGTGAACAACGCCGCCACAACAGAGGTGTCATTGACGGCACGGAACGCCATGATGACCACCCACAATGCCATTGCCATGCCCAAGTGGACCCGTTGCCGAGTGCGTGAGGCGCGCTGAGGAGACATTTCTGGGGTGCCAAGGAGGTCGACACATGTGGAGGTGGTCAATGCGGTTAGCGCAGAGTCCGCAGAGCTGAACGCCGAAGCCAGCAGGCCCACGACAAAGGCCACACCGAGCGCCGGTCCAAGGCTGCCACCCATGGCCACCATGGGGTATAGGCGGTCGGTGGCCTCGGGAAGGGTCATGCCAATTTGGTCTGCGTGCATCCACAGCATGGCGCCCATGGTCAAGAACAGCAGGTTGGCCCCCACCAAAATGACGGTGAAGGACCCCATGTTCCACTGGGCCTCGCGCAGGTTTCGGCAGGCGAGGTTCTTCTGCATCATGTCTTGGTCAAGCCCCGTCATGGCGATGGTGACAAACATGCCGGCCAGCACGTGCTTGAGCCAGTGGTTGCTCATTTTCCAGTCCTCGGTGACCCAGATTTGGGTCAGGTCTGTGGAAGCCACCACCTCCGGAAGTTCAATCCAGCTGTGGCCGCCGGCCTGAAGGATGCCGCCGATGGTCAGGACGACGGCCAGAAGCATGCAGGCGGTTTGAAGGGTGTCCGTCCAAATCACGGTGCCCATGCCGCCTTCTTTGGTGTACAGGTAGATGACGGCCAAAATCCCAGCCGTCGTCAGGCCAAACCACGTCCACGGTGTGGCACCGCCAGCCAGAGGTTCAAGCACCAAAACGTCCACGACCAGGGCCACGAGAAACAGCCGGAACGAGGCTCCGATGACGCGACTCAAAATGAAAAACCCAGCGCCCGTTTTGTGGGCTTGGCTTCCAAACCGCGTCCCCAAGAAACGGTAGATGCTTGTGAGTTTGAGTTTATAGTAAAGGGGGAGTAGAACTGTCGCAACAATCACATAACCAATACAATAGCCCAAAACCATTTGCATGTATGTCCACTCTTGGTCTCGGACCCATCCGGGAATGCTGAGGAAGGTCACACCCGAGAGGGAGGCGCCCACCATTCCGAAGGCGACCACGTACCAAGGGGCTTGTTGGCTCGCCACGAAAAACTGTGTCTCGGAATCGGCGTTGGCACTGCGCTTGCTCGACCATTTGGCGATGCCGAGCAGGACGGCCACGTAGGCAAGGGCAATCAAGAGGACGGTGGAGGGGGTCATGTGGTCAAATGTACGGGCCGACGGGCACCCTCGACTTGGGCCTTGGTGTACCTTCGTGCGGTGCAGATTCCTTCGCGATTGATTGAAGCCGCAGTGGACCATGACCTTACAGCAGAGGTTGCACATAGTGATGGTATGTTCTCGGCGACGGCGCTTCATTACTTG
>PKDW01000014.1:0-2500 GCA_002863145.1 Flavobacteriales bacterium
AGAGAAATGGGAGCAGCACGGCATGCACTGGGTGTCGGTGTCTGAAATCCCCGACCTCGCATTCGATCACAACGACATTGCCGATTACGCGAGAGAGCGCTTGAAGCGTCGCGTCCGCCGTCGTCCTGTGGGGTTTGACCTGCTGCCCAAAGAGTTCACCCTCGGGCAACTCCAAAACCTCTACGAAAAGGCGATGCGCAAGGGTTTTGACAAGAGAAACTTCCGCAAGAAGCTCTTCAAGTCCAAGCTCCTCATTGACCTTGAGAAAAAATCAGACGGCTCAGGGCTCGGCCAACACAAAGGCAGCCTGCTTTTCAGCTTCAATGCAGAGGCCTACAGCCTGATGAAGCTCAAAGGGTACGATTTCGTTTTCTGAAGACGCCGCGGAATCCGGCTCACAGGCCAAAGGCCTGCTTGACCTCTTCCACCTTGTCCAGCTTCTCCCAGGGGAAAAGCTCCACCGTGATTTCCTTCGCAGCACCTCCCTTGTGGGTCGCGAACCGCTTGGTCACCACCTCAGAGGGACGTCCCATGTGGCCGTAAGCCGCCGTTTCTGTGTAAATGGGGGTGCGCAACTTGAAGCGCTGTTCAATGTGGTACGGCTGCATCGGGAAAATGCCCGCAATGCGCTCGGCAATCATCCCATCTTCAACCTCCACCTTGCTTGTCCCGTACGTGTTGACGTACAAGCCCACAGGGTCAGCCACTCCGATGGCGTAGGCCACCTGAACGAGCACCTCGTCGCAAACGCCCGCCGCCACGAGGTTTTTGGCCACATGACGCGTTGCATACGCTGCTGAACGATCCACCTTCGAGGGGTCCTTCCCGCTGAAGGCACCGCCGCCGTGTGCGCCTTTTCCTCCGTAGGTGTCGACGATGATTTTGCGTCCCGTCAACCCAGTGTCCCCGTGGGGACCGCCAATGACAAACTTCCCGGTGGGGTTCACGTGCAACTTGTGATCTCCTTTGAACAGTCCCTGCACGCGCTCGCTCATGCTCGCTTTGACCCGGGGAATGAGGATGGTGGCAACATCTTCTTTGATCTTGGCGAGCATCACCTCGTCATTCGGACCAAAATCGTCGTGCTGTGTGCTCAACACAATGGCCTCGATGCGCTTGGGCGTTCCGTCGTTTTCGTACTCGATCGTCACCTGGCTTTTCGAGTCTGGACGCAGGTACGTCATTTCTTGCCCCGCCTTCCGGATGGCCGCAAGCTCGCGCAACAAGCGATGCGACAACTCGAGCGCGAGCGGCATGTAGTTGTCCGTTTCGCGACACGCGTACCCAAACATCATCCCCTGGTCACCCGCACCTTGCTCTTCCGGCTTTGCACGTTCCACGCCTTGATTGATGTCTTCGCTCTGTTCGTGAATCGCGCTCAGCACGCCACAAGACGCGGCATCAAACTGGTATTCGCTTCGCGTGTACCCAATATTCGCAATGGTTTCGCGCGCGATGGTTTGCACATCGAGGTAGGGCGAGTCGGACTTCACCTCCCCAGCCAACACCACCTGTCCCGTGGTCACAAGCGTTTCACAGGCCACCTTGGAATTGGGATCAAACGCCAAGAAATGGTCAATCAAGGCATCGCTGATCGCGTCTGCCACCTTGTCTGGGTGGCCTTCGGATACGGATTCAGAAGTGAAGAAGTAACTCATCTTGCTCGGTTCAGGTGATCTATCAAATGTAAACGTTCGCGCTTCTCCCACTCCACCTGTAGGAAAAAGTTATTTCTTCCGGAAGAACAAACGAATGGGCACCCCCTGGAAGTCGTAGTGCTCGCGGAGCTGGTTCTCCAAGAAGCGCTTGTAAGGATCCCGAATGTACTGGGGCAAGTTGCAGAAGAACGCAAACGTCGGCGTTTGCGAGGGGATCTGCGTGACGTACTTGATCTTGACGTATTTCCCCTTCCAAGCTGGAGGAGGGTAGTGCTCAATGATGGGCAACAGCAAATCATTCAACTCGCTTGTCGGCACCTTGGACGCCCGCGCCTGCCTGACTTCCAATGCCGTCTCCAACGCCTGCAACACCCGTTGCTTCTTCACGTTCGAAGTGAACACAATGGGGATGTCCGTGAAGGGCGACGTGCGCTCCCGAATCATCTCTTCCATGTCCCGCATGGTGTTGGTTTCTTTCTCCACCAAGTCCCACTTGTTCACCACCACCACCACGCCACGGTAGCTCTCCACAATTTGCCAGAAGATGTTGAGGTCTTGACGCCCCATGGGATCGCTTCCGTCGAGCATCAACAAGCACACATCACTTTCATCAATGGCCTTAATCGTGCGAACCGTGCTGTAGAATTCAAGGTGATCCGTGACTTGCTTCTTCTTCCGAAGCCCAGCAGTGTCCACAATCTCAAAGTCAAACCCAAACATCTGGTAGCGCGTGTGCACGCTGTCTCGTGTCGTCCCGGCAATGTCCGTGACAATGTTCCGCTCCTCTCCAAGAATGGTGTTGATGAACGTGCTCTTGCCCACATTGGGCTTTCCCACCACTG
>PKDW01000122.1 GCA_002863145.1 Flavobacteriales bacterium
GCGTCGACGGGACGTCTCTTCGATGGTCTGCGCCATGCTGTCAGTCACTTTGTCGGCGTACATGATGACGCGCCCATTGATGTTCCGCGCTGCGCGACCTGCGGTTTGGGTGAGGCTGCGGTTGCTGCGCAAAAACCCCTCTTTGTCGGCGTCCATGATGGCCACAAGGCTGACCTCAGGAAGATCCAGACCCTCCCGAAGCAGGTTGACGCCGACCAACACGTCGATGGCACCGTCCCGCAGTTCCCTCAAAATTTCAACACGGTCGAGCGTCTTGACGTCCGAGTGGATGTAACGGCATTTGATGCTGAGTCGGTCGAGGTATTTGGTCAACTCCTCTGCCATGCGTTTCGTGAGGGTGGTGACGAGCACACGCTCGTTTTCCGCCAAGGTTTTGCGGATTTCGACCACGAGGTCGTCGACTTGGTGGTCGCAGGGTCGCACATCGATGGGTGGGTCCAACAAGCCGGTGGGACGAATGACTTGCTCCACCACCACACCTTCCGCACGCTCGAGCTCAAAATCCGCAGGCGTGGCGCTGACGTAGATGGTTTGGTTGACAATGCTGTCAAACTCGTCATGTGTCAAGGGGCGGTTGTCAAGGGCCGAGGGCAGTCGGAATCCGTGGTCGACGAGGGTGACCTTTCTCGAACGGTCTCCGCCGAACATGGCGCCAATCTGCGGCACCGTCACATGGCTCTCGTCAATGACCACCAGGAAG
Organism: Flavobacteriales bacterium; assembly: GCA_002863145.1. Lineage (GTDB taxonomy): Bacteria > Bacteroidota > Bacteroidia > Flavobacteriales_D > Sanyastnellaceae > UBA11663. Next base: position 722 of record PKDW01000122.1, read on the forward strand.
TCTTTGGCGAAATAGTCGAGGAGGCAGAAGGGGCGTTCACCAGGTTGTCTGCGGTCGAAATACCGCGAGTAGTTCTCAATTCCGGAGCAGAACCCAATTTCCTTGATCATTTCCAAGTCGTACAACGTTCGCTCGTCCAAGCGCTTGGATTCGAGGAAGCGGGCTTGCTCGTTGAAAAAGCCCTTTTGCTTTTCGAGATCTTGTTGAATCTCCCAAACCGCCGTGTGGGTCGTTTCCTTGCTGCTCACAAACAAGTTGGCAGGGTAGATGCTGATTTGCTCAAAGACGTGCAACTGCGATCCACTTTCCGGATCAATGGTGGAGATGCGTTCAATCTCGTCGTCCCAAAATTCAACCCGCACCGCGTGGTCGGCGTACGCCAGGTGGATGTCGACGGTGTCTCCCTTGACGCGAAAATTGCCCCGCTTGAAGTCGCTCACCGCGCGGCTGTACAAGCTGGTGACGAGGCGATGCAGGAGGTCGTTGCGGGTGATGCGCTGACCGACCTCGAGGTTGACCACGTTTTTGTGGAATTCCACGGGATTGCCGATGCCGTAGATGCAACTGATGCTCGCCACCACGATGACATCACGGCGCCCACTTAGCAGGGCAGAGGTGGCTGAGAGCCGGAGTTTTTCAATCTCGTCGTTGATCTGCAGGTCCTTCTCGATGTAGGTGTTCGAAGAAGGAATGAAGGCTTCGGGTTGGTAGTAGTCGTAGTAGCTCACGAAGTACTCCACCAAATTGTCGGGGAAGAAGCTTTTGAACTCGCTGTAGAGTTGGGCTGCCAGGGTTTTGTTGTGGCTGAGAATGAGCGTTGGTCGCTGGGTTTCCGCAATGACGTTGGCCATGGTGAAGGTCTTTCCGGAACCAGTCACTCCGAGCAGCACTTGATGTTCACTCCCTTCGTTCACCCCTTCGACGAGTTGCCGGATGGCTTCCGGCTGGTCGCCAGTGGGTGAGAAGGGGCTGTCAAGCTTGAACGCACTCATGGACCAAAGGTAGGAGGCAGAGTGGGGGAGAAAGGTGCACTGTGGCACAAAGTGTGGGCCAGCAAAAAGCCCCGCTCGAAGGCGGGGCTTTTCAATGCGATTGTGCGTGGCGGATTACTCAGCCACCACTTCAAATTTCACAGTGACAACCACTTCTTTGTGGAGCTTGATGGTCGCTTCGTACGCGCCCAGTTCCTTGATGGTGTCGTCGGCAATAGAAATCTGCTTGCGCTCGATGTCGTAGCCTGCACCTTGGATGGCGTCGGCCAACTGAATCGAGTTGACGGAACCGAAAATCTTTCCGCTTTCGCCGGCCTTGGCACCGAGCTTGAGGCTCAAGCCTTCAAGTTTGGCGGCAACGACTTCTGCGGCTTCTTTGGCCTTTGCGGCCTTGTGCGCTTGCTGGCGAATCACCTCGTCGTTGACCTTCATGTTGGATGCGGTCGCAGCCACAGCCAAACCTTGAGGGATGAGGAAGTTCCGCGCGTAGCCGTCCTTGACAGTTACCACGTCAAACTTGCTGCCGAGCAATTCCACGTCTTGCTTGAGAATGATGTTCATGGCAATGGGAATTAACGGAGGTTGTCAGCAACGTAAGGCATCAACGCCAAGTGACGGGCTTTCTTGATGGCCTGTGCAGCTTTGCGCTGGTACTTCAAGCTGGTGCCGGTCAAACGACGAGGCAAAATCTTGCCTTGTGGGTTGCACAACATCAACAGGAAGTCAGCATCCTTGTAATCGATGTACTTGATGCCCTTCTTGCGAAAGCGGCAGTAACGCTCAGCTTTCGTCTCGATGTCAATGGGGTTCAGGTAGCGAACTTTCTTGTCTGCCATAGCGGGAGAGATTAAGCCTCAGCGTTGCCTTCTGCTTCTGCAGGGGCTGCTGGTTGGCGGTTAGACTTGTCGCGACGACCTTCGGCATACGCGATGTGGTGCTTGTCCATCTTCGTGGTGAGGAAGCGGATGATGCGTTCGTCCCGACGGAATTCAGTCTCGAAAGGCAGGATGACGGAGGAATCAGCTTCGAATTCCATCAAGTGATAGAAGCCCGTGGACTTCTTCTGGATGGGGTAAGCCAATTTCCGCAATCCCCATGCATCCTCGTGGACGATTTTGCCGCCCTTCTCGGTCACGAATGCACGGTACTTCGACGCTGCTTCCGCCACCTGCTCTGCAGACAGCACGGGAGTCATAATGAAAACAGTTTCGTAACGGTTCATGTGAACTTGTTAATTAATGGGGCGCAAAAGTACGTCGCAGGGCTCTGAAAACCAACACCCGCAGCCCCCAAACTGGGGACGCGTTGTGAATAACCGGGTTTGGCCTTCCACCTCCGAGGGCGCGATATTCGCATTCTCATGAGCGACCAGCCCTATCTCGTCAGCGCCCGCAAATATCGGCCCCAAGCCTGGGATGCTGTGGTGGGGCAATCTGGCATCACGCAAACGCTGCAGCAAAGCATTGCGTCGGGGCAGATCGCTCAGGCCTATTTGTTCTGCGGGCCGCGAGGCGTGGGGAAGACCACGTCGGCGCGGATTTTTGCCCGGGCCATCAACGGGTTTGAAGTGCAAGACGAGGCGATGTCATTCAACGTGTTCGAGCTTGACGCGGCCTCCAACAACAAGGTGGAGGACATCCGAAGCATCGTCGACCAGGTCCGCATCCCGCCCCAGCAAGGCAAGTACAAAGTGTACATCATCGACGAAGTGCACATGCTGAGTCAGGCGGCGTTCAATGCGTTTTTGAAAACCTTGGAGGAGCCACCGGCGCACGCGGTGTTCATTTTGGCCACCACGGAGAAGCACAAAATCTTGCCGACGATTTTGTCCCGTTGCCAAATCTTTGACTTCCACCGCATCACGGTGCCCGACGCCGTGGCGCACCTTCAGCACATCGCTTCCGAGGAAGGGGTGAACGCCGAGGAAGAAGC
>PKDW01000133.1 GCA_002863145.1 Flavobacteriales bacterium
TCAAATCGAGGTGCAGCACAGCCTTCAGTGTGAGGTCGACGTTTTGTTCACGTTTCCAGGAGTCCAAATCAACGGTCAATCCATGGAGGTGGGACTCGAGTTGCCCGCAGCGACGGATGCGGTGGCGGGGTCCGAGTCTGCGGTTGTGGACATGACCGGGGCCCAATTTGACTTCACCCAAGTGGGCGGCTTTGATTCCAATGCGTTGGAGGTTCAGGTCGTTGCGGTGTCAGGGCAAGTGACGGCGCCAAGCGGCATTTACATCGTGAGTGTGACGGACAGCATTGTCATGAATTTGACCTTCCAATCTGTGGAGGTGGAGACCTTGGCGGGATACTTCGGTCAATTGACGGAAGGGGCGTCGGCCGACGTGGCGTTGCTGGACACGGTGCCCTTGCCCGAGCCGTCCATCGATTTGGAGGGCACGACGGCAAGTATTCATGTGACCAACACCATTGGGGCGGACTTGCGGTTGTTCATTGACACGTTGCAATTCGACGACAACCTCGTGGAAGGAGACCTCATTGCAGGCCATGACATTCCGCGGGCCGTGTGGGTGAACGATGCGCCAGTGCCGAGCGAATGGTCATTGGATTTGGGAAGTCCCGGTTCGACATTTCTTGACGAGCTGGAAGCCTTCCCGCGCAGCTTGCACGTGGCTGGACGCATGCAATTGAACCCCATCAACACCTCTGAATTTTTGATGGATCGCCTTGATGTGGCGTATCCGCCAACGTTCTGGCACGAGTTGCGGGTCCCCTTGAAATTGGGGGTCAACGGATTGGTGTTGCGCGACTCATTTGCGCTGGAGGGACTGGACGAGGTGCCCAACTTTGAGGGGTTCTTGCACTTGGATTTCAGCAACACCTTCCCTGTGGACGTCACGGGCACGGTGGCGTTTGACCGGTTTGATGGGGTGTTGTACCGCGACACATTGGTGTTGCCGGCGGGCAGCGTCCCTCAAGATTTGATGGGTGAGGGCACGTTGAGCATCCCTGTGAATGCGGAGATGCTGATGCCCGGAGGGGATGTCGAAGTGGAGTTGCGGGTCAACACGTTTGGCCCCCAGCCGTTCACGGGCCATGAATTTGTGCGGTTGCAAGGCCGCTTGGAAGGAACCCAATTGATTGAAGTCGAATGAAGGCGCTCCAGCACATCCTCATCTGGACGGTGCTCCTCGGGGTGCGTGCCGCCTCGGCGCAGGAACTCGTGGCCGACCTCACCCCACCGGTGGAGCGTGGCGCCGCGTCGTTCGAAGTTTGGGCCAACCAACGGACCAACGCCTTCAACTCAGGCTTTGCGCACACGGCCCAGCAAGGGGGATTTCTCTCGCGGGAGTTCTTGCAGGACATGCTCGATGCCCACCCCTTGCTTGGAGGCATGGGAGGGCAAGTGGGGTGGTCCACACGGTTCAGCACGCGTCCCCTTGGAGACGGTCCATGGGCTTTGACAGGTGCCTTCGGCAGTGAAGTGTTGGTGAGTGCGTTGTGGCGTCGCGAATTGCTCGAGTTGGGTTTGGTGGGCAACGCCAACCACACCGGTCGGGTGGACTTGTTCAATGGCACCGGCATGCGCGTGGGGGCCTTCAACCGATTGTCTCTTGGAGTGGAGCACAAAGACACCCGCCAGCGCATGGAGCTGTCACTTGTGCAGCGGCTGGCCGGATTGGAATGGGGGATTCCCAACGGGTCGTTTTGGGTTTCTGAGGGGGCAGACTCCATGGAGGTTAACATGCAGGCCTACGGCGTGGCGAGCATGGACGCGTTTCCTGACACCAGTGGATTTGCCTTCGGCCAAATTTTGCCCGCTTACGGTGTGGGCCTCAGCGGCTCCTTGCCTTTGACGTCTGAGCTTTTTCCGATTCAATTTTTCGTGGACTTCCAAGACGTGGGGGTCATGTGGGAGCGTGGCGGCGGCTTGATTGCCGCTGTGGACACGGGATTTGCCACGACGGGACTGTCAGTTCCGTTCACTCAGTACTTCACGGAAGAGTTGGGGGCGTCTGAAGGGCTTACATGGCAAGATGTGGTGGACGGAACCACGGGCATTGAGCCGGACAGCTTGTACTTCGTCAGCGACAGTGCCTTTGGGCGCATGTTGATGCTCCCGACCAAAATCCAAGCGAACCTCCATTGGTGGCCCTCACCAGACGTTCAAGTTCGGGCCACGGCGCGGGCCGGGGCATGGATGCCGGAACCAGAATTCACGTTTGGCGTGGGCTGGATTCCTGGCAAGCGGCTGGCGTTTGGCGTGGACTACCGCACGGGGGGCTGGGGTGGGGGACGTCCGGTGACGTGGTTGGAATGTCGTGTCACCAAGAAGCGCATCCTCTCCATTGAAGTCGACGATCCTGCAGGATGGATGTGGGGATCCGAAGCTGCGGCCAACACCTACGGACGAGGCGTTCGGTTTTCTTTGCGTCGCATTCCAGGCGCGGGATGGACGCGCTTCATGGGATTGTCCAACCGCGATTTGCGCGGTCCTGCCCCCGTGGCGCCCACCAACGTTCCACAAACAAGCTCGCAACCATGACCTCTTCCTCGATTCAACCCCTGCACGTCCTGGCCGGTCCATGCGCCGTGGAAAGCCTTGAAAACACGGCCACCGTGGCTGCGGAGGTCAAGCGTGTCTGCGACAAGCTGGGTTTGCCTTTTCACGTCAAGGCCAGCTACCGCAAGGCCAACCGCACCCGACTCGATTCTTTCACCGGCATCGGGGACCGAGAGGCCCTCGATGTGCTTGGTCAGGTGAAAGCGGACCTTGGCGTCGGCATCGTGACGGACATCCATTTGCCTGAGGAAGCAGCCATGGCGGCAGAAGTGGCGGACGTACTCCAAATCCCTGCGTTCCTTTGCCGCCAAACGGACCTGCTTTTGGCTGCTGCCCGAACAGGACGCATCGTCAACGTGAAGAAGGGGCAGTTCATGGCCCCGTCGTCGATGAAGCACGCGGTCGACAAGATCCGCGAGTCAGGCAACGACCAGGTGTGGCTCACCGAGCGCGGCACCATGCATGGCTACGGCGACCTCGTGGTGGACATGCGCGGCCTCACCGAAATGCGCGCCTTTGCGCCCGTCTTCATGGATTTGACCCACAGCCTCCAACAGCCCAACCAAGCGAGTGGGGTGACGGGAGGCCGTCCCGAGCTCATCGCCACGGTTGCGCGAGCCGCAGTGGCCGCCGGGTTGGACGGCGTTTTCATCGAGACGCATCCGGACCCCTCCAAGGCACTGAGTGACGGCGCGAACATGTTGCCGCTCGATCAATTGGAAGGCCTGCTGACCACACTTGCAAGCCTTCATGAATGGCGTCAAACCCATGCGTGACCTCCTCGTGATGTGTGCTGCATTGGGGTGTGCCGCCCTCCTGGGGACATGCGGCATTCTACCCGGATCCATGACGGCCACCACATTGGGGTTTGAGGTTCTCGAATTCACACGCCAAACCCAATTCCCGGGTGTGGAGTCCAACCTGTACGCCACCGAAGTGCACCGGGTCAAACTCAATGGCAATTTTACAGAGGGGGCGCAGCGTTTTGAGCTTTGGGTTGATTCTGTGGCTTTGCCCGTCCGTCTGGTGCAAGACCGGTCTGGCATGGGCATGGACATGGGGGC
>PKDW01000107.1 GCA_002863145.1 Flavobacteriales bacterium
ACTGCACAGCTCACAGGAGTGAGCATCGAGTCTGTCTTGACTCACGACGCCTCCATTGACCCTTCCTTGGACGGCTACACCACTTACCGCATTTATGCCGACGTCACCTCCAGCACAGACTTTGTCTCTGCCGTTTTCGGAGATGCATCGACCCCCCTCGTGCTGGGATGCACGGGCAACATCTACCAAAGCGTTGGTGTCAACTTCAACTATGCGATTGAAGTGAATCCCTTGTTCTTTGGCACTTTCCCCACAGCTGAATATGATTCTTGGTTCACGATTGGGTCAGAAGACGCCAACGGCGGCGTGAACGTCCAAAACACTGCAGAAACCTTGGCACCTGCGCTCGCCCTTTTCAATGCGGGTGAAGGCTTCACCATCAACGATCCCATCGGTGCATCATGGTTCAACGTGTTCCCTTGCACGCCGCAGCAAACCGCGGAGGAATGCGCCGCGATAAGTTTGGCTTTTGGGGGGGATGACAACCGTGTGTTGATCGGCCAAATCACCGCCACAGGCGAAGTCTATGGCATTTTCAACCTCCAAGTCTTTCCAAACGGGGTTCAATCCGAACAACAGCAATCCACAGCGATGTTCAGCACCAACGCCGATGACGTGTTTGGTTGCACCAACCCTGACGCCACCAACTACGACATGACGGCGACGCTGGACGATTTGTCTTGTGTGCTCCCGTGCACCGTTTCATTGAGTTTGGACAACGTGACATCTCCTTCCTGCAACGGTGAGAATGACGCGTTGATTCAGGTTTTGGCTTCTGGCGCTCAGGGGTCGGACGATTACTACCTCGACGCCATCGATGGTCCGGCTCAGAATTTTGGCAACTTCGGTTCGCTTGTTTCGGGCATGTACACGGTTTACGTGGTGGATGCGGCAGGATGCACGGACACTCTCGAAGTGGAGGTTCCGGTCACAGAAGTGGTGGAAGTCAATGCCATATTGACTTCGGGTGTTTCCTGCTACGACACAGAGGATGCGGTGTTGACAATCATCGAAACCACGGGTGGTTCTGGGATGTATGAATACTACATCTCCAACAACCCCACGGTGTTCACCACCCAAACGGAGTGGACGGGCTTGGCCGGAGGTCAGACCCTAAGCATTTACGCCGTTGACAGCAACGGATGTTTTGGCCAGTCTGATGCTGTGGCCATCTCCATCCCGACGGAAATCAATGTCGGCTTCCAAACCAACGCCAGTGTGATAGACGCGACATGTGCCAACACCCCTGATGGCGAGATTTACTTGCAGGCATTTGGTGGGGCAGCGCCTGCCACCATCCAGTACTCTGTGGATGGCGAAAACTACGCGCCGAGCCCCCTGATGGTGACCGGTGGGACGTACACCGTGACCGCCCAAGACGTCAACGGTTGCACAGCCACAATGGAACAAGAAGTGGTGGTCGGTCCTGCGGCCATCGACGTGAACGCGATGTCCATGCCAGAAGCGTGCTTCGGCAGCGCCGACGGTCAAGTGTCTTGGGCTCCTGAGGGAGGTGAGGGCATGTACACTTACGCATTTGGCGGAGAAGCCACCACTGAAACGGCGGTGTCTGATCTCGCGCCAGGCACTTACGAGGTGACGGTCACGGACGAAGACGGTTGTTCTGAAACCGTCAGTGTGGAGGTGGCAGCCGGTGTGGAGATCACCGCAACCGCAGTGAGCACGGATGCATCCTGCTTCGGTGACGACGATGGAGAAGTGGAACTCTCTGCCGAGGGCGGAACCGGAAGCTTCCAGTACAGCGACGACGGCAACAACTTTGGTCAGGACAACGAATTTGACGATTTGTTGGCCGGCACGTACGACTTCTTCGTCCAAGACGAGAACGGGTGCGTGGAGTCTGTGGAGGCCACCATTGGTGAGCCCGAAGCGATCGTGGTGACTGGCATTGTTTCAGAGGGTTCTGTCACAGGCGAGGGAGCCATTGACGTGACGGTCACGGGGGGCAGCTTGCCATACACTTACGAGTGGATTGGTCCAGGCGTGTCTGGTCAAGACGGCCAAGACCTCGAAGGCATTTCCACAGGCTCGTACACGGTGGACGTGACGGACGACAACGGTTGCACAACCCAGGAGACGTTCAACATCACGACGGACATTCGCGAGTTGGGTGCCGGTGTCACTGCAACGGTGTTCCCCAACCCTTCACAGGGTGAATTTGTGGTCGACGTGCAGGGTGGATTCCAGGGAGCGATGGACTTCTTGATTCTCGATGCCCAGGGCCGCACCATTCAAGCTGGCCAATGGACAGCGACGTCAGGAGCATTCCGCACCACAGTCGATTTGAGCGGGGCAGAGGCTGGCATGTACCGGTTGGTGTTGATGGCCAACGGTCGTCCAAACTCCTTGCAGCTCGTCAAGACGCACTGATTCCGTCAGTCAATCTCAATCAAGAAAGGAGGCCAACTGGCCTCTTTTTTTTGTCCCATCCTCCCAAAGCCTTAGGTGGTGGGAGGGCGGTTGTATAATCGACATTTGGATATATGTAAATTTATATGCAACTTTATATGAGATTAAAGCGTACCCGTCTTGAGTATTTCAAGATTTGTCTACGATGCATCGACTAAATGATTCACACATGATTGCTCCTTTGAACGGTTTGATCAAGCGCATTTCCTGCAAGAAGGAGGTGCTTTCCGCGCTGTTGTTGCTTGGGTTGACAACCACCTTGTTTCATGCCCAAACGCCGTACTACCTGACTGTCGAGTCTTCACCCGCGGTGAGTGCAGAGGGGACGGTGTACCGATTCTACGTCCAAATGCAGGATGCCACGGATCGAATGAGTGCGGTCTTCGGCAATGACGAGGCCAGCTTGATTTTGAACACCCCAGAGGGCGTGTTCAACAGTTCTTTGAACGCTTCTTGGAACGCTTCGGGCATCAACCCAGCTTTCTTGCCAGTTTTCCCAGAATTGGCAGAAGACACCTACGCGACCATTGGCTTGACGGGCCCTGCGTCCACCTCAGGCATTGCCGGGGCTGCCGATCCTTCTATCGTGGAGGATGCCACTCAGCAAATCACACCTTATTTTTTAACATCGGGTGCCACAAGCCTCGAGAGCACAACCCTCACGGGTGCTTCTTGGTACGTTTTGAACACGGCTGCCAACGGTTTGCCAGATGAGAACATGCGCGTCCTGATTGCCCAAGTGACGACCACAGGGTCCATTTCAGGCCAAATCAACTACCAAGTGTTCCCCCTTGGCGTGGGTGCCGACCAACAGCAAATCAGCATGCCATTTGATGGTGCGGGGGTGTTTGGTTTGACTCCGGCGGAAGGTTGCACGGATGCAAGTGCATGCAATTACGATTCTGCCGCGGGCATCGACGATGGAAGTTGTGAATTTGACAGTTGCGC
>PKDW01000088.1 GCA_002863145.1 Flavobacteriales bacterium
ACAGAAGGGGGTTGGGGAGTCCAAAGTCAGGTTTCATGCAACCAGTTGGCAGTGCGTGATTTGCCAAGAAAAAGTTTCATGATGTGTGTTGCGTTGTCGCCCAAGGAGTCCAAATTTGCGGAACATGAATAAGCCCCATCTGATGTATGCTCATCGCTTGTTTTCCTCCATGGTTTGGAATGTCTCTTTGGTCATTTGGCCTTCGTTTTTTTGTGCCCAAACCACGGTAACATGGCCTGAGGATGTTCAGGCTTCCTGTGAGGAAACCCTTCAGGACGTGACGGACACACCCGTAGTCACGCTGGGGGCAGGTTGCCCTGAAAGTGTCATTGTCTTTGACGACGTGAATTTAGAAGTCGGTTGCCCCCAAAACACAGCGGTCGATCGGACGTGGACAGTGACCGTCTGTGACAGCGTTTTTGTTCACGTTCAGCACATTGAGTTGCTCGACGCTTCAGCTCCTTACATTCTCAACCCGAGTACGTCGGCGCACTTCTTTTCGAATGAAATGGACTGGTTGCCCTTGGTTCGAGACAATTGTGACTCCTCTTTAGAAGGGGGAATGAGTTTTTCTGACACCACCGATTGGTGTTGCGGGGTTACTTCTTTCGTTGTGAATCTCCATGTTCCAGATGACTGTGGGAACATGTTGGACACGGCTTACACGGTGTTTCTGCACGACCTCGAGCCCTATTTGACGTGCGATGGGACACAGTCATCGCAGTGTGGCGAAGGAACGGTGTGGGATGATTTGACGGGCACCTGCATTCCTTCTGCCCCATGTTCATCTGGCCCAGAAGCCTGTGGCCCCGACACCGAATGGAATGAAGAACTCGGTTTCTGCCAGCCGGTAACGCTATCCGCAGAGTGCTATTTCGACACAAATGGTGATGGAAGCGTTGGTTCGTCTGATTTGCTCAATTTCCTCGGTGCATATGGTCAAGCTTGCGAGGCAAATCTCACCGGCGCAGAGTAACGACGACAAAACACGAGCCGCCTGCCTAAAAACAAGGTCCAGAAAAAAGCCCCGGCATGTGCCGGGGCTTTTTGTTCGTTCAAGTTGAAATCAAATCAGCGCCGCTCGCGAGGCTGGCTTTCATTGCACCGGATGGGCCGACCCTGAAGGTCTTTTCCTTCCATGCCGTCCAAAGCGGCTTGCGCTTCTTCTTGGTTGGGCATTTCAACAAAACCAAAACCGCGAGACCGTCCGGTCTCACGATCGTGGATGACTCGTGCACTGTCCACGGCGCCGAACGCCTCAAATGCTTCACGCAAGGCCATGTCGTCCACGCCCCATGCAAGGTTTCCTACAAAAATGTTCACGTCACTGAATTAAAAGAATGAGCGGCGAAGGTAGGCGCCAAGCCAGCAATTCCGTCACATGTGAAGAATTATCTCGTCTTTTCTCAATGATCGTTCTCCGCGCTCTCCTTCTTTTCGTCGGGCGCGAAGTAAGGCACGGTCTCCTCGAGGCCCTGCATTTGCGACAAAATTTCCGCCAATTGAACGGCTCCAACTTGCTTGGCCAGGATGTTTTTGTCTTGGTCGAGCAAAAACATCTTGGGGGTGGCGTACACGTCAAAGGTGGTGCGGAAGTTGAGGCTTTCGAGGTTGGTCACGCCCCCATAGATCAGGGCCGTGGCACTGTCTTGGGCATTGATGAGAGGGTTGTCACTCACATTGACCCACTTGGTGAGTTCCTTTTCGCGGATGTATTCCTGCCAGGGCTCGGGTTCGAAGTCGTTGCCAATGGCAAAAATCTCAAGGCCACGAGGCTTCCACTCGTCGTAAATGCGCTCCAGCTTCGGCATTTCTTTTTTGCAGTGACCACAGGTGCTTTCCCAAATGCAGATGAGGGTGTACTTGGCTTCGATATCGTGCAGCTTGACCCAGTTTTCTTGGTCCAAATCGGGCAAGGTGATGTTGGGGGCCTTGTTGCCACAAAGGGTGTATTTCAAGTCTTCCGCCCGGTCGAGGATTTTCTTCAATTGCTCCTCGTTGAGCCAATTGACCATGTCGGTGCGGTAGTAGGAATTGACCAGATCCACAAACACCTTGTCCATGCACATAATTTTCGAGGACTCACTGGCGTAGGTCATGTGGTGAACCATGTACTTGAACATGTCCTTGTTGCCCGCTTGCAAGACTTGGTCAAGTAGGGAGTGGGCTTCCACGATCATGGTGTCTGGGATTTGGGGCAACACCTTGGACCAGTAGCGCGTGACGAGCTGATCAAAAGCCCCGTCTCGGACCAACCTCGGGTCGTCAAAATCCACTCTGTCCCAGTAGTGGCTGCGGTACCAGAGATACTGCCACATGGCTGCGTCCTCGACGTTCTCAGGCGCCTCAGGGACTTGGGGCTCGTTGATCATGTTGAGGTACTTCCCAAACAAGAAGTTCCGAGGGTCGTTCGTGAGGTAGTACTGGTACTCATTGACCTCTTCCGTGAGTTTGGCGATGCCCGCCTTGGCCTCGGCGACAGCGGCTTCGGTGGCTGATGAATCGCGCAACACCGCGTCGAATGGCGCCCGCTCGGTGCGTTTGTCTTTGATGAAGTTGAGGTAACTGTAGAAAACCTCATTCTCCTTGCTTTGAATCACTTGGATGTCGCCCGAGGGATTGGCCGCTGTGGTTTTGAATTCCATGGGTTCATCCACCATCATGAATTCAAAGAACTTGGGCCCAGGCACCACCACGGCATACTTGCCACCTTCCTCGAAGGGCTTTCCCTTGAAGATCACTGTGCCCTTGGCGTCTGCGATCGCAGTGTCGTTGTAAAAGAGCTTGGCACCGTAGTAGTTGGCCAAGTACACGGTGTCGTTCGACAATCCGTCGACATGGACCACAAGGTCGCTCTGAGCATGCATGGCCGTGCTTGCGAGCACACTCACTGCGAGAAGCACTGAACGCAGGAAGGGGGAAGTCGGTTGTTTGTCCATCGGGTCAAAATTTGACGCTCAAATGTAGTGCGAGGCACAGAGGCGAGCGCAATCTTTGTGCCAATGCATCCTAAGAATGTGTCTGCGATGAAAAATCCAAAAGAGAAGGTGCTGGTCTTGGGCGCGGGAGGCGTGGGAGCATGGGTCGCCAAAGCCCTCGCGGAGCGCGGCCATGATGTGTTTGCCACCACCACGAATGCCCAGACTGTTCGTGCGCTGGCTTGTTTGGGCATCCATCACGTCGATTGGCGCTGGGAACCCGGCGCGTCGTGGGTGCGCCTTCAAGAGATTGAGGCGAGTCGCTGGATTGTGACTGTGCCGCCTCGCATGGGGCCAAAAAAGTCCATGGCGTTTCACCTTGCGTTGCAAAAGGCGACAGCGGAATGTGGGGTAAGGAGGTTGGTTTTACATACATAGTACAATAT
>PKDW01000005.1 GCA_002863145.1 Flavobacteriales bacterium
TTGGATTTGTCAAAAGTGTACGCTGCAGGGTACAGCAACGGAGGAATGCTCACTTACAGCTTGGCGTGCTTGCGAGGGGACCTGTTTGGGGGTGTTTGTGTGATGTCAGGAGCCCTCCTTGATGGGATGGATTCTTGCGATCCCACTGAGCCGGTGCCCATGATCATTTTCCACGGGACGGGAGATGGCGTGTTGCCTTACGACGGAGACGAAAATTATGCGTCCATTCCTGAGGTGGTGAGCTTGTGGGTCAATCACTTTCAGATTCCAACGTCAACACTCACCTCTACAGAATTGAACGGTGGAAATGTCGTCCACGACAGCTACCATGGAGGCACCAACAACACGTGTCTGTCTTTGTATACCGTGATTGAGGAGTATGGATTCCCAGGCGACCATGTTTGGTTCAGTCAGGACATGGATGGGGTCTCCCCAAATCGCGTCATGTGGGAATTTTTTGCCGAGGAGTGTGCGGGTGTCGATGGCATTTCCCACGAAATCAACGACCGAGTGCAGGTGTTTCCAGTGCCTTTTGAGGACCAGCTGTTTCTCGGAAACATTGGCGTCAGTTCATCCACGTATCACATGTACGATGTCCAAGGTGTTTTGGTTCGGACCGGACGCGTGGGTGCGGACGGATCAGTCCATGGACTTGGTGACTTGCCCCCGGGCTGCTATTTGCTGCGTACAGCAGGGTCAACCCTTAAGGTTGTAAAATGAAGGCAGTCACCTCAAGCAAGCATATTGAGGTGGCTGCAACAGCGCTATGGTTGGCCATCACCTCAGAGCATCATCTTGAGGCATGTCATCCCTACATCCTTAGACACACCAAGAACACCTCTCAAAATGGACTTTCAGATGAAATCATCTACCTCAATGGAGTCACATACACCCGCGAGTCCACAGCTTGGTTGGACGGCGTTGGATATGACTTAAGAGTTGGCATTGCCAAGGGTCTCAAAAACGAAGTCACCTGGCGCATCGCCCCCGTGACCCCAGACTCTTGTAAGCTCTCGATTTCAGTGACACCCCTTGCGATAACAAGGTTGCCCAAATCTCTTCGCGGATTGGCGTTGAGGCTTTTTGTGCGGCGCAAGGTGGGGCATTATCTCGATGCCGTCACGACAGGAATGAAAATCTGGGTTGAGACTGGCAAGGCGATTGACAAAACGGCTTTTCCGAGGCACCCTTGGTTTTGCCCATAAAAGGAGATGCGCCCAGAAGAAAGGGTAGGGCATGACGTGTTGGGTTTTCACCTTGGGCAAAGCGCACCTCACCGATTTCCTCGCCATTGATCCGTCCAGGCGTCCGCAGCTTCGTTCACCAGCTCGTAGACATGCGTGAAGCCATCGGCGCCCCCGAAATAGGGATCGGGTACATTTCCGTCGGCCAAGAACATTTTGACCTTGCCCTGCCAATCCTCTCGGTCACCGGCGAGGGCGATCACGTCATGGAAGTTGCTGGAGTCCATGACCAAAATGAGATCGTATTTCTCGAAGTCCTTTTTCTTGATTTGTCGAGACTCTTGGGCGGCAATTTCAATGCCGTGACGTCGCATCTCCGCTTGCGCACGTGAATCGGGGGCTTCGCCGTTGTGGTATCCGTTGGTGCCGGCTGAGTCGACCTTGACGAGGAGGCCCTTGGTTTGGACGTGGTGACGCAACAGTCCTTCGGCCATGGGAGAGCGACAGATGTTTCCGAGACACACGGCGAGGACGCGAGAAGGGGCAGAGGTGGACATGGAAAATGCGTTTGTGCAAACATCGCGTCCCTACGACCACTCCAGGAAGCATCGGCACAAAAAAAGACCTCCATAAGGAGGCCTCTTTTCGTTGCGTTGTGAAACGCGTTGGCTCAGTGGATGGCCAACTTCTTTTCCAAGTCTTCCAAGTACTTGCGGAAGTGCTTGTCGGTTTCGCTGAGGTTGTTTACCGTGCGGCAGGCGTGAAGCACTGTCGCGTGGTCTTTTCCGCCGCAGTGCAATCCGATGTTGGCCAGGGACGACTTCGTCATCTTCTTGGCGAAGTACATGGAAATCTGGCGGGCCTGAACGATTTCGCGCTTGCGGGTCTTGCTTTTGAGAAGCTCGATGGGCAAGTCGAAATAGTCGCACACCACCTTTTGGATGTAGTCGATGCTGACCTCGCGGGCGGTGTTCTTGACAAACTTGTCAATCATGTGCTTGGCCAAATCCAAGGTGATCGCCTTGCGATTCAAACTTGCCTGCGCCACGAGAGAAATCAACGCGCCTTCAAGCTCACGCACGTTGGTCGTGATGCTGTAGGCGAGGTACTCGATGACTTCACGCGGCAACTCGATGCCGTCGGCATACATCTTCTTTTCCAAGATGGCCATACGCGTTTCCAACGAGGGGACCTGGAGGTCGGCACTGAGTCCCCATTTGAAGCGTGACAGCAAGCGCTGCTCCATGCCTTGCATCTCCACAGGCGGCTTGTCAGACGTCAACACAATCTGCTTTCCGGTCTGGTGCAGGTGGTTAAAGATGTGGAAGAACACGTCTTGCGTCTTCTCCTTGCCGCTGAAGAACTGCACATCGTCGATGATCAGCACATCCATCATTTGGTAGAAGTGGCTGAAGTCGTTGACCGTGTTGTTGCGCACTGCGTCGATGAACTGGTGCGTGAAGCGCTCGGAGCTCACATACAACACCGTCTTGTCCGGCTGACGGTTCTTGATTTCCAACCCAATGGAGTGCGCGAGGTGCGTCTTGCCCAATCCAACACCACCGTAAATGAGGAGGGGGTTGAACGCCGTGCCGCCGGGCTTGTTGGCCACGGCAAAACCTGCGCTTCGTGCAAGTCGGTTGCACTCGCCTTCAATGAAATGCTCGAAGGCGTAGTTGGGGTTGAGGTTGGAATCAATGTTGAGTTTGCGCAACCCAGGAATCACAAAGGGATTCTTGATGGGGGCGGGTTCGCCGACAATGGGCATGGCCACTTCCGCATTGCGGGTGGCGCGCACCTCAGTCGTAGGCATGTTGACGGTGTAAGGGCTGCTTGAGGCACCGCCATGGACGTGCTCCATGATGATGCTGTACTCCAAGCGTGCGTCCGCACCCAGTTCTTTTCTTACCGTTTTGCGCAGCAAGGACACGTAGTGCTCTTCGAGCCATTCGTAAAAGAACTGAGAGGGGACTTGGATCGTCAACACCTGTCCATCGAGCTTCACAGGCTTGATGGGGACGAACCACGTTTTGAACGCTTGCGCACTGATGTTGTCTTTGATGACATCAAGGCATTGCGCCCAGACACTGACGTGGTCTTGGTTCATGTGGGTTCAGGTGAGAGGTTCTAAATGTGAGTTCGGATTGGCGGACTGAAGACAAGCC
>PKDW01000067.1 GCA_002863145.1 Flavobacteriales bacterium
GAACGGCAACTTTGGCGGGCAAGGCCATGAGGTGAATCCTTTCACGGGGGCGCCCTACGAAGTCAACATGGTGCCACGCGGCGACTACGCCCGGGTGATTTCGGAGTTTTGGGCAGACGGTCCAGACTCGGAGACGCCTCCAGGGCACTGGTACACGCTCTTGAATGAGTTCATTTTGGACGGCCAAGCCGGTCAGCACCGCTGGCGCGGACAGGGGCCCATCATTCCCGACTTGGAATTTGACGTGAAGTCTTACCTCGCCTTGGGCGGGGCGATGCACGATTGCGCCATTGCCGCGTGGAGTGCCAAAGGTTACTACGACTACTCTCGCCCCGTTTCAGCCATCCGTTACATGGCGGAGCACGGCCAAAGCAGCGATCCTTCGCTCCCCAACTACCATCCCGCCGGATTGCCTCTTATCCCGGGCTTCATCGAGATGGTGGACGACGCAGACCCATTGAACTTTTTCGCTGGAGAAGACCAAACGGGCAAAGTGAAGGTGCGATGCTGGAAGGGGCCCGATTACATTGAGGTTCCCCTCATCGACGAAGCGGGTGTGGATTGGATCATGGCCGACCGATGGTGGCCCTACCAGCGTCCAAGCTTTGTGACCCCACCATTTGCGGGTTACGTCAGTGGACACAGCACGTATTCACGTGCCGCAGCCGAGCTTCTTGAATTGCTGACGGGTTCGGAATACTGGCCCGGAGGACTGGCCGAGTGGAGTGCTCCCATGAATACGTTTTTGGTGTTCGAGGAGGGGCCAAGCATGACTTTCAACTTGCAGTGGGCCACCTTCATGGATGCCTCCAATGAAAGTGCATTGAGTCGCATGTGGGGCGGAATTCACCCACCCATTGACGACGCCCCTGGCCGACGCATTGGCAAGCGCGTGGGACGGAACGCCTTCCATTATGCGGAGACCATCGTCTTTCCGCAGTGGGCGCAGGAGTTTGGCGGGAACGGATTCTTGCCATCGGGTGATTGTGAAGGCGATTTCAACGGAGATGGGGCGCGCGGCTCAGGGGACTTGATCTTGTTCCTGACGGCCTTTGGGCTCGGATGGACTGGTCCCTACGATTTGGACAACTCCGCGGCCATCGACACCCCCGACCTGCTGACCTTCCTGCAATTGTGGGACAGCACGTGTGAGTGATTGTCAAGAGCCTGTGCACCGCGTGTTTGAGCGCGCCTCGTGCACAATGGAGAGCGGAACAACTTTGGACGGGCTGCGCACATTCAAACAGGGATTGCGTGATTTTTGAACCATGGACAATCGCAACACCTCGTTGATGCCCTTCTCTGAGGTTTTTCTGTGGCTCGAATTCTTGTTGGGCAGGGTCACGGTGCGGCGAAGACCATCAACTCCCCCAACAATTGAAACCTCAAGAAATTCACTGAAATGAACAACAATTCAACCCCTTGGTGGCAGACCGGAGCATTGGTGTGCACCTTGATTTTGGCCAGCTGCGGTGGCGCGGAAACGGAAAAAGCCCCGGCACAAGAGCCCGAAGCCCCAACTTTGGAACAAGCGATTGCCGACCGTGGAGAGCCATGCAACTGTGTGGCTGAAAACCAAGAAGCCATGGCGGGATTGCTCGAATCGTTGAAGAGCACCGAACGCGTGACGGCCCAGGAAATCAACCTTCAAATCGCACAGATGATGTTGCCTTGCATGAAGCCGACGGGGAATGTGGACCTTGACCGCGAGTATTCACGGGCGATGGGACAGTGCGAAGGCTTTGCCGCATTGACGGAGGTCATGACCGAGGTGAAAGTCGAAGTGCAAGCCCGTGTGAGCCAAGAGGCGGAGCAAGAACGAGCCACCGACCTCGATGGCGTCAAGGGGGCCAACGCTGTGTTGAACAAATTGAAAGAATCCTGATCACGGCATTCTGACCGTGGCGGTCATTCCGCGTCTTCGAGGCCGAGTCGTTTGAGCACCGCTTGAACCTCGGCCTCGGTCTTTGTCAGACGTTGCTGACAGAAGTCGAGGAGGGCACTGGCCCGTTGCAGCTTGGACGTCAGCGCATCGATGCCCAGTTCGCTGCTCTGCATTTGCTGCAAGATGTCTTGCAGTTCACGCACCGCGTCGTCGTAGGACGTGTTTTCAGGGAGGGGGGCATCACTCATCAGAAGGCGAATTTACGCGGGTGACGGTCACGTCCGCGGTGCCGCGGTGAAATTGCAAGGAAAGGGTGTCGTTGAGGGCGAGCGCCTCGGCATGTCGGATGGCTTGGCCGTCCTTTCGGGCCACCGCGAACCCACGGGCCAAGGTGTTCTCCGGCTGCAGGGTGTGCACGGTGGTGGCCAGATGCTTGATGAGCTGAAGTTGTTGTGCAAAGGCTTGTTGTGCCTGGACTGCCAGCTGTTCGCGGGCATGGGCCAATCGCACCCCCTCCGCTGCGAGCAACTGGCGGGGTTGAAGCACGAGCGTTTGCAGGTCCTTGGCCATTCGCGTGCGCTCCCACGCCAAACGATGTTGGGTACGCTGTCCCATGGCCAAGCTCCACTCTGCCAAGTGGGAGCGCTCTGTCACGAGTCGGTCGACAAGGTCGTCGGCCACAGCCGTAGGCGTTTTAAAGTGCTTGTGGGCCACCAAGTCGGCCACGCACAAATCGGTTTCGTGGCCGATGCCCGTGAACACGGGAAGGGTGGAATTGGAAATGGCGAGACACAAGTCCAGGTCGTTGAAGGCGTCGAGGTCCAAGGCGGAGCCGCCACCCCGAACCATGACCACCACATCGGGTTGCCACGCCTGCGCGCGAGACAGCGCGTCGATCAGGGTTGGTGGGGCGTCTTTGCCTTGCACGGTGGCTGCAAACACCTCCACGTCAAAGCCCACGCCCCATTCGTTGCGCAACAGGTGCATCCCAAAATCCCGGAAGCCAGACGTCCCGGGAGAGCCAATCAGGGCCACGCGTTGGATCAAGCGCGGCAGGGGGAGGCTGCGGTTCAGTTCAAAGGCGCCCTGGGCTTTCAGGGTCGCGATGGTCGCTTGCTTTCGCCGCTCTGCTTCGCCAATCATGGCCGACACGTCGATCTCTTCAATCACGAGGCTCACCCCGTAGACAGGGTGGTAATTCACCTTGCCGCGAAACACGATTTCCGTGCCGCGTGCAAGGATTTGGTCCGCAGCCTCTCCCAAGGCTTCGCGCACCACGGCGAGCTGGCCCTTCCACAAGGTGCCGCGCATCACCGC
>PKDW01000090.1 GCA_002863145.1 Flavobacteriales bacterium
CTGATGGTGGGCGCGCAACTCGAAGGATTTGACCGCATGGTCGATTTGCAAGCGCACCACAAATGGGCGGTGATCGAGGGCGACGAATACCTCAGCTCTCCCGTGGACCTGCGCCCCAAATTCCTCTGGTACGGACCTCACGTGACGGTGATCACAGGCATTGCCTGGGACCACGTCAATGTCTTTCCCACCGAAGAAGATTACATCTGCCAATTCGAAGCGTATTTGGATACGGTTCAGCCCAAAGGCGTTGTCATCCACTGCACAGAGGACGAAAAACTCCAACACGTGGTGTCCCGCGTGAAAGAACGCCGACCTGACATCCGCTGGGTGGGGTATCACACACCGCGTCACACGCCGACTTCAAAGGGAAGCGCGGTGACTTTTGATGACGGAACGGCGTTGGAACTCGCCCTCCTCGGCGCGCACAACATGCAAAACCTGTCCGCCGCCCGTGCGTGTTGCCAAGCCATGGGCTTGCCCACATCCGAATTCGATGCCAACATGGTGGATTTCACAGGCGCTGCGCGAAGGCTCGAAGTGATGCACGCCGATGCATCGCGCGACTTTGTGGCGTTTCGCGACTTTGCCCATGCGCCGTCCAAACTCAAAGCCACGCAAGCCTCTGTGGTGGGACAATTCCCTTCTCGCGAGGTCACTGCCGTGTTTGAATTGCACACGTTCAGCAGCCTCAACGTGACCTTCATTCCCCAGTACAAGGACGCCATGAATGCCGTCAATCACGCCATTGTCTATTTCGACCCCGAAGTGGTCCGCCACAAGCGACTCCCTGAAGTCCATGCATCCTTCGTGAAAGAGGCCTTTGGGCGAGAAACGTTGGAGGTCATCACCGACACGGATGCACTTGCCCAACGGCTTGCCGACGTCCCCACCGAAAACCACGTTCTCTTGATGATGAGCAGTGGGCGCTTTGGCGGCGTCGAATTCAGCCCAGCCCCACGTCCAGTGACATCATGACGATGAACCCACCGATGAAGCCCAAGGTGGCCACATCTGTGTATTTGTCACGTTGCGTCTCAGGGATGACCTCTTCCACCACCACGTATATCATGGCGCCCGCGGCAAAGGCCAAAGCGTAGGGCAAAATGGGTCGCATGGCCATGACGGCCACAGCCCCAATCACTCCGGCCACAGGCTCCACGATGGCCGACAACTGGCCGTACCACCACGCTTTGCCACGAGACACGCCGTCGCGCCGCAGGGGCATGCTCACGGAAAGACCTTCTGGGAAATTTTGGATGCCGATGCCGATCGCGAGCGCCACAGCGCCTGCCGTGGTGGCTCCGTCCAAGCCGAGTGCCGCGCCCCCAAACAAAACCCCAACCGCCAATCCTTCGGGGATGTTGTGCAAGGTGATGGCCAGCACAAGCAAAGTGGTCCGATGCCAATTCGTCTCAGGTCCTTCCGCCTCGTCCTTGTTGAAGTTGATGTGAAGGTGTGGCGTGAATTTGTCCAGCGCATAAATGAACAAGGCCCCGAGGCCAAACCCAATGGCAGGTGGCCCCACCTTGGCGAAGCCTTCACCTCCCGTCATGTCAATGGCCGGGGCCAGCAGCGACCAAAAACTCGCCGCCACCATCACTCCTCCTGTGAAGCCCAACATGCCGTCGAACAGGCGTCGATTCATGGACTTGAAGGGGAACACCAAGGCGGCCCCCACCGCCGTCATCGCCCACGTGAACAATGTGGCCACGAAGGCGGACAACACAGGACCGAGCCCTTCAAACCATTCAATCAGCGCTTCCATCGTCCACTGTTTTGCATACCATCAATTGCTCAAGCCAGGCGGCAGGGAGTGCCTCAATTTGGGAGGGCATCAACACACTCCCAAGGGCAATGCCTTTGGCACTCATCGCAGAAAGCGTGGCGTCGCTCCCCTCCCGAACCGCTTTGACTTCACAGCGCACAAGGGGATTCAATTCTGCCAACACGAACACCTCCCCTTCGGGATGAAACGTCCCGTCTGCTTTGGGGATGGGGTCGCCATGCGGGTCGGATTGGGGATGCCCCAAATACGCATCCAACCGCTTCACCAATTCCACGCTGTCGACGTGCTCCAATTGCTCTGCGATGTCATGGACCTCCTCCCATCCAAACCCCAAACGGGCAACCAAAAACGTCTCCCACAACCGATGCTTTCGAACCAAGGACAGGGCCAATTTTCGTCCCGTAGGGGTCAAGCGGGCCCCGTGGTAAGGTCGGTGCTCCGCCCATCCAAGCTCCGCCAAAACCTGGACCATCGCAGTGACGCTTGGCGGCTTCACCCCCAAATGAGAAGCCATTTGCGTGGTCGACACCCAAGAAGACGGCTGTGACTCCCCCAGGGCGTACAAAGCTTTCAGATGATCTTCACGTTGGGAGCTCCTGGACATGAGACAAAATTAGCAAATCAATCAAGATTTTTAGCTGCGCCTAAAAATGGAAGCCGTCTTGTCCTTCCATTGTCGTCGGTTTTGCGCGACCTTTCCTCCGATGAAGCGTCTGTTCATTGTCCGACACGGAAAAGCACAGCCCCAAGGAGGTGGCTCCGACTTTGATCGTCCCCTGTCGGCACAGGGGGAAGCGGATGCCCACGCGCTTGGAGAGTGGACCGCCGAAGCACGGGAACCCGGCGCACCGTTGTGCGTCAGCCCTGCCTTGCGCACATCGTCCACAGCCCAATGTCTGGTAGACGTGTGGGAAGAACCCTCCTCCCACATTCAATTTGAAGAACAGGCCTACCTCGCCTCCGACCGCGCTTGGCTTGGATGGATCAACGCGTGGCCCGATGCACACGACAACGGGTGGATTGTCGGACACAACCCCGGACTGAGCGAACTGGTGGAACGGTTGACGGACCAACCCATTTGGCTTCCCACGTGTGGCCTTGCCGAGATCACCTTGCATGTCGACGCCTGGGCTGAAGCCTTCGCAGGCACCGGCCGTTTGCGCGGATTGTTCACCCCCAAATCGGCGATGAAACCATGAGTCGTCTGCGCTGGGAATGGTGGATTGCAGCCGCAATGTTGGTCGCCTTCATGTGGCGCTTCAGTGCGTTGACCCTGTATTTTCTGGCGGCTGTGGCCCTCAGTTTTGTCGGCAAACCCATTGTCAATGGGGTGGCAAGGAGGCGCGTGGGTGGACGGCAACTTGGCACCAACCTCGGTGCAGTCGTGGCCCTGACCTCGATCTTCCTTTT
>PKDW01000046.1 GCA_002863145.1 Flavobacteriales bacterium
TGGTTGGATCCGAAGTTGTGGCCAAGTTCGTGGGCCACCACAAACAAGTTCCATGTGAAGTTGGGCGGAATCACGGGGAAGTTTGACTGGTTGTCCATGGCGCTGCTGAATCCGCAGGCAAGGTCGGGACTGCAGACCACGCCGAGGTAGGCAATTCCGCCGGTGCCGGTGTCGCCTCGTTTGGACATGAGGTGAATCATGTCCCAGTTGGCGTTGGCCAAAACCGCATTCGAAGACGTCCACTCCACACGCAATTGGTCGAGCATGGTGCCCGCGCTGTTCACGGTGCCGGCCCAGGGTTCGGGCACTTCCCAAACGTTGACGTACGATGCTTGCAACGTGATGAAGTCATTGAGCTCGGTCCGGTACACCAAATCCACACCCGCCAGGACGCCCAAGCCCCAATCGATGGCGCCGTAGCAATCCGCAAACGTGTTGTAGGTGAAGTTGTCAATGTCCAATCCAATTTCCACGCATTGGGGAACCAAGCTTTGCTGTTGCTGTCGACTCAAAAGGGCCATCTCACGCTCTTGGTCCTCCACCGCGCAGGAGAAGGTGTTGGTCGCTGTCGATTTGCCCACGTCAAAAAGCACGTAGTCTTTCACACGCGTCTCGCGGTCGCCAGGTCGCTTGGCAGGAGCCAGTTCCCATTGTTTTCCATCCAATTTGAGGGAAGCCTGCACGTAATTTTCAAACATCACGACAATGCCTGTGACTTTGGCGAAACTGGATTCGAACCCAGTGGCTTTGGTCACTTCATAGGTGATGAGGTTGGGGATGTATTGCTCTTCGCGCGTTCCCTCATCCGTGGACCGGGCAATGGTGAAGTCAT
This sequence comes from Flavobacteriales bacterium, assembly GCA_002863145.1. Lineage (GTDB taxonomy): Bacteria > Bacteroidota > Bacteroidia > Flavobacteriales_D > Sanyastnellaceae > UBA11663. The sequence goes on from PKDW01000046.1 coordinate 833, forward strand.
CACTCAGGTTGCAGAATTCGTTCATGGTCAATTCCAAGGGTCCCAAACCAGGGAAGAAAAGCTCGAACGACAAGTTTCCAGGCCGTTGTCCACGCAAGGTCTCATACATGGCCAGGTCCAAACGGAGTCCTTGGGTGTCAGCTGTCCGCGCCGTGGCCAATTCAACGGGGGCCTTGGTGGTACGAAACAGGGGTTGGCCTTCAGAAATTGTGCCATGCATGTCTTGAGCCTCGGATGGAATGCCCAGCAAGAGTCCTGCGATGAAAAGAAGGTGGCGCACGGCGATTTGGTTTGAAGGAAAGATACGGACTATTTGTTCGTCGAGGCTTTTTTCCGGTTCGAAGCCCATTCCATGGCTCTCGTCGCTGCATTTTGATGGACATTCACCCAGAATAGATTGATGTCACCTGAATGCCAATTGTCGCGTTGCAACACCTTGCCTCCGAAAACCTTGGGGGGATCGACCCAAAGAACGCCTTCAGGTGTGGTTTGGGCCTTCATGGCGTGCGCTTTGGACAAGCGAAAGGAAGGACGCAATACGCCCAAATGGTCGGCATAATCGCTGCTCAATTCGGACGCATTCCAAGTCGCGGGATGGGTGATCAAAACCGGGGTGAAGTCAGGTTCAGTCATCTTGCGCAAAAGCCAAGGAGGGAGATGGCCGTTCCCGTAAGTCATCCAAGTGCACAAGCATCCAGTTTGCGTTGGTTCACGACACAGAGGGAGGTCGTCAAATTCATGGGCATACATGTCCATGCCCGGGAGGTAAGCGGCCACCAGACGCTCACTCAATGCCCTCCCATCAAAGAACTCTTGGAGCAGACGGCGACCGTGAAAGGAACCTTGGCTGTGTCCGGCGAGGACAATGGGACGACCGTCGCTCCACTCCAAAAACTTCAGGAACGCCGCCTTCACATCTTGGTACGCGATCTCGGCCGCGGCCCAGCTCAGTGAGTCGCCCAAACTGAAGATGCGCACATGGGCCTGCCGGTATCGAGGGGCAAACACCCGACCTGCACCCGCGAATGCCGATGCCTGGTGCCGGATGGGCCAAACATCCACAGATTCATTCATCTTTTCGTCGTCCAAATCGGCATTCCACGCAGGCCCCTCCAACAACATGGTGGGGTGGATGAAGAACACCTCAGCCGGCATGTCTTGGCCACCTGTTATCATCCCCCGCACGCGCCGTGAAAAGCCTTTGGGTTCCTTCAACCTTTGAGAAGGATTGAGTTGAGGATTCAATGCCCACGCTTTCGGATTGTCGTAATCTGGCGCTTGGGGGACGGGTTCCAAGGTGGTGCGCCACAGATCCATGCTTTCAGGATTTGTCTCCGATTCAGGCACCTCCGGAAAGGGGCGCTGGGCTATTCCGAAGGGTGCACCTGAGATGAGCGTGATCAAGGCAACGATGAAAGTCTTCATGAATGCAGACATGGTGGATGTTGGCGTGGGTGGTTTGGAGTGATGTAAAGAAACGCAACAGCGAGGGTTGACAAGAGGTTTGGTGGAGCCACGCGCACACGGAATTTGTGTGTCGAAGTTTTTTGGCGATTCGTCGAGAAATTCCGGAGTTTAGACTATCTTTTCAACCTATTAATCCGTCAAAACACGAAGCATGAACAAGATGCGTTCACTCTTTTTTGCCGCTGTTTGTTGTTGTAGCACATTGGCTGTCAGCAACTTGGGCTTTTCTCAGTACTCCCTATCCGTCGAGTCGTCACCCGCTGTCACAGCAGGTTTGACGACTTATCGTTTTCATGTGGACATGCAAGACGCCACGGACCGCATGAGCGCGGTGTTTGGCAACGACCAAGCAAGCTTGATTGTGAACACACCTGGTGGCGCGTTCAACAGCCCGTTCAACAGCTCTTGGAACGCTTCAGGCATCAACCCTGCGTTCTTGCCTGTGTTCCCAGACCTTGCTGACGACACGTACGCCACCATCGGATTGACGGGTCCCGCTTCCACCTCAGGCATCGCGGGTGCCGCCGATCCTTCGATTGTGGAGGATGCCACTCAGCCGATCACGCCATTCTTCTTGACGCCCGGCGCGACCAACCTCGAGAGCACCACCCTCACGGGCTCTTCTTGGTACGTCTTGAACACGGCAGCGAATGGTCTCCCCGATGCGAACCTTCAAGTCTTGATCATGCAGGTCACCACTGCAGGTGACATCTCAGGTCAAATCAACTTCCAGGTTTTTCCACTCGGTGTGGGTGCAGACCAGCAACAAGTGTCCATTGCGTTTGACGGCGCTGGCACTTTTGGTGGTGACACTGGTGGCGGTGATGTCGAAGGCTGTACAGACCCTTCAGCGTGCAACTACAACGCAGACGC
>PKDW01000051.1 GCA_002863145.1 Flavobacteriales bacterium
AAAATGCTCAAGATGCCCGACGGCACCAATACCGTCATTCTGCAGGGGCAACAGCGCTTCCGCTGGACGAAGGTCATCCAAGAGGAGCCTTACCACAAAGCCAAGGTGGAAGCCTACGGAGGGGTGGACGAGCCGCTTCCTGAAAAGGAAGGGCAGGCCATGATGGAAAGCCTGAGGGACCTGTCGACCGAGCTCATTGAGATGAATCCAAACATCCCGACAGAGGCTGCAGAGGCGATCCAGGGAATCGATCGTTTGGGCTTCCTGGTGAATTTCATCGGCAGCAACATGCAGGTCGAAGTGGAGGACAAACAGAGCATTCTCGAAGAGGTCAACCTGCGTGAGCGCGCCCAAAAAGTCCTCGAATTGCTTCACAAGGAGAAGCAAATGCTCTCCCTGAAGCAGGACATTCAGCGCAAGGTCAAAACCGACCTCGACCAACAACAACGGGAGTTCTTCCTGCACCAGCAGATGAAGACCATCCAAGACGAGCTCGGGGCCAACCCCCTCAAGGAGGAGATCCTCGAAAAGCGCGCCAAGGCAGCCACCAAAGACTGGCCAGACCACGCTCGAGAAGCCTTTGACAAGGAAATCGGAAAGCTCGAAAGGATGAATCCGCAAGCCAGCGAATACAGCGTGCAGTCCAATTACCTCGAGACGTTGCTCGACTTGCCTTGGAACGAGGTGTCTCAGGACAACTTTGACCTGAATCACGCCCAGGCCGTGCTCGACCAAGACCACTACGGCCTCGAAAAAGTCAAGGAGCGGATCATCGAGCACCTCGCCGTGCTCAAAATCAAGGGCGACCTCAAAGCCCCCATCTTGTGTTTGTACGGCCCTCCAGGGGTTGGAAAAACGTCGTTGGGTCGAAGCATTGCCGAGGCGCTCGGCCGGAAGTACGTGCGCATGAGCCTTGGAGGGCTGCGCGACGAAGCCGAAATCCGTGGACACCGCAAAACCTACATCGGGGCGATGCCGGGCCGTGTGCTCCAAAACTTGAAGAAGTCGGGCACCAGCAATCCGTTGTTTGTGCTGGATGAGATTGACAAGCTCGGCCGCGACCACCAAGGAGACCCCTCCTCTGCCCTGCTCGAAGTCCTTGACCCCGAGCAAAACCACACCTTCCACGACAACTACCTCGACCTCGATTACGACCTGAGCAAAGTCATGTTCCTCGCCACGTGCAACGATCTGAGCACCATTCAGCCCGCGTTGCGCGACCGCATGGAAATCATTGATGTAAGCGGCTACACCTTGGAAGAGAAAGTCCAAATCGGCAAGCGTCACCTCCTCCCGAAGCACCTCAACAAATCAGGCCTCGCGACAACGCACTTGAAAGTACCGGTCGCGACCATTCAGTCGGTGGTGGAACAGTACACCAACGAGAGCGGCGTACGCGGGCTGGACAAGCGACTTGCCAAAATCGTGCGTCACCGCGCCAAGCAAATCGCCCTCGAAGAGGCCCACGACATCGAAGTCGGTGCAGAACACTTGCACCACATCCTCGGCATCGCCCGAACCAAAGACCGGTACGAAGGCAACGAGGTGGCGGGGGTCGTCACAGGACTCGCCTGGACGCCTCGTGGAGGTGACATCTTGTTCATCGAATCCTCACTGACGCCGGGCACAGGCAAGCTGACCCTGACCGGCAACCTCGGCGACGTCATGAAAGAGTCGGCCATCATTGCCTTGCAACATTTGAAGGCCCACGCCGATTGGCTCGGCTTGACGCCTGACGTGTTTGACAAGTGGAACGTCCACATCCACGTGCCCCAAGGCGCGATCCCCAAGGACGGCCCAAGCGCTGGAATCACCATGCTTACAGCGCTGGCCAGCGCCTTCACCCAGCGAAAGGTGCGCAAGTACCTCGCGATGAGTGGCGAAATCACCCTGCGTGGACAAGTGCTTCCCGTGGGGGGCATCAAAGAAAAAATCCTCGCGGCCAAGCGCGCCGGCATCAAAGAAATCATCCTCTGCGAGCGCAACCGTCAGGATGTAGAAGACATCAACCCGCGCTACATCAAAGGTTTGACCTTCACTTACGTCTCACACATGCGAGATGTCGTAGACCGTGCGTTGTTGGGACAGCACGTGGAACATCCCTTGCGCATCGTCTCTTCCTAACTTGCCCTCCATGCACCTCCTTCTCCGCTGTTGTTTTGGCGCTGCGCTCGGTGTCTTCGGCGTGCTTCGCACCCAAGCCCAAACCTCCGGCGACGTCCCAGTTTCCCTGGCCTGGGATGTGGCAGCGGATGCCCGAAACGCCGCCCTCGGCGGATTGGATGTGGCTCCTGCCCAAGGTGACGGATGGTCGATGTTGGTGCATCCAGCCGCCATCGACTCCACGGTCGAGCAACACCTCTACACGTCCTACCTGGATTACTTCGCAGGAATGCGCACAGGCGCGATGGCCGTGCCCCTCGCCCCCTCAGGCCGTAGGGCTTCCATGGTCGGCGTTCGGTTTGCGACCTATGGGGAATTTGAGGGCGCCACCGCCGCGGGCGACCCCACCGGGGCCTTTTCCGGCGGAGACTACGCGATGCAATACGGCACCTCTTGGACCCTTGACACGCTTTGGGTGGTGGGGGTCTCAGGCTTTGCCGGGCTCCGCAACCTCGAGCAAGTGAATGCTGGGGTCGTTGGGCTGGACTTTGGGGTTGTGCGGCGAAGCCGCAGTGGATACGGCGCATTGGGGTTGCTCGTGGCCAACCTCGGATTCCAAGAGGACTTCTCAGGCATCATGCCCGATGGACGACTGGCCCACAACGTGCAGCTTGGTTTGACACAAAGCTTTCCCAACGCCCCGTTCACTTTCCACCTTCGCTTGCAGCGATTGGAAACGTGGGACCTGGCCCCCGCGGGAACGTATGACGACCTGTACGATCCCTTGACAGGCACAGTCATCCCCAACGACACTTGGGTCTGGGGCGATCAGTTTTTTCGTCACTTGAGTGGTGGCGTGACCTTGAATTTGGGCACCCACCTGAGAGGCTACCTCGTGACTGATGGGCCTGGTGAGCTCCCCTTTGGCCCGTAGAAAGGCATAAGGACATCGTGAGGCTATTCCTGTTTGGGGTGCGTTTCACCGCTGAAAAAGATAGTGCACTATCCCAGCCCTTGAGGGACCCACCCACCCCCATGAAAGCTAGTGGTGGTTGCT
>PKDW01000156.1 GCA_002863145.1 Flavobacteriales bacterium
CTGTGCCTTCTGTGCCCGCCTCCCAGACAAAAGCTGGATCGACCTCAACGCACTGCCTGTAAGTGGACGTGCGAGAAGAGACGTACGCAGCATGAGCATGGAGGGCCACAGACCGGAGACCCAGGCCCGCACACCAGAGTCCCCGAGAATCAGGAACAAAAGAACAACAAAGGAATACAGATTTTTCATGTGCCAAGGAGGGGCCACAATTTACAACACGTTGCCATTGGCATCGGTTGCATCACATGGCCCTGCAGAAATGTTGCTGAGGTGCTTCGAAATGCGTCAGCTGCAGGAGCTGCCGAAGACACTCAACAACTCGAGCAAATCTACCACAGTGGTGGAGCCGTCGCCACTGATGTCGGTGCTGCACCCCTCGGTGCAACCAAATTCCGCAAGGATCTCCAACAAGTCGCTTACTGTGACCGAGTTGTCTCCATCCACATCGCCAAGACAGGTGTCAAGCAAACAACTTCCGTCGTCCAACACCGCATTGGGGTTGTAGTTGGTGGCTTCATCATCAGTGCATCCCAGCTCCCCCAAGTCGAGAATGAAAGATCCGAAGACTTGCTCTTGGCTGAATGGGAATCCAAACACCGTGACCCAACCCGTAACGTAGATGTCCACGCGGTACGATCCTTGTACAGAAGGTGTTCCCGTGAGCGAGGCGCAGTATTGGTTGCCGCCCAAAAAAGAGCAAGGGTTGCCAGAGTCACCGTTGTTGTTGCAAATCACTTGCAAGCCCACGGCTTCAAGGGTCGTGGTGGACAATGTGTCGTTCAAATCCACCAGGACCACGGAAGACAGAGATGCACTGTCAAGTGGGGTGGTGGGGAAGAAAGGAAGGGTCGGGTCAATCTCAAGGACAAGTTGAGGCAACAAAATGTGCAAGATGTCTTCGTAGCTCTGGCCCACAACACCTGGTTCAAATTGTTCGCCCAATTCAGGGTTGGGAGACACGCCAAGTGAGGCGTCGCCAAAATCAAAATCAGCAGTGCATTGGCCCAAAAGTTGAGTGGTCATCAAGCAGGCCGCAAACAATGCAGATGAGAAAGTCAAAAAGCGTTTCATGGATCAAAATCTTTGGTTCGTTATTCAGGGCACTCAAGGCCAAAATTCGCAAGCAGCGTTAGCAAGTCTTCGACACTTACGGCGTTGTCACCGGTCAAGTCTGCATCACAGTTCTCGACGCAGCCGAAGTCTCCAAGCATTTCCAAGATGTCCGCGACAGAGACCAACAAGTCGCCGTTGAGGTCACCCAAGCATTCTGGAAATTCGCACGTGCCATCCTCAACCAAGGCGGATGGGTCGTAGTTGGTGGCTGCGGGGTCAGTGCATCCTGAGCACGAAGCGTTATCGCCTCCGCATACCCCGCAATCGTCGAGCGTGACGGTCCCGCCACACGTCCCTTCACAGTCTTCTCCCACCGTGCAGTTGCCATCGCAGTCAAAATTGGGCTCGGGGAAGGTGCATGAGCCATCGTCGGTGTTGGCTGCAGGGTCGTAGTTGCAAGCTTCTGCAACTGTGCAACCCAACACAGTCATGAGCTCGGCTCCATCCACAACGCCATCGCAGTTGTTGTCCAGACCTTCACCCGTGCCAACCGCACCGGCATACACATTGGCGTTGTCGTCTGCACAGTCTTGGTCGTTGAACGCGTACGGCAAATCGTTGTTGGGATCGCAAGCATTCACGAGAACATCGGGATCGCCAAAGCCGTCGCCGTCGAGGTCTTGGTAGACTTCGAGGCCGTCAAAGACCACCACCTGTGTGCTCTCATTAAAGCTAGCCACCACCGTTTCGGTCAAAGTCAAAATGGCGGTCGTGCTGTTTGACACCGTGATGTCGCCACCTTCGGTCGGGGTGAAATTGCTTGAGCCCAAGAAGTCATCGCTCGTGAGGACACCATCGCTGTCGTAGAACGCAATGTTGTAAGTTGTTCCTGGATCTAAGGGGATGCTGAACCCACCCAATGTGGGAGTTTCGTTTCCTTCGGCGTAGTCAGAAGTGTAGATGCCCCCCTGAGGGCCGCTCAGCACGAAATAAGGGTCAGGTGCTCCAAGGCCAAAGAAATCTTCGACATCCCCGCCCCATCCACCACCGAGCGTGGTGATGTTGACTTGAGTCAAGGCCAATTCACTGACTTCCGTTTGAACGTTGACTGTGTAGGTGCCAGGCGTGTTGTACGTGAAGGTGGGGTTGAAGGCGGTGGACGTTTGGCCGTTGCCAAAGTCCCAGAGGTAGGATGCGCCGTTGTCCGCAATCAAATTGGTCCCCTGAATCTCAAACGGAACGCAACCTTGCGTTGCATTGAGTTCGAAGCTCGATGGTCCATCTCCACCGTTGCCCGGTTCCACAATCAACGGCAAACTGAAGCTCTCGTTCACCGTTTGCTGGAACCCAAAGGCCGACACAAGCACAACCACATTGATGTCCACGAAAAAAGATCCGCTCACCAAGGGCGTTCCGCACACGACGGAACATCCGTAGTATTCTCCATTTTCTGGCTGATACACACCATCAGGGTTGTTGGGGCTGAACTCCAACCCAAACGGCAGGCCAGTCACCTGCGAAATCGTGACCGTCAGCAACGTGGCTTCCAATCCCGAGCCAGGGTCAACGACCGAGGGGGGCAGGTTGAACGTGGCTGTGGCTGAATAAGGCTCGCCTTGGGTCGCATTGGGCAATTGCTCAGGGCAGAGGACGGGGAAGTCCACTGCCACGCAAGACAAATCAGGCTCACAGCTCGCGCATTGCGCCATGGATGTGGCCACGCTGCCAATCGTCAAAGCGACAAAGCACAAGAAGGAAGAGAAGGTGTTCATGGGTTCCGTTTTTAGCAATCCAAGCCGAACGCCGCCAACAAAGTGAGAATGTCTGCGACATTCACATTGCCGTCGCCGTTGACGTCCATGGTGCACGAAGAGGTGCAACCGAATTCAGACAACACCGCAAGGACGTCTGCCACAGAAATGGTTCCGTCGTTGTTCAAGTCTTCGGGACAATCCGGTGTGACAATGCAGCTGCCGTCATCCACAATGGCACTGGGGTCGTAGTTGTCAGCATCGGGGTTTGTGCAACCGCTGCACGAGCTGTCATCTCCTCCACAAACGCCACAA
>PKDW01000020.1 GCA_002863145.1 Flavobacteriales bacterium
TGATCATGGCCGTGGCCGACGCGAGGTTGGTGTTGGCGAAGGCGAGCACCGCATCCGCGCCCGCAGAAAACGCGGAACCGGCATTGAACCCAAACCAGCCAAACCACAGCAAACCCGTGCCCAAAATGACAAACGGGATGTTGGCGGGGGTCAGCTTGCTTTCCATGCGGCGCCCCAAGAACAAAGCTCCCGCGAGGGCTGCGCAACCTGCCGACATGTGGACCACGGTTCCCCCCGCAAAGTCCAGCACCCCCCACTGGCGCAAGATGCCGTCAGGGTGCCAGGTCATGTGACACAGCGGTGGATACACGATGAGCGCAAACAACACCATGAACAGGATGTAGGCGCGGAAGCGCACCCGGCCCGCCATGCTTCCCGTGATCAGCGCCGGGGTGATGATGGCGAATTTGAGCTGAAACAAGGCGAAGAGCAAAAACGGAATGGTGCCTGCAAAATCCGCATTGGGGCTCAGCCCCACCCCGCGAAACGCCAAGAATGTCCGAGGGTCACCAACAATGCCACCGAGGCTGTCCCCAAAGCACAAGCTGAAGCCCACCAGCACCCACAGCACGCTGATGACCCCAAGGGCCACAAAGCTTTGGAGCATGGTAGAAATGATGTGCTTCTTGTCGACCATCCCTCCATAGAAGAAGGCCAAACCTGGCGTCATCAGAAGGACAAAGGCACTCGCCACCACCATCCAAGCGGTGTCGCCCGTGTCCAAAGCCGCCAAGGCGGATTCGTCTGTGGCCGCCTCGTACGACGTGCCCAAAAACCAAATGGCCGGCACCAACAATGCCAGCATGAGAAAGTTGCTCTTTCTACCCATGAATCAAGAAAATGAGACCTGCCCGGGGTCATTGTCCGGGCCGGCAGCCATGGCCACCGAACCAGACGAATCTAATGTCCTCGAACCACATGGGCAACTCGTGTCCCTCAGACAGCCCTTTTCAGGTCCTCACAATGGCCACGTCCAACTCAACCAAGGAAAAGGACGGGTTGCTTGGTCTTCGACCAAGAACATGATGGCAGGCTCAAACAACCGTTCACGGATCGGACGCCACAAACGCAAGCCAAAGGAGCCCACGACATGAACGGGGAAAAACTCCGGATTGGCGAACACGTAGTTCTCTGTCATGAGCCACGCATTGTCGGAGATTTGGACGCATCCGCTCAGATTCAACATGGGCGAATCGACTCGGTCGTCGGGACTTGACGTGCGCTGAAGATCTCCTCCGAGGTAACCTCCGGCCACCGTAAAGTGGTTGTTTTCATCGCCAAACGTCACGTTGGCAAAGGGGAAGAACACCTGTCCTCCCTCCCACGACAGCTGGTACAACATCCCCGCCGACCCTCGGATGCCGTCGGTCAGTTCTTTACTCGCCTTGGCTGTGATTCCTGCGCCCAAAAACGACACGCTCAATCCACCTATGAGGTTGGGAGTCATTCCATAACTGATGTTGCCCAAACCCAAGATATTCACCGAAGCATATCCTTCTCCCTTCTTCAAGCTGTGGGCCGACGGCGCAAAAAAGTAGCGCGTGGCCTGAGGAGACCTGTCGGGATTGAGCATCCGATCGGACATCCCAATGGCGGAGCTTCCCGCGCTTCCCTTGGTGCCTGCCACGGCATCCACCATGCGCACCACCTGCACCTTGGGTAAGACCAATTTGCCCATGTCCGGCGTTTGCAGCGTCACTTCGCGGCCGTCATCGGCAACGAGCTGACCACAACGCACCATGCCCGACTGCAAAGTCAAACACACGTAACGCGACGTGTCCTGCCCCTGTGCCATGACGCCCAGGCAACACCAGAAGACAGCGAGAAAACAACAGATCGATTTCATCATGAGCCAAAACTAGGCATATTCTCCACCTTCAGCGGCAACAAATCTAGTTTGGGGTTTTTGGGGTTGGAAATTCCGCAAGGTGAAAGCCCCACAGTGCTCAAACACTGAAAAAAGCGATCCCACAGGGATTGTACTTTTTCGCAAACAAACCCAGTGATGACGGGCGTTTCCAATTATCAACACAAACGCGTGGGCCAAAATGTGGGCCACTTGCCAAAAGTGCGGTCAAACGGTTGACGCCGTTAACCTCCCCTCACCCACTGACGGTGACATTGCACCGTGACTGAAAACCGCAACAACCTCGAAATCAACACATATGTCCTGACTCAACAGCTGGCAACAGCGGCGGGAGGCTCAATCAAAAAACAGCCGATGCCCCACCGAGATGATGGCCATGGAATCGAAACTGATGCTGCCATACGTCCCCCCCTCCAAGGTGAAGTACCAATCGCTGCAGCGGAGGTTGTTGCGGTTTTTGCCCCTGCGCTGCAAACGTCGTTGCGCTCGCTCGGAGAGGGTGCGTTCACACCTTTTGGTGGGAATGGACTGCTGATAGTAGGCATGGAGAGGCCACAGTCTCAAGCCAAAAGTGCCAGAAGGACCTCCCGCAAAACGCTGAATGCCCACCCCCACTTTGCCTGTCAAAATCGTCGGAAAGGCCAGGCCCGCTTCAGCTTCGACCACAAAACCCGACTCGGACACCTTTCGAACTCCACCCAGCAATGAGGCTCCAGGAAATGGAAAGTCCGCAAAAGCCACGCCGATGTTTGAATCGAAATAGAACTCGACGTCCGCCGAGGTTTTGTCATCCTGGGCCATGGCCTCACACGAAGTTGACCACACGGCAAGCGCCACGAGAAGGGTTTTCCAAAGCATGCCACAAGTTAAGTCGGCGAAAATCAACCTTGCCCGGAACGACCAAACAACACATTCAAAGGTGAGAATGGTCGCCCCCCTTGGACTGAACCAAGCGAAGTCTGCGATGAGAATGTGGACTTGGCATCGTGGCACACTTTTCTGCCACACTCCTCTAGAGAAGCTTCTGAATACTGGCGATCCCACAGGGACTCGAACCCCGAACCGTCTGCTTAGAAGGCAGATGCTCTATCCTGTTGAGCTATGGGACCATGTCGTCGCCCGTTGGCGACGCGTTTCATGCGCAAAGATGTGGCCGTTTGGCCACACCACGAAAAACGGGTACAAAAAAAGGGGCCGCATCGGTGCAGCCCCTTTCCTCACTCGGACAAGCC
>PKDW01000155.1 GCA_002863145.1 Flavobacteriales bacterium
TAAAGGCTCACCTCTTCGGCAAGGGGATCGGTGGCAAGCACCAACTCCACCCGGGTGCGGTCCAGCACAGACACGCGCTTCAACACCGGCGCCTCCGGCGCGTCAGGGTACTCAAACGACACCTCGACAATGTTGGACGCGGCCTCATCAAACTCCCCACCCAAAGCCAGCACGCGGTATTCGACCTGGGCCGTCAACGACGCGCCTTCGTGCACCACAGACAAGAACGAACCCCCAAGGGTGTCCACACTGATCCAGGGACCTCCGTCTTCGCGGTACTGCGGAATGTACTCGGCCACGCCCCCGGCCATGCCGACTGGCGGAAGCCAAGCCAGTTGGGCGCGGTCGGTGCAGGGGATTTGGTCTGCGGTCATGAATACGGTCCGCACACAGTCGCCAGCACCTGCCGGGTTGGGCGTGCCATCGTCGTCCACACAATCGTACGCGGCCACCTGGTAGCTCTCCGGTTCTGCGCTCGCATTGGACGCAAGAATCGGCAGGTCAAACGTGTTGGGATCCGCCACGTCCGCCACAATCGCGCCGCCGCCTGTGTCAAGACACTTGTACACGATGTAACCCAGCGTTTCAGGTTCCGGCTCAAAGTCCCAGTAGACGTGCGCAAATCCGTTGTCGACATCCACGTGGCTGACCTGAGGCGTTTCGCCGCCTGCCACGCCAGTGACCAAATCCGCGCGGTTGCTCTCGTGCATGTCCGTCCCGTTGGAGGCCAGCTGGCGGATGCGGTAGATGAGCACTTGCGCGCACGGTCCAGGGTTGTCGGTGTACGTTCCGCCCATGGGGGAATCGGGCTGCGTGTCGACGAGTTCCCAATCTTGAGTGAGTTCGCTGAGCCGTTCGATTTGGAAATCCCCGCCCGCGGCATCGCCGGACAACGCATAAGGGCTGTTCCACTCCAAATCGACCGTCCCTGGTGCCGCCCCTTCTTCAATGCTCACGTGAATCGAGCACAAAAACGGCGAGGCGTCTGAGACCGACTGCAACTCCTGGCCATTCATGTCGAAGTCCACCGTCACCTGCACACCGATGTAGCAGTGCGCCAACTGGTTGGCGTCGTACAAGAACGACGGCATCACCCATCCTGTGGGCAGGACCAGGTTGCCATTGACAATTTCTGAGGAGATGATGTGCCACTGGGTGCCAAGTGGGTTTTGGTCCAAATCAAAGACCTTGATTTCGTTTTGCACGAATTCTTCGGTGCCTTGCTGTTCGAACACATCCCAATACAGCGTGGCATTGCCCGCGTTGTTCACGTTGTCCACGTGCGTGAGGTTGGGCGGCGATTGCGCCAAGCCGCTGACCGAGCCCAATGCAAAAGCGCACAGGGTCCCAAGGGACAAGAGAAAATGACGGGGTGAGGCTTGGGGTGTCATGGTCTTTGCGGACGCTTCGTCATCAACACAACGCACGAAGTCAATCAAAAGTACAGACGGGCCTCACAGCAAGAGGGTTGCGCGACGTGGATTGCTCACACCCAAGTGTGAGTGGCGCAGGTCAGGCCTTGTCGTCTTGGTCCTTGTACCGTTCTGACCCGCCGTAGCCGTAGCCATAACCATAGCCGTATTCTGCCCCGTATGTGGCGTAGCCGTACTTGGTGGCGTAGTGGTTGTAGTAGTGCGCCCAGCGCTTGGTTCGAACGCCGTTGAGCACAAAGGAGGCGTGCTTCAAGCCATTTTGCTCCAGCAAATCTTCGAGGTGCTGGACGCCGCGGCGCGAGGATTTGGCCACGTTCGTGACAAGCAGTGCCGTGTCGACGTGCTCCATGAGCACAAGCGCGTCGCTGATCAACAGGATGGGCGGCGTGTCCAAAATCACGTAGTCATAGCTTGCCTTGAGCTCCGCAACCGTCTCCTTCATGCGGTCGCTCAAAATGAGGTCCGACGCGTTGGGTGGCACAGGGCCAGCGGTGAGCACATCCATGGAAGGGTAAGCCCCGGGCTTCATGATGTCCTTCAAAGACGCCTTGCCAATCATCAAGCTCGACGTCCCGCGTTCGTTGGCCAGGCCCATGTAGGTGTGCAGGCGAGGCTTGTGCATGTCAAAATCCACCAGCGCGACCTTTTTGCCCGCCTTGGCGAGGATGCTGGCGAGGTTGGCCGACACAAAGCTCTTGCCCTCCTGCGGATGCAGCGAGGACACAAGGATGACGTTGGCGCCTTCTTTGGCAAGCAAATACTGCAGGTTGGTGCGGAGCGCACGGAACGATTCAGTCACTGCACTGCGGTTGTCGGCGCGGCACGCGATGGGGTCGGCGCCCATTTCCTTGTAGAAGGGAATTCCCGCAATGACAGGCGCCTCCACCGACTCGCGCAGTTCAGAGGTCGACTCGATGCGCTCGAAGAAAACCATGCGCGCCACTGCAAGTGCAAGTGCAATGAGGAACCCCACAGCCGTGTAAGTCAAAATCGTACGCCGCTTGTCAGGACCAACCATGCCGCCGTAGCGTGCGCGCTCAATGAGCTGCGCTTCAGGCGTGATGCTGGCTCGGGCGATGATGGTCGCCGCCTTGCGCTCGAGCAGGTACACGGCGAGCTTTTCATTGACGCCCAGCTTGCGTTCCATGGCGAGGATGTCGCGCTGGGTCTTGGGAAGGCCTGACAAACGCGACTCGAGCTGCCGGATGCTGGACTGCAAATCGATGCGACGACGCTCCACCGTGCCCATCTTGTCGGAGAGGTAGTTGACCACGTTGCCGCGCACGTATTGGGCGCTTGAATCGAGGCGGCGCACCTGATACGATCCGGGCTTGACGTCGAGGAGCATGGCCGAGCGCTTGGCTTCAAGTTCCATGAGTTCTCCGATTTGGTCAGCCATCCACGGGTCGTCCAACATAAAATAGGAGGAGGGGGGCAGCTCGGCGTTGCCGTCGCGCGAGGAGAGAAAGACGCCCAAATCGTCGAGCGACTCCGCCTGGACGTCCATCTCCCGAAGTTGACGTTCGAGGTCGACGAGGGTGTTGAAGTACTCGTTTTGTTCGCGGGTGAGGTCAGCGCGACGATGTTCTTCTAGATCCTCGTCCTCATCTTCAT
>PKDW01000027.1 GCA_002863145.1 Flavobacteriales bacterium
AAGCCCGTGCCGTCCGCGAACTTCCACGTAGCCCCGCCTTCGTAAATGGCGTTGTTGGGGCACTCCGGCTCACATGCACCGCAGTTGATGCACTCGTCTGTAATCATGATGGCCATGGCAAATACCTTTGTCTAACAAATGTACGATTCCAACAAACTCCTTTCCTCCCTTGTTCAGTTGGGGCAATGGTTTCGTGAAGAAGCCCACTTGGATGAAGAGATTCAGCGCACAGCCTTGGCCCAAAACGGCTGGTTCACTGCCGAAAGTGTCACGCGGTCCCTCCAGGCCCATGGCCACGCGTTGTCCGAGGAAGGCATCGCAGCCTGGGCAGAGGCGTATTCGTTTCCCGCGGAAAAAACGGGCGTGAAAGTGGGATTGATCTTGGCGGGCAACTTGCCGCTTGTGGGGTGGCATGACGTGCTTTGTGCGGTGCTTTCCGGCCACGAGGTGCATGTCAAGGCTTCCAAGGACGACGCGGTGTTGCCCCCATGGGTGGTGGCCAAATGGGCAGAATTCGCCCCCTACGTCGGCGAGGCTGTGGTGTTTCACGATGGCCTCATGCAACATATGGATGCGGTCATCGCCACGGGCGGGGCCAACGCCAGCCGCTATTTCGAGGCCTACTTTGGCCATCTCCCGCATGTGTTTCGCGGACCACGCACTTCGGTGGCCGTTTTGGACGGTGCAGAAACGGATGCTGAACTGGACCAGTTGGGGGAGGACATCTTCGCGCACTTCGGCATGGGGTGCCGCAGCGTGACGAAGGTGTGGCTGCCCAAGGGGTTTGATCTGGACCGCTGCTTTGCCCAATGGGTGCGCTGGGGGCATCTCGGCCAGCACGGCAAATACGCCAACAACTACGACTACCACAAAGCCGTTTGGCTCCTCAACAAGGAGGAGATGGTGGAAAACGGATTCTTGTTGGTCAAGGCGGACGACGGCTTGGTGTCGCCCATTGGCACGCTGTTCATCGAACGGTACGAAGAGGCCTCTGCCGTTCAGGCGAAACTGGCCGAACGGCAGGACGACATCCAAGTGGTCACACTGCGAGCCGACAGTGCCAGCGTGGCGGCCCTGCAGGCAGAGGGATTGCGCGTTGCGTCCTTTGGGGAGAACCAATGCCCTACTCTTCGCGACTACGCCGATGGGGTGGACACCATGTCCTTCCTCTTGACGTTGCCCAAACCGCCAGTGGAGGTGTAATTTTGTCCCATGAGCAACAACCAAACTTTGTGGACACGTTGGGGAGTGGGCGGTGCCTTGGTCGCCACGATGGCGACTTTCGGATGCAGCACGGAAGTGGATTTGACGGCGCCCTACGACAGCATTCCCGTGGTCTATGGGTTGCTCGAACTGCAGACCGACACCCAGTGGGTCAAGATCAATCGGACGTGGTTGGGGGAGGGCAACCAGCTGCTCGCCGCGCAGGTGGCAGACAGCTCTGAGTACCCCTCAGGCAGCGTAGACGCCCGCATTTTGGAGTTGATCCCCTCGAGCTCAGGAGGCATCGTGGGCAACGAATTGCCCACCGGCCGCGAGTGGACGTTGCGCGACACCTTGGTTGACAATAAGGAGACGTCGGGCATCTTTTTTGGGCCCAGCCAGCGCGTGTACTTCGCAGAAACGACGAACGAGTCGTTGCTCGACGACAAGCTGTACCGCCTTGAATTGACGTTGCCCGACGGCAAGGAAGCCCGGTCCACCACGACCATGGTGGAGTCGAGCGTGGGGGCCATCAACCAGCCGCCGCCCAACCTGCCCAACTACAAAATGGGCTTTGCCGCAGTCAACCCGGATGGTTCTGCGACTTACCCCAATTTCCCGTTCAAGTGGACCACGTCCCCTGGGGCAAGCCTCTACACGGCGTCCTTGGTTGTGCACTTTGAGGAGCGCTACTACGCCGACGACGCCTTGACTTTGTTGGACAGCGCCCGGGACCGCACCATGACCCTCTCCGTGGGGACCCGTGAAGTCAACGGCCTCAACGGTTTCCAAACCATCGACGAGCCCTTCGAGTGCCAGCGCCTCTATGGCGAGTTGAGCACGCGGTTGGAAGCGAACCCGCGCATCCGTCGCGTCTTGGGCTCTTATGACGAAGATTTTCAAATGGAGCGTGCCTTCGACTTTGTGTTGCAGGTCGCGAACCAAGACTTGGCCATTTACTTGGACGTCAACGAGACAACCAACAGCATTGTGCAGGACCGTCCGACCTGGACGAACATCGAAGTGACGGACAAGGACGGCGAGCCCATGGGCGGCGTCGGACTTTGGGGATCCAGAAGCACCTTGGGGGTGTACGGCTTGGGATACACCAAGCAAACCATCCAGCATTTGCAAGAGGGCGACTTGACGGCGGCCCTCAACTTTTGCTCGCCGGCGCCCAGCGGCATCAGCGACTACAGTTGCGAATAACCCGGTGTTTCTGCGGTGTTCCGGTGAAATGCCCATCGGGGTGTGAACACTTTCTCAACGGTTGAAGCAAGATCGCGCATGCTCCTCCTCATCTTGAGGACGTGGAACATGGATTGAAAAGTTCTTCTGAACGCGCAGAGTACACGTGGGCCTCGGGCATGTGTGCCGTGGTGCACCACGGCAACCACCTGTTGGATGAAAACGCGGCGCGTCGCATCGAAGAGGAGCGCAAGGCAATTTGTCCAGAGCACAGCGGCACAGTCCTCCATGTGATTCCCGCGGACATCGAGGTGTTCGACCAAGAAGTGCTGTCATTCTGGATGACGAAGGAAGCCTCGGAAGGGGTGGTGGCCCGTGCGGCCGTTGTGCCCTCAGGCATCACCGCGTTGAGGCACCGCATCCGGTGGATGTTCTTTTCCTCTGAAGTGCCTTTCAGGGTGTTCCGAAATTCCCAAGTGGCCAAAGGATGGCTGATCGACTGTTGGTTGCAGCATCAGGAAACCCAATCCGCTTACGCCGAAGTTCAGTTGTCCTCCGAGCCGGTCTTGGACTGATTCCAAGGCCATGTCCAATTGAAGGAGCGGTGCCACCGAA
>PKDW01000154.1 GCA_002863145.1 Flavobacteriales bacterium
ATTTTGTTTTCGTGAGAGTGAGTTAAATAAATCATGGGATCCCAAATTAATCGAGCTGATTGGACGAAGGAGAGAATTCGGGCGTTTCGGAGATACCTCGGGGGAGACCAGGGAGCAGAATACCACGGCCGGAAGAAAAACGGCGAGCCCTACAAGAAGGCGCTGAAGGTTTCCACGCTGATGGAGTACTACAAGGGGTGGACGTTCTCCTTTCGCAACGGGAAGGTCTACGCCCAGGGAAACAACATGCCCCCGCGAGCGATTCTGACGGACGACCAGGTGAGAGCAAAGGCCGTTGCGCTCTACCGATCCAAAGAGGTGGGACTGGGGAAAGCCCCGTCAATCTACCAGTTCATGAACCGAAAGTACATCAACGTCAGCTACAAGAAGGTCGAGGCAGCCATCAAGGGGACGGAGAGCTACCAGAAGTACCAGGCCCGTCACGTCACGAAACCCAAGGCACGCAAAATCATCATCGCCCGTGACCCCGGCGCGGAAATCGATTGCGATCTCATGTACTTCACCACGGACTACTTCGCCCCGAGCCGCAACGAGGGCTTTGGTGGACTCCTGGTTGTCGTGGACAGGTTCAGCGGGTACATCGCCGTCGAGCCCTTTAAGCACGGAAAATACGGCCACACGTCCTCCATCATCGCCGCCAAGACCGCCCAGATTTTGCAATCCGGTAGGTTCCCGACGAAAAAAGGGGGGACCATCTTCCACGACAACGGTTCCGAGTTCATGGGGATTTTCCCGGAGCAGATGCGCCAGTTGGGGTATAACAACGTCGTCGTCTCGCTGGCCGCCGGGGCCCCGAGTCCCCACGCAGAGCGGGCCGTGGGAATCATCCGAAAACTCATCAACACAAAGATCACCAGCGGGGGCGAGGCTCCACGGCGAGACAAAAAAGGCCGCTGGTGGCCCATGGCCCGGACCCTTGTGCAGTCCTACAACACCCTCCCCCAGACAGACGCGAGGGCCCCTTACTCCCCCCGGGAGTTGATCCGGATGAATGCGCAGGGGCGAGCACAAGTGGTGAAAGCAATGATCAAGGCGGGAATGAAGCGGGTCTCGAACCAGCCCAGCCGGGAGGACCCCAACACGGGCGCCATGGTGAGCAAGGTGCTGGAGATTCTCAAGGTGGGCGACGAGGTGCGGTACGCCGTGGAGAATGTGCGGAAGGCGGGCGGGGACAGGCGGGACCGCCCGAAGCAGCGCTGGTCGGACACCGTGCACCGAGTCGTCAGGGTGGTCAAACGGAAACTTGGGTTTGCGTCCTATGTGTTAAGCGGACTCCCAGCCCGAAGATTTGAGAGAGAGGATCTCCAAGGGCCCATTGTCTGAACACCCAGAACCCCTCCTCTTCGTTGCGGTAATTAAAAGCGGCGGCCGCGATGTCGCCGAGCACGTAGATGGTGCGGTAACTGAGAAAACTCGCGATGACCACTTTGATGTCCCGGGGCCCACTCGCGACGACCGTCTTGAGAAAGTGGCTGGTGCTCTCCATGTGGCGACGGTAGTGGGACTTGTTGTGTGTGGAGAAAGCACACGCGGGGCAGGTGAAGCGGTGTTCGTTCTCCCTCCTCCAGATTTTCTTGGCGTTTATTACCATCGCTTTCGTTTGAGTTTCATGCACAAAGAAATCATGGCTTCCTTGCTGCGAGGGATCCCGCCCTCTGGGAACCCCGACTTGACCAACAGCGCCTTTTTCTTCTCCCTGATAAACTTGCGAAGTTCGGCGGCGGACATTTTCGAGTACGCACTGCGTTTGGTGGGTGCTTTCTTTTTCGGTTTCTTAACGGTTTTTTTTGACTTGGCCTCCTCGACGACTGGCTTGACGGCCTCGGCGACGTCCTTTTTGAACTCCTTGCGCCCGTACCCCTTTTTGTACTTTTTGTCTTCGTTGTCCTCCGCTGTGTAATCCATTGGTTTTTTATTCTCCCCAAGAAACAAAAATGGGTTTATTTGACGCGCCGTTTGCGACCTTTGCGAAGTTTCTTCTTCACCACTTTCTTTTTCGCTTCGTTCGGCTTGGATTTACCGAAGCCGCCGTAGATTGGTTCATTCGCCAGGGTTCTCTTTGGCATAACCAGCTCTTTGCAGCGTGTTGGCTTCTTTTTCATCTTTCCCTTACCCTTCCCCTTGAAAGTCCCCTTCATTGTCTCTGCGGGCATGTGGGGCTCCGCCTTACCTGGCGTCAGGAGGGATGAGTCCTGGGAAAGCATGAAGCGCTGGGTGAAGCCGGTGAGTTGCTGGTAGGAGTCACCCGGACGGATGAGGTTGAACGATGGACCTTCGTTGATTGACCACGACATTTATTCTCTTGTCACAAAATTAAATGAGCTTCTGGGATTCGCTTGGCGCAAATGCGGTGTTGGCGGCGGCGTACGTGGCCTACCAATTGGTGAACAGATGTTTGCACTCAAAGTGTCGCTACAACAAGGAGGGTGGGCTGGATTTCGATCTGGGAGAGCCCATGGATGCGGCGACGGACATGGGGAAGATTGCAGAATTAATCAGAGCACGGAGCGAGCACCACAAGAGGGTTAGTGATGAGCGTACCTCATCACCAGTTTGAATTTGTTGTCCTTCTCCTCGCACATCGTCTTGAGCCAGTCACGCGCCTCCTTCTCGTTGGTGATCTTCCACGTCCCCTTGAACTTTGCATTCTTCTCGGCGCACCCATGTGTAGCGACGAACTCCCCGAGCTGATGGAAGACCCTGTGCTGGGCCCCACCCCACGGAATGTCGATTTTCATCTGGGCGGAGTTGAGCAGCTTGTCCAGGTACAAGTAGTGGTCGGGGTCCGGGAGCCTCTTGTTGGTCTTCTTGAACTTCCTCGCCCCGTTGGAGCAGAGGTCCGTCGCCATCAGCTCGCACATCTTCAGTCTCATCGTCACGAAAAGGTTCACGCAGTCCGAGTTCTCCTGCCACCCGATGGGAAGTCTCAGCATTGTTTTAATTAGTGAAAGCGCGATTTGTCTTTAAAGGTTTTTCT
>PKDW01000095.1 GCA_002863145.1 Flavobacteriales bacterium
GTGAAGCCTTGTTCTGTCTGCCACAACCCCACGGAAGATGAGGTTTGCAACCTGTGTTCCAATCCGCACCGCGATGGAGCCACGGTGTGCGTGGTGGAAGACGTTCGGGACCTCTTGGCCTTGGAGAGCATCGGAGAGTACCGCGGCCTGTACCACGTACTGGGAGGCGTGATCAGCCCCATGGACGGTGTGGGTCCTGCGGATTTGAACGTGGACACGCTGGTGACGCGTGCGGCGACGACGGAGGTGAAGGAAGTGATTTTGGCCTTGCCGGCCTCCATGGAAGGCGACACCACAGCGTTTTACTTGGCCAAAAAACTCGCCGATTCCGATGTCTTGCTGACCGCCCTCGCTCGCGGTGTGGCCGTGGGTGAGGCGCTGCAATACGCCGACGAAGCGACGTTGTCGAGTTCCTTGTTGAATCGCCTGCCGTACAAGGGATGACCGACCTGAGCGTCATCATTGTGAGCTACAACGTTCGGGCGTTCCTCGAGCAATGTTTGGTCTCTGTTGAGCGGGCCATGAACGACCTGGATGTGGACGTATGGGTGGTGGACAACCGGAGCGTAGATGGCTCGGTGGACATGGTCCGAGAACGGTTTCCTTGGGTTCATGTGATCGCCAACCAGGACAACGTGGGCTTTTCTGTGGCCAACAACCAGGCGATTCGTGCGTGTGCTGGACGGCATGTCCTGTTGCTCAATCCCGATACGGTGGTCGGGGAAGACACGTTCCAAACGTGCTTGGCCCACGCCGATGCACACCCCAAGTTGGGGGGCATGGGCGTGCCGATGTACGACGGCACGGGCAAGTATTTGCCGGAGTCCAAGCGGGGGTTGCCTGCACCTTGGCCAGCCTTTTGTCGGATGTCAGGGTTGCATCGTTTGGCCCCCAAGTCACGCCGGTTCAACGGGTACTACGCAGGGCAAGTGGACGAGCAAGAGACGGCCCTTGTCGACATTTTGTCTGGGGCATACATGTGGATGCGGAAAGAAGCCTTGGACGAGGTGGGGCTGCTAGACGAGCAATTCTTCATGTACGGCGAGGACATCGACCTGAGCTGGCGTTTGGTGGAAGGGGGATGGGAGAACCATTATTTC
The DNA here is from genome assembly GCA_002863145.1 of Flavobacteriales bacterium. Classification (GTDB taxonomy): domain Bacteria; phylum Bacteroidota; class Bacteroidia; order Flavobacteriales_D; family Sanyastnellaceae; genus UBA11663. Next base: position 1,101 of record PKDW01000095.1, read on the forward strand.
GCAGGCACACGCATCATCCACTACAAGGGAGAGTCCACCAAAAAGGGAAGTTTGAACTACGTGATGGTGTTTTATCGCGCCATGCTCTTGTTTGCGGCCAAACATTTTGAGGGCAGCCAAGCTCAGGCGTTCTCATGGATGATCCGTACGGCGATCTATGGACGGGCAGTCTTGGCGGTCCTTCGTCGCATGTTGAGCCGTTGGGGCGACATGCTGCGCGTGGCCATGGGCACCTTGGCAGCCCTTGGCGGGGTCATGGCGGTCTCACAAATGACGTTGGGAAAGTTCTTTGTTTGGCCGGATGCCGGTTGGCAAGCCGCGGGCTTGGTGGCCGTTCAAGTGCTTGGCATGTGGACGGGAGGCGGATACCGTGATGCCCGTGAACGGGGCGGCGCCTCCAGACACGTGCTGGCGTGGCTGCTGGCTTCGCTGATGACCCTCGCGGCTTACAGTTTGTTTCCCGAATCGTGGCGATTCAGCCGCGGCGTGGTGTTGGTGTTGCCGTTGCTTCACGGGCTCGTTCACGGCCTGGTTCTGGCGCGGGCGTTGAAGCGGAACGGAAATCCGTACCACATCCGGAGGTTGTTGGTGGCGCAAGCGGATTTGGAAGCCATGGCGGAGTTGTTGCGGCGGAACGAGGGCGAGCGCCTTCGTTTGACCATGCACGCGTTGTGGGCGGGAGAGTCGGACCCTCAAGAATGGCCCCAGCTGCAGGGTGTACCCTGGGTGGGGCGCATCCGAGACGTGGGGGAGGCCGTCCAAATCCACAACGCCGACGAGGTGGTTTTCAGCGGGAAAGATGTACGCACCGAATCCATTGTGGCCGCGCTCCCCATGTTGGGGCGGATGGGGGTCAAATGCCGCATCGCTTGGACAGATGTGGGGGACGTGATGTCCAGTGGCGGGGCGTCTCGTGAAGCCTTTGTGGCGTTTCAGCGCGGACTGCATCGTCCAGAGGTGGCGCGGACCAAAAGGGTTTTTGACCTGGTGTTGGTCTTCTTGGTTTGGGGCATGGCGCCGGTCATGTGGTTCACAGGACGGGGAGATTGGGTCCGTTTTTCGACGAGGATTCTCCGAGGAAAAGGCACTTGGGTGCGTCCTGGGAACCTGCAAGTTCCTGAGCGTTACGGGCTCGATTTGACAGTGGGCTTGAAAGGCAGGGCGGCTGACCGAAAGGCGTTCACCCATGCCCAAGATTACCATTGGAGAAAGGACCTCGCGGTGGTGGCAGATGCCTTAATTTCGCGTCGAGCAATTATCTCTCATGGCCATCATTGACATTCTCCTGCCCAAAATGGGCGAAAGCGTAGCCGAAGCCACGATCACCAAGTTGGTGGTTGGCGCAGGGGCTGGTGTGGAAGCAGACGAACCGATTGTGGAGATCGCCACCGACAAAGTGGATTCTGAAGTTCCTGCCCCCGAAGACGGGACGCTTGTCGAATGGTGCGTGGCGGAGGGAGACGTGGTACAGGTCGGCGCGGTCATTGCCCGTTACGACGTGGGTGGGGACGCCGCCGATGCTGCATCTGCACCGGCCGCTGCTGCGGCACCAAGCACACCTGTTGCACCTGTCGCAGCTGCAGAACCTGCCCCGGCGCCAGAAGTGGTTGCTGCAGCCATGGCGCCTCTTGACAATGCACCTTCGAGAAAAGGACCTTCCGGCCGTTTCTATTCGCCTTTGGTTCGGAGCATTGCCCAAAAAGAGGGCATCGGCATGACCGAGCTTGAACAAGTGCAAGGCACGGGGTCAGAGGGACGCGTCACGAAGAAGGACATCTTGGGCTACATCGCCCAGCGAGGACAAGTGGCGCCTGCAGCTGCGCCCTTAGCCCCTGCCCCTGTCAAGGCACCGACGCCGGCCCCGGCAGCTGCCGC
>PKDW01000023.1 GCA_002863145.1 Flavobacteriales bacterium
TCATAACCCGAAGGTCGCAGGTTCAAGTCCTGCCCCCGCTACTACAAGCCCGGTGCACCCTCGTGCATCGGGCTTTTCATTTGCTGGATCCCGCCTGGCAGGGCGCAACGTGGTCGGTGCACGACTTGAACGGAAAGACCATGGCCACAGGTGTGGTCTCTGGCACCACACTCGAGTGGGGCATGCATGGCTGGCCGTCAGGTGGTTACGTGATGCAACTCCTTCCCAAGCGCGGAGCGCCGTGCACCACAAGATTTGTCAAGGGCGAGACGCGCTAGGGCACATCCTCACGGACACCCCGTCTTCCACAAAACAAGTTGTGAAAGCGCTCAGCCCTTGTGCAGGCCGCACTCTTTCGAGGACTGCTCCCACCACCAACGTCCGGCGCGGGGGTGCTCGCCTTCGAGGACGGCACGGGTGCAGGGGGCGCAACCGATGGAAGGAAAGCCTTTGCGGTGAAGGGAGTTGGTGGGAACACCGTGGGAGTTGATGTACGTGTCCAATTCGGCGTCCGTCCAGTCCACAATGGGGTTGAATTTGATCAGCCCTGTCATGCCATCGCGCTCGAGGCGGGGAAGGGAGGCTCGGTTGTCGCTTTGGGCTGCACGCAAGCCGGTGACCCACACAGCCGCACCTTCCAAGGCGCGCTTCAGGGGATCGATTTTGCGAATGCGGCAGCAGGTTTTGCGGGCGTCGATGCTCCGAAAGATGGACGACATGCCCTGCTCGTTCACGAATTCTTCCAAGGATGCGGTGTCTGGAAAGAAGGACACCAAGTCGAGGTTTCGGTATTTGCTTCGGGTGCGATCGATGAGGTCATACGTCTCAGGAAAGAGCCGACCCGTGTCCAATGTGACCAGCCGAACAGGCAAGTCGTGCTGGGCGATGAGGTCGGTCAACGCCTGATCCTCCAGTCCCAGGGAAGTCGTGAAGACGACCTGTTCAGGGTATTGCTCGCAGAGCTGACGCAACGCCGTGACGGCATCGGTGCTGACGAGGTGAGGCATCGTAGACATATCCCGAAGATACGCCTTCGACGTTTAATTCCTACCTATCCGATGGGAAAAAGAATTTTGGAGGCAACTCAAGCCTACGCGGCGGCACCCTCTGGATGCACGGCCAGATCGGACAATGTGCGCTGTTCCAGCACGGCCAAATTCGCGTCACGCACCTCGGCCATCAGCCGGTTCAATCCGCACATGGCCTCGTTGCAATCGTGGCAGCGCTCGTAAAAGTGAAGGCTGACGCAAGGGAGGGGCGCGATGGGGCCATCGAGGATGCGAATGACTTGCGCAAGCGGCGTGTCTTCGGGGTGTTTCAGAAGGTAGTATCCGCCGCCCTTGCCCTTCTTGGAGCCCAGGATGCCCCCGCGTTTGAGATCGAGCAAAATGGTCTCCAAAAACTTGGTGCTCATCGGGTGGATTTGGACCATGTCGCTGATGGAAGTCGGGGTGTCAGAGGCAGAAGCATCTGGGGCGTTCTGCTCGTTTCTTCGAGCCAAATCACGTCGGACCAGGGTGCTCAAAGCACGGAAGGCGTATTGCGCTTTTTTCGACAGCATGACCCTAAAGTTAGGGGTTGTGCGGCTTAATCCCCCTTTTGGGGTGGGTTTTCATTCCGAGGTTGGCAGCGACCCATTATGCATTGATTCACAGCCTTGGTGACCTCAGTGTCACAAGGGGTTGACATCGTCTTTGTACCTTAGGTGGCCTGACAACGTACGCACATGAACGCTTTTGCACGCATTTGGTTTGGCTTGAGCTGGATGACCTTGGGAGTCTCCGCGCTGGCGCAACAACACACGGTGGCCCACCAATGGAACGAGCAGGTGCTCGAGGCCATTCGCAACGATTTTGCCCGTCCCACGGTGCACGCCCGCAACTTGTATCATGCCTCCATTTTGATGTACGACAGTTGGGCCGCATTCGACACCACGCAGTCGCAAACGATTTTCTTGGGACAAGAATTTGACGGGTACTTCTGCCCGTTTGACGAAGGAGCGTTGGAGATTCCCGCGGACCTTGATGCGCGCAAGGAGGCGCAAGAAATCGCCATGAGCTATGCCTCATACAGGCTCATTCGTCACCGCTATCAGGCCAGTCCTCAGGCAGAGTCAACCATGGCCAACATTTACGTGCAGATGATCATCCAGGAGTTGGACACGTCGTTCACCTCCACCGATTACGCTACGCATGGGGCGCCGGCCTTGGGCAATTATCTGGCCGAACAACTCATTGCCTACGGGATGACGGATGGCTCCAACGAAGCCAACGATTATGCCAACACGTGCTACGTGCAACTTGAGCCCAACATCCTTCCCGAAGTGCCAGGTACCAACGGGTTGGTGGATCCCAACCGCTGGCAGGCCGTGGAGCTCAGTTTTGCCATTGACCAAAGTGGCGAACTCCTTACCGAAACACCGCCATTCCTCGGCCCCCAATGGGGTGAGGTGCCGGGATTCGCATTGCGTGATTCCAACCTGACCCAATTGGAGCGAGATGGGTGCACGTACAATTTGTGGCACGACCCTGGAGCGCCCGTGTACCTGGACACCAATGTCTTCTCGGGATTTGACGATGCTTGGAAGTGGAACCACGGCATGGTGTTGAGTTGGAGTAAGCACCTGTCGCCCGACGATGGGGTCATGTGGGACATTGGTCCCGGTTCGTTGAAGTACGACGGAAGCCTTCCCGAGACAGACAACTTGGACTCCTTTTACGAGTGGGAGAACGGCGGGCTGACGGCATGGTATGAGGAGAACGGAAACTTTGGCGGGCAAGGCCATGAGGTGAATCCTTTTACGGGGGCGCCCTACGAGGTCAACATGGTGCCACGAGGCGACTACGCCCGGGTGATTGCGGAGTTTTGGGCAGACGGTCCAGACTCGGAGACGCCTCCAGGGCACTGGTACACGCTCTTGAATGAGTTCATTTTGGACGGCCAAGCCGGTCAGCACCGCTGGCG
>PKDW01000092.1 GCA_002863145.1 Flavobacteriales bacterium
GCTTGTTGGAGTGGGACTGCCGCCCCATCATTCTTGCGCCGCGGCCCAGCCGCCGGCGCAAACATCCCTGTTATTCTTCCCAAGCGCATGAAGTGTTGTAGACCGACAAAAGGTTCATCAAGTCCGTCACATCAACCAGGCCATTGTAATTGGTGTCGAAGTAGCACGGATTTAATTCTGCGATTTCCCCGGGTTCATTCAGATAGGGAAGCGTGGCAACCACACAGGTTTGAGACTGTGCATCCCAAACAGTTCCTGCCGCACAGGCTACAGATCCAGCACCACAATCGTTTTCAATCAGGGGGAAGACACATGCCGTGTAGCAAGAGTGTTCTGGGTTAAAATTGCAGGCCTCAGAATCTGCACACTCATTCTCGGGCACTGAAACCAGGATGCTGCCTTCGCAGATGGCGTTGCCCGCGACCACGTTGAATGACACACTTTCCGTTTCTGAGGCCGTCCAAGGCAAAACAGCTCCTTCCGTGCCGTCTTCCCAGGTCACAAGAACGTCCAGTGGCTCGGAGCCCAACGCGTAAATGAGACCTCCGCCTTCGCCTTGGAGATTGTCGCTGGTGGCTGATCCTGTGACGAAGCCACCCACAGCCAGACGCCCTTGCTCTTCTCCCAAATAGGATATGTCATCGCTGTCTGGCCCGCCGAAGGTTTGGGGTTCCCCAAGGGACAAATCCGACCAGTCGATGCTGCACCACAGCGCATCTCGACCGCCTTCATTTGCGGGAGCGTTGGACCCGGTTTCGAAGCTTCCCGCGAGCCAGTCCTGTCCACCAGCCGTGCCCATGGCGGAGGCATTGAAGCCTCCGTCGGAAAGGTCAAAGTCCGCAGCCTGAACGAGGTCTCCGGTCAAATCATAAACCGCCGCATAGCCTCGGTAATGTGAAGAGGAGGGAAGCACAACATCACCGCCTTCAAAGTCCACTTCGCCCGCGAAGTAGCTTCCAACCACACGCACGTCGCCGTCAACGACTTCCATGTCCGCGACGTAGATCGCGGCACTTGGTCCCGAGCCGAGGTTCCCAAAAGACCGTCCCCATTGCCAGATACCGTTGCCGTCAACTTGCAACAAGAAAGCACGACCGATGCCGGGGTTGCTCACGGTGTGTTGTGTGCCAGTGGCGTCGATGTGAATCATGCCTGTCCCGTTATTCCAACTGCGGAAGTTGCTTGACAAGTAGACATTCCCGTCTGCATCGGTGCCCACGGGTCGCAGCCCTACATCTCGGTTGTGGCAGGTGTTGGTCCACAACACTTCACCTTGGGGAGAAATCTTTGTGAGGACACCGGTACCGTAATTGATTCCAAAGGATTCAACGGTTACTTCATTTTCTTCTCCATTCAAATACGCAATGAAATAGCTTGGACAGCAGCCATTGAATCCTCCAGTGATGATGGCATTTCCTTCTGAATCAGATACGACACCATTTAAGCCTTCATTGCTTCCTCCCGTCAGTGTCAAGCCCCACACAATTTCACCCTCGCCGTTGACCCTAATCGAATAACCATCTCGGTGGCCGCTGTTGTAAGAGGAGGTGAAGCTCGCAGAGTAGTTGGTGCCGTTTTCTCCGAACCATGAGGCAGCAGCAAGGTGTGTGCCCACCACAGTCACACCGCCATCAGGCATGAGTGCAAGATCACCGACATTGACATCTCTGTCTGCCAGGCCTTGAATGAGCCACATCAAATCCCCTTCGGCGTTCAGTTTGGCGAGGTACATGTCGTCTTCTCCAGTGCTCGTCAAGGTTTGACCAAACACAGTGTGACTCCCTTCAAAGGCAGCCGCCACATACAGCGCACCCTCTGCATCCTCCACGAAAAAAGGCGCATGAGAAACGTTGCCTGCCTGAATCACAGAAGAAGGGGCGCCCGCAGGATCCACCGACAAGTTGGTGACTTCAAGCGTGGTTTCGTCACCAGCGCATGCGGTGACGTCGGATGCGGTGTAGTAAAGGCAAGGTCCCGACTCGTTCGCGTTGTAGTTGCAAGCATCCGGATCGGTGCATGTCGTGTTTTGGCCCCATGCTTGGGCCATGCTGAAGGCCAGAACAAGGCCAGAGGTCAAAAGCAATCTCATCGTTGTGAATCGTTGGTCATCGACAAAAGACCTTCAAATCTATCGGCCTGCACGGCCCATCCCAAATCATTACACATCTTATACCATCACGGGATTTCAACGGGTTGGACGCTTAAAATCAGGATGTTGTGAATAACTGCACTTCATGCCTGTCAAAGGGTTGTGCCCATGAAAGCGCTTTCCTGACCGTGCTGCGAATTGAGCCGCCGACACCCCCGTACCTTTGAGGCATGCTGCAGACTTTGAACCGCTTCACAGCGACCGCCTTGGTCCTCGTCCTGACCGCCACCACCGCTACCGCCCAAATCCCATGCGTGGATGGCAACGCCGGAGGCTACCCTTGCCAAAACATCGACCTCATGGGCTACCTCTCGAGCGACGAAGTGGGAGGAGGGGACATGAATGACATTTGGGGATGGATCGACCCGTCTGACGGCACGGAGTACGCGATTCTTGGCCGCTCTACAGGCACGAGTTTCATTGACATCTCAGACCCTGCCAATCCGGTCATGGTCGCCAACCTGCCGACCAACACGGTGACGTCATTTTGGCGCGACATCAAAGTCCACGACAACCATGCGTTCATTGTCTCGGAGGCCAGCGGACATGGCATGCAAGTGGTGGATTTGACCCAACTGGGCGGCATCGACAATCCGCCTCAGGATATCGAGGCGGATGCCCTCTACACGGGATGGGGAAACGCCCACAACATCGTGATCAACGAGGGCACGGGCCGCGCCTATGGGGTGGGTACCGCCACCTTTTCGGGGGGACTGCACATTTTGGACATCAGCGACCCCCTCAATCCGACCCTCATCGGCGATTA
>PKDW01000077.1 GCA_002863145.1 Flavobacteriales bacterium
CGAGAGTTGTGCTTTCGTCAACTCCAACCCTTCCGGTTCGCTCAACGTAATGTCAACCATGGGGAGCTCGTCGTCGGACAACGCCACAGGAATGCCCTCTTGGACAGGCACGCCGTTTTGGAGCACCCCTTCCCCGTCGTAACGGATGGACAAAGTGGTGTCGGGCAATTGCGACCACGCCGTCCAATCCCAGCCGTCGAGCGTGTCGACCAGCACAAAGTGAGCAGGTCCTCCTTCCACACCGGGCTCGTACAACGAATCGGGCACCACGTCGGCCCACGTCACGCGGTCGTCCAAGACCGGGATGTGGATGTCGTTTTCCCACGACACGGGGTTGGCGCAGCCCCACCACAACAGGGAGGCCAATGCACTGCAAACCAAAGGCGCTTTCATGTGAGTCATCCGGGAGATTTCACATGCAAGGTACATCGCTGAAGTGCGCTCAACGCACCTTCAGGGCAAGGGATGTCCACACCGCAAACACCACAGCCAAACACGCCCCCACGCTCGCCCAAACCGTCGCCTCACCCCATCCCAAGCCCGACCGCCAAACAGGCGCGATGGACACCGACCCCAAAGCCAGCATCGTCCATACTGTCGCCACCTTGCGCTCCAACCCCATGGCCTCGGGACGAACACCTCGCGACCTGCGCACGGCCACGCAAATCACACCCCATCCTCCCAACGCCCAAACCATGTCTGCGTTCCACCACGTGTCGTTGTGGTCCGTCGCCACTGCCATCAGCCCAAACAACGTCGCCATGAGGGCAGACACCGCCGCAGTGACGGCCACCGACAAGCGCCGACCCCACTGTTTCCATCCTGCCCCTCGGTGCGCCATCCAAAGGACCAGTGCCATCCAAGCCGCCCACCCCCACATGAGGTAAACCGGCGTCTGACGCCCCGAATCACCCTCAGGCAAACCTGCATGCCACGTTCCCTGATGGGGAAACACGACCTCGCGCTCAAACGCCAAGGGCTGGCCATCGAGGGTCATCGCATCGATTTGGTACGCCAAAACATCGGGCAAAAACGAGTGGCCGCAATCCGGCATCGCCGTCGCTGCCTCTGCGCCGAGAATCAACTCCATGCCCCACGCCGACCACGGATTGCCTGCCGTGAAGGGCCGCAACGCCTCGAGGTAGGTGCTGTCCGTTGCCACACATCCCGCGTGATACCGGTCGCCAAACACCTCCTCCAGTACAGTGATCACCTTGGTGGCGCAGTTGTCGCGGAAGAAGTCATAGGCGTAGGTGGCGTTCTCCGGTTGGGCGTTCCACTCGAGGTATTCGGCCATCGCCTTGACGTCCTCTGGTCCCAAATTGAGCACTTGCTCATGCAAGGCCCGCCCCTGCCTCAGGTACAGGTTTTGAAACCGCCCGAAGCGCTCGACGCCAAGCCGGTAATCCATGCGTCCTTTCACAAAACGCACGTAAAATCCTTCGTCGACCACAAAGGTGCCGTAGTTGAAAACGTAGTCGAGGCGGACTTCAGGATCAAACACCCGAATGGCCGTGTGCCCAAAGGCCGCGTACAAATCCGCTCCTGGACTGGCCGTCAGCACCGACACCCGGGCCGACTCCGTAAGCTGGTCGGCCAGACCGCCTGCCATCGCTGGATCGCTCCACAAGGCCAAGAACGCCAAGGCCCACGCCCACGTGCCACGGAACACGTGCCTCGCCGCACCGAACAGCCATACGTCTTGAAATGTGCCTCCGGCCTGGCGCGTGGCCTCAACCTCCAACTGCCCCCCACGCGCGATCACGTGACGGACATGGTTGCCGGCGGACGCGTCTTCGCGCGCCATGTCCGCCAATGCTGCGGCCACCACGCCTGTGCCACAGCTCAGGGTTTCCGCCTCCACGCCGCGCTCAAATGTGCGAATGAGCAGGCATTCGCCTTCTTTGGCCACCACACTCACGTTGCATCCGCCAGGGCTGTAATCGGAGTGGTGGCGTGCCGTCAAGGCCGCTTGGGCCAAATCCAGGCTGTCGAGGGCTGACGCAGAATCCAACCACTCCACGTGGTGCGGAGATCCCGTGTTGAGAAAGGCAGCGTGCACGGCTCGGGACACCAGAGTCATCTTCACGCGGGGCACAGCTTCCACATTGAGGGAAACTCCCGGCGTGCCATCGGCACGAAGGACTCCGGTGTGGGCGCCGTCGACAGCCTCCACGCGGATGTCCGTCTTGAAGACGCCTTCGCCATGGGCCCACGCCACCGCACTTCGGGTGCCGTTGCCGCAAAAGGAACGGCTGCCGTCGGGGTTGCGGAAATCAACTTGCAAGATGCCGTCGTCGCCGGGGGTCACCACCACCACGCCGTCGGACCCCACACCGCGTTTGCGGTCGCAGAGCGCTTCCACCTCAGCGTCGGACCAGTCGGAGGGCAACCGCCCTTCCTGCCTGCCATCGACCAGGACAAAGTCGTTGCCTGTCCCTTCCCATTTCTCGAATTGAAGCGCCACGGCACGAAGGTAGTGCGGCCGCGGCATGAAGTGGGACGGGGTGCGCCTATCTTTGGACCATGCCCCAACCTGCGAAATCGACCGCATCCACAGGGCTGCTCGAGGCCTACAGGACCGCCCGCACAGCGCGCGCCATGTCCGACCTCTACGAGGAGCACGCTCGGCTGACCGCCAAATACGTCCACGCCTGCTCGCGCGGACACGAAGTCATTCAAATCGCTGCAGGACGCCTTTTGCAACCGCAGGATTACGTGAGCTGCTACTACCGCGACGACAGCCTCCTGCTGTCCATGGGCATGACCCCCAAGGATCTGATGCTTCAGCTTTTTGCCAAAAAAGACGACCCCTTCTCCGGCGGGCGGACCTACTACAGCCACC
>PKDW01000007.1 GCA_002863145.1 Flavobacteriales bacterium
GTCAGGGTTGGTACACCCCAAACAAGACACGAAGTCGCAAGAGCCATCGTTGTAGGCAGCTTCGACGTCGTAGTTGCATGCCGAGCTGTCGGTGCAGCCCAAAATCAAGCAACTCTCAAACTCACACGTGCCATTGTCCAGCAAAGCGTCCGCATCGAAGTTGCAGGCGCTTGGGTTGGTGCAGCCTCCGCAATCGTAGGTGCAGGAGCTGTCGTCTTGCGTCGCGCCGGAGCTGAAGTTGCACGCATCCTCGTCCGTGCATCCCAGCGTCTCAAATTCATCACACGTTCCATCGCCATCCGTGTCGTTGAGGCATGTTCCGTCACAAGCGTACGGAAACGCCGAGTAGGCACAGGAGCCGTCGTCGTAAGTCACCGCCTCGTCATAGTTGCACGCATTTTCGTCTGTGCACCCAAACGAAAGACAGCTGACAAAGTCGCAGCTGCTCGGATCTGGGAACACGGCACTGGGGTCGTAGTTGCATGCCAATTCGATGGTGCACCCCGTTTCGTCAGCATCGCAGATGTCGTTTGCGTTCACATCGTCGCACTGCGCAAGTGCCGGAAAAGAGAAGAAAGCGGAGAGGAGTGCCGCGAAAAAGGGGCGAAGCATCGCGGCGGAGGAACGGGAGGAACAGTTCATTTGCTGTGTCGTCTTTGTGGGTGTCCTCCCTGAACGGGAAACACACGAATACAAAAGATACAAAAAATCAGTCGACAAAATACCTGATTTTGGCGATTAAATGGAGAAAACAGTCGAGATATTTGGGTATTTCCTCGACAAGGGGTGTATTGAAAGAGGCGGGAGTTGAACGTGGCTGTGGGCGAAGTGCGCTTCAGGCTTATCTTTCAGGGGGCGTTCAACCATGGATCAAGCTGCATTCATACCCGTGATTTGGTGGGGCCTCGTGGCCGTGCTGGTGGTCGTGGCGGCGTGGTTTTTTTGGTCTTTGCGAAGACAACGGAAAGGAACCTACGCGCACTTTCGCGAGCAGCTCGAAATCATCGAGTATTTCAGCAAAAGTGTGTTTCGCCAAAATTCCACCGAGGACATTTTGTGGGACATTACCTCGTCCTGCATCGAAAAAATGGGGTTGGAGGACTGCGTGATTTACTTGCGCGATGAGGACAAGGGCGTGTGGGTTCAAAAAGCCGCTTACGGTCCCAAAAATTTGGACTATCGCGCCATTCACGAGCCCATGGAATTGGCGTTTGGCCAAGGCATTGTTGGCAGGGTCGGTGCCTCGGGCATTGCCGAAATCGTGTCGAATACAGCGGAGGATGTCGACTATGTGGTGGACGATGCGATGCGCGGCAGTGAAATGGCCGTGCCCATTTTGTGCGATGGCGAGGTGATTGGCGTCATCGACAGCGAGCACAGCCTCGAGGGCTTTTTCCAATCCTACCACCTCCGGCTGCTTCAAAGCGTGGCCAACATCTGCGGTCAAAAAATCGGCCGCAGCATCGGTGAAGAGCGCACTCAAGAGTTCGCGAAGTTCTTCCAGTTGAATCCCAATCCTGTGGCGAGACTGGATTTTGATGGCGTCCTTTTGCTGTCCAATGCGCAGGCAGATGCCTTGTTGGCGCCGGAAAGTGCTTCTTCGTCAGAGCTTTCAAAGGACAGTCCATTTTGGCCGCTCCTTCAGAAGGCAAGCGCCTCGGACGTTGCCGTCCAGGCTCAAGTCCAGGCTGGTGACAAGTGGTTTCAAGTGGCGATGGCCCGCGTGGGGGACAAGCCCTTTGTGCACATGTACGCGGTGGATGTGACTGAAGTGCAGTTGGCGAGGGCGCGTGCAGCGGAAGCGGAGCGACACAAGTCGGATTTCTTGTCGGTGATGAGCCATGAGATCCGCACGCCATTGAACGCGATTTTGGGCTTGATTGAACTGATGATGCGCGGAGACGATTCGGAGCAGGACCGTCTTTCGAACCTCTCCTACATGGAATTTGCAGGGAAGCAATTGAAGGGGTTGTTGACCGACGTGTTGGACCTCGAACGTCTGGACAGCGGCAAGGCCGAGCCGCATCTGACGCCGTTCGCGCCGGAGGAGTTTTTCAAGCGCGTGGTGAATGGCTTTCAAAAGCGGGCAGAAGCCACTGGCAATGTGTTGAGTTTGGAAGTGGAGGCCGCTGTTCCCGGGGGACTGATGGCCGATGTGGGATGGTTGACCCAAATGTTGAACAACCTCATCACCAACGCGTTGAAATTCACCTCGGATGGGGAAATTCGTTGCCATGTGGCGTGGGAATCGGATCGTTTGGAGGTGTCGGTGCGCGACACGGGAATGGGCATCGCACCCAGCGATTTGGAGCGCATTTTGGAGCCCTTTGAGCAAGCCAACCGCGAGAGCATGGTCAACACGGCCAATCAAGGGGTGGGATTGGGTTTGGCCATCACCAAAAAACTGGTGGGTCTTCACGGCGGGGAATTGCGGGTAACCAGCACGCTGGGGGAGGGCACGACATTCCGATTTGACTTGCCGCTTCAGTTGAGAGAAGCATTGGAAGCGGATGTGGAGGTCCAAGGCGAGACGCGCGACCGTCCCTTGATTCCCGGGGCGCCAGTGTTGATTGTCGACGACAACGAACTCAATGTGCTGGTTGCGAGGCGCATGGTGGCCAATTGGGGATATGAGGTCATCACGGCGTCCAATGCCGACGAAGCCGAGGCCCAATTGGCCCAAGCAAGGCCTTTCTTGGTGCTCCTCGACATTCACATGCCAGGACGCGATGGGTTTGAGGCTGCGCGCGATTGGAAACAGCCTTCAAGTGCATGGCGCCAAATTCCCATCGTGGGGCTCACGGCTGATGCCGAGTCGC
>PKDW01000021.1 GCA_002863145.1 Flavobacteriales bacterium
TCGAAGCTGCCTACAACGATGGCTCTTGTGACTTCGTGTCTTGTTTGGGGTGTACCAACCCTGACTCATGCAACTACGACCCATCTTCCACCCAGGACGATGGGTCTTGTGCTTTGGCCGAGTTTGGGTACGATTGCGACGGGAACTGCTTGGCGGATGCCGATGGCGACAGCGTGTGTGACCCCTTCGAAGTCGACGGTTGTGCTGACGCCACTGCCTGCAACTACGACAGCAATGCGACGGACGACGACGGTTCTTGCGATTTCTGCTCTTGTGCAGAAGCAGGGGGTGTGGCGTTCACCGCAAGCGTTCCTGGGTACGGCATCGACGTTGAAACCGTGCTCGAGCACACCACTGGGGCTCTGGCAGGGTTGACCACGTACCGCGTGTACCTCACCACAGTCTCTTCCACCGATGGCGTCTCTGCCATTGTCGGGGACAATGAATTCGCTTTGTCTTTCGCGACCACGACGTCTTTCTACCAAGAGAGCATCTTCGGGGGTCCCACGCCCAACAACATCAGTGCACCTGCACTCGCGCTTTTGCCCAACTTGGCCTACGACAGCTGGGTCACCATTGGGTTGGACGGTCCCGCTTCCGCGGCGGATGGGGAGGTGAATCCTTCCTTGCTTGCAGGCAGCTGGGACGACACCTTTGAAAACGGCAACAGCTTCGTAGTAGACGACAACCAAGGCTCCGGATGGTACCTCCTCCCCCCTACGGCTTCCAACTCCTTGGCAGGCGACGACCTCCGCGTCCTCGTGGCGCAACTCACCACCGATGGTGATGTGAGCGGCTCGTTCCGAGCCCAAGTGTTCCCTGAAGGAGACCAGGAAAACGACCATCGCGTGGACGTCACCTTCTCTTCAGGCGGTGAAGCCAACGTCTGTGGATGCACGGATGAGACGGCCTCCAACTACGACACCAATGCCACCCTCAATGACGGGTCTTGCATCTATGACGTCTTGGGTTGCACCATTTCCTTGGCGTGCAACTTCAACGAAGAGGCCACCGTCGATGACGGAACCTGCGATTTCTTGTCCTGTCTGTCCTTTGGATGCACCGACAGCGAAGCTTGCAACTACGACGAAAACGCCACGTTTGAAGACGGTTCATGCACTTACCCGGCATTCCCCTACGACTGCAACGACGCGTGCGTCAACGACAACGACGGGGACGGTGTGTGCGACGAATTTGAAGTCTTTGGATGCACGGATGCCTCCGCATGCAACTACATCGGGGGTGCCACCGACGACGACGGGTCATGCGCTTACGACTGTCTCGGCTGCACCAATCCGGCTGCCTGCAACTTCGATGAGGATGCGCTTCTCGACGACGGCTCGTGTGAGTTCACAAGCTGCATTGTCGTGGGATGCACAGACCCCATGGCATGCAACTATGACGATAACGCCCAATACGACGACGGGACATGCACCTTCATTCCAGAAGGCGCCTGCGATTGCGATGGCAACACCTTGGACGCCCTCGGCGTGTGTGGTGGAAATTGTGACGCCGATGACAACGGAAACGGCGTGTGCGACGATGCGGAAATCCCCGGATGCACAAGTGCGTTTGCCTGCAACTACGACTCCACCGCCACTGTGGACGACGGATCCTGCGACTTCATTTCGTGTTTGACGTTTGGTTGCACGGACGACGCGGCATGCAACTACGATGCGGACGCACAGTTTGACGACGGATCGTGCACGTACGCGCAATTCCCTTACGACTGTGAGGGTGCATGTGTGAATGACCTCGATGGAGACGGCATTTGTGATGAACTTGAATTGCCTGGTTGCACAGACAGCGAGGCATGCAACTTCAACCCCGATGCCACGGACGACGCGGGCAACTGCGTGTATCCAGAAGATTACCTTGACTGCGATGGGGCATGCGTGAATGACACAGATGGCGATGGCATTTGTGACGAACTCGAAATCCTCGGTTGCACAGACATAAGCGCGTGCAACTACAACGGGGCTGCGTCAGACGACGACGGGTCTTGTGAATACCTCGATGCCCTCGGCGTGTGTGGCGGGGAATGTGATTCTGATGAGAACGCCAATGGGGTTTGTGACGATGCGGAGATTTTGGGTTGCACCATTTCATTTGCCTGCAACTACGACGAAACGGCCACCCAAGACGATGGCAGCTGCGACTTCACCTCTTGCCTTCCCCTCGGCTGCACAGACGAGAATGCCTGCAACTACGATTCAGAAGCCCTTTACGAGGACGGGACTTGCGAGTATGCGAACTTCCCCTACGACTGCGATGGCAACTGTGTCAACGACACCGATGCCGATGGCATTTGTGATGAGTTGGAAATCCCAGGTTGTGTGGACGCAACGGCTTGCAACTACAATGAAAATGCCACGGATGATGCCGACAATTGCGTCTACCCTGAAGCGTACTACGATTGTGATGGCAACTGCTTGAATGACGCCGACGGAAACGGCCTCTGCGACGAACTCGAAATCGAAGGATGCACCGACTACGATGCGTGCAACTTCGAACCCTCTGCCACACAGGACAACGGCTCGTGCCTCTACGTTGATGAATGCGGAGAGTGTGGTGGCCCCGGCGCCATCTACGAGTGCGGATGTGCTGACATCCCAGAAGGCGATTGCGACTGCGACGGCAACCAGCTTGACGCCCTCGGCGTCTGCGGCGGTGACTGCGCGGCCGACGAAGATGCCGATGGCATTTGTGACAACGTCGATCCATGTGTTGGAGAACTCGACGAGTGCGGCATCTGCAACGG
>PKDW01000129.1 GCA_002863145.1 Flavobacteriales bacterium
GTCAACGAGGGCGCGAATATCGCTCTTTTCCAACAGTTTTGAAAGATTCTCCGCGTATTCATTGAATCTATCACTGATTGGGAGGATGCGTACCTGCTCTGGGGTGAGCCACAAAGGGAACTTTCCTTCGCAGTGCTCAATGAGAATGGCTACAAATCGCTCCATGGAACCAAACGGCGCACGGTGAATCATCACAGGACGGTGCTTTCCGTTGTCCGCTCCAACATATTCAAGCTCGAAACGATCGGGCAAACTGTAGTCAATCTGCACAGTCCCCAGTTGCCACTGACGTCCAATCGCGTCGCGCACCATGAAATCCAATTTTGGACCATAGAATGCGGCCTCTCCCAACTCCACAACAGTCTCAAGGCCCTTTTCCTCTGCAACTTCCTTGATGGCCGTTTCTGCTTTGTCCCAATTCTCCTTGGACCCAATGTATTTGCTTGGATTGTCTGGATCTCGAAGGCTAACCTGAGCCACAAAATTTTGAAAGTCGAGCGTCTTGAAAATGTACAGCACGAGGTCTATGACATTTCCTACCTCTTCTTTGAGTTGATCTTGAGTGCAAAAAATGTGTGCATCGTCTTGGGTAAAACTGCGGACTCGCGTCAAACCGTGCAACTCTCCGCTTTGCTCGTAGCGGTAAACCGTGCCGAACTCAGCATAGCGCACGGGCAAATCCCTGTATGAGCGCGGACGCGCCTTGAAAATCTCGCAGTGATGCGGACAATTCATGGGTTTAAGGAGGTACTCCTCATCCTTTGCAGGCGTCTGAATGGGTTGGAAGCTGTCCTCTCCGTACTTCGCGTAGTGCCCGGACGTCACATACAATTCCTTGTTGCCAATGTGCGGCGTGATGACCGGCTCGTATCCCGACTTGCGCTGGGCTTCCTTGAGGAAGTTCTCCAAACGCATGCGGAGGTCGGCGCCTTTGGGCAACCACAGGGGAAGCCCCTGCCCCACCTTTTCTGAGAAATGGAACAAGTCAAGCTCTTTGCCCAGCTTGCGGTGGTCGCGTGCCTTCGCCTGCTCCAGGCGCTCGAGGTGCTCCTTGAGGTCGCTTTTCTTGGTGAAGGTCACGCCGTAGACGCGGGTGAGTTGCTTTTGGGTCTCGTCCCCTTTCCAGTAGGCCCCGGCTATGGCCATGATCTTGGCCGCCTTGACATGCCCCGTGTGGGGAATGTGCGGGCCTCGACAGAGGTCGGTGAAGTCGCCTTGGGTGTAAAAGGTGATGGTGCCTTCTTCCAGACCTTCGAGCAAGTCCAACTTGTACTCGTCTCCTTTCTCCTCGAAGTACTTGACCGCATCGGCCTTGGACATTTCCTTGCGGATGAAGGGGTTTTTGGCCTTGGCCAACTCCATCATCTTCTTCTCCACTGCAGGAATGTCGGCATCGGTAAAATTGTGCTCCCCAAAATCCACGTCGTAGTAGAACCCATTTTCCACCGGAGGCCCCACCCAAAACTTGATGCCAGGGTAAAGCGACTCGAGCGCCTCAGCCATCAGGTGGGCCGAGCTGTGCCACAGCGTGGACATGCCCTCGTCGTCACGCGACGTGAGAAGCTTGAGGGTTGAATCTCCTGTGAAGGGTCTGGTGGGGTCCCACACCTCACCGTTGACCTCCGCGGCAAGCACGTTGCGCGCGAGACCCTCGCTGATGGAGGTGGCCACATCCAAGGAGGTGGTTCCTTCAGAAACTTCTTTGACGGTGCCGTCGGGCAAGGTGATTGCAATCATGAGTCAATGTTCAGGCTCCCAAAGATAAGCCGCGCAAAGGCTCCTCCCGCGACACCGCAACAACCCCCAAATCTGAGGTCAGCCTTTCAACGATTTGACGTGCCAAGTGATGTGCGCTTCCGCCACCACTTCGCCGTGGGCATCGCGCACCACAGAATGAAGGTCAAATGTCCCGCGTCCTGCCTGTTCGAGTTTGGCTTGCACGTCGGCCAACACCTCTGCGGACATCGTGGCACGGGCCACGCAGGCCGTCTCCGCGCGTCGGCCGTATTGCATCTTCAGCTCGGCCATCACCAGCCTCACCTTCCCCACACCCATCGCGCTCAGTACACAAAGCCCTGAAGCGTACTCCGCCACCGTGGCCATGGCACAGGCATGCATTGTTCCCACGTGATTCAAGTTGCGTCGACGCCAAGGAAGCGTCACCTCGCACGCATCGTCAGAAAGCGATTGGACCTTCAAACGATGCGGCCGGTTGAAGGGGATCACCTCCTGCATCAGGCGGCTTGTCCACCCCGTCTTCCCACCCTTGGCTGCGTCGAGTTGACGCTGAAGCCAAGCCACCTGTAAGGCCGAAACGTTCACGTCACACCGCCAAATGGGGCGCCTTCCTGGAGGACAGCCGTTTCGGCGGTCAACTCGGTGAGGGCCAATCGATCCAAGGGTGCGGATTCGTTGCAGACACTCCAAGCCAGCTTGTCCGTGGGTGCCGCTGAGTGCGCTTGAGTACGTGCTTGGGCGTCGGCTTCCAAAATGGCCGCGATGTTGGGACGAAAATAATTGGGGCCCTTCAACACCTTGCCGTCTTCACGAAGCACCGGCTGTCCGTCTGCGCCGAGCTTGGACATGTTGCTCGCTTGAATCTCTCGGAACACCTTGGCAATGACGTCTTGCATGCCGTGACGCATCATGCTCCCCGCCAAGATGTACAACTGATCACCCAAGGCGTCCGCCACCTCGACGGTGTCGCCGTTGTTGGCCGCCTCGAGG
>PKDW01000138.1 GCA_002863145.1 Flavobacteriales bacterium
GGGTTGGCCCCGACGACGACGGTGGAGACCCCCAGTGGGGGATTGCATCTGTACTACAAGTACGACGCGCGTTTGAAACAGACCCAGGGGTTCGGGAAGATTGACATTGACATCCGCAACGACGGTGGCCAGGTGGTGGGGCCCGGCTCCCCCTACGACACGAAGAAGAAAGACAAGATGAAGTTCAACGGGAAGTTGTACAAGCTCACCGTGGGGTTCGACAAGTTGCGCGAGCTGGACCCCATCTGGCTGGAGTTCCAGGAGCACGGGATCGACCAGCAGACCTTCAAGCCGATGGCGCCAAAGTGTGTGTTCGAGAAGCCCAAGCCGAAGCCCAAGCCGAAGCTCAAACGATCCCCGGCCTCCAAGTTCATGCAGCTCATGATGGAGTATGCGAAAGAGGTGGGCCATGGGTACAAGGCGTGGCGCGAGGGGGTGTGGAGCTGGACTGCATTCTGTGACGACAACGGGCTGGAGGCGCTGGAGTGGGCGGACAAGTGGTCCCAGCAAATCGAGGGGTACGACGGCCCCGAGTCGGTGGAGCAGAAAATCAAGGAGTACCGCGAGAAGGCGACGAACGTGTACGGCGAGGGGTTCATCCTGAACAAGCTCCCGGGTCGCATGAGGGGGACCGCGGGGGTCACCTACCGCCGCGACCGCCCCGTCAAGTGTGTTTTTTTCGACGACATCCACGAGATGTACTAGGACGCGGAGGAGTACCACGACGGCTACCCGGTGTTGACTGTGGCGGAGGTGGAGGACTGGCTGCGCGGGAGCCTGGTGCACATCTACCGAAACAACGTGAGCATTTTTTACCAACGCAAGCAGAACGGAAACCACACCGAGTGGGTGATGTCGGAGGGCAAGGGGAAGCCCTTCGACTCAGTCAGGTACCCCTTCATGATGAAACAAGTCATGGTCGACGAGAACGGAAAGGAGAAAACAGTGTACACGTCGAACTCCCTCAGCAAGGTCCTCACCAGTCGCCTGGAAAACCTCATCGAGACCTACAAGTCGGTCGAGTACACACCCCACACCGGGGACTACACGCCACCCAAACGGGTCTTCAACGCCTTCACCAGCTACCGCGCGAGGATCCTGACGAAGGAGGAGAGGGACACCCTGATGGGGGACAACGAGGTGGAGCAGAAGTATGAGCTGATTCGCAACCATTGGTTCGAGACCATGTGCAACTCCAACGAGGAGTACTACGAGTACCTGATGAACTGGATGGCGGCCCTGGTGAAGCGCAAGGAGAAGCTGCGCACGATGATCGTGATGACGGGGCCCCAGGGGAACGGAAAGAACGCCATGTGGGAGAAGTTCCTCGCCCACCGAGTCCTGGGACATCACAACACGGCCACCTGGCAGTCCCTGCAGACCTTTTTCCAGCGCTTCAACGTGCGTCGGCTCAACAAGCGATTGCACATTTTCAATGAGGTCACCTCGGCCCTTCAGCGCCAGAACGCGGACGCGATGAAGACGGTGATCGACGGCCATTTTGTGGTGGAGCGGAAGCACAAGGCGCCCTTTAAGGCCTACGACGGCGCGGGGTCAGTCATCATGAGCAACAACGAGGTCCCGGTGAAGGTCGAGAGTGGGGACCGGCGCTACGCTGTGATCAACACGTCCACCAAGTGGGCCCACAACATGCCGGGCCAGATCGACTACATGATGAAGCTTCACGCGGCCATTGAGGACGAGCGGGTGCAGAACCTCTTCCTGACGATGCTGACCAACCGAGACATTTCCAGGTGGAGCGAGGACCGCATCCCCACGACGAGGGCCCGGGAGCAAATGCAAATGGCGAGCTACGAGTTCCGCATCCTGGAGTTCTTCCAGAACGTCGTCATGTACCCAGCCGAGAGGTTCGCGAGGGAGTGGTACAACCCGGACGTCAAGCCCCACGCGGGGAGAAAGGCGGCGTGGTTCAGTTGGGATCGCGTTTTGATGTCGTACCGCCAGTTCAAGGGCCCCCACGGTCCAGACGCCGAGCGAGATCTGAAGCGTGTGACGGAGTGCGTTGCGCCGAAGCAGCCGCGGGTGACAGCAAAATTGTGTGTGATGCGCCAGAAGAAGCCACGTGACCGTTTCGCTCACCAGGACACACAGAAAATTCGTTGCATTTTGATCGACAAGGAAGAGGTGCGCAACCTGACGCGGTACATGATGGGGAAGCCCGATTGGGACTACACAGAGCTCGACGCGACCCCCGTGGTGGACCAGTCAAAACCGATGTGTGCATTCACATAAAAAGTCACAATTTCTTCAGTTCACACCCCCTTTCTTTTTATAGGGTTGTCTCTTCTCTTCTCTTCTTTCTTCTTTTTTTTTTAAGGAAAAGGAATGAAATAGTGAAAAGAAGCCCAGGCTCACCCCCACACCACGCCACGTGTGCAATTTTTCAAAAAAACAAAAAGACTGCGCACGGAGATTTCGATGATGAATAAAAAGTCATCATTGATGAACACACGGAAAGACACACCATCTCCCATCCTCGACCCGTCGCAACTCGAAGCCGCTACATCTGCGCAAATGAAGATGAAAACCGTCCGGGGCCGGCAAAATGTCGCTGTGACAGTAGTCTTCGATGATTCGAATGAGGTCGATTGGCAGGACAAACATTTACCCATCACGGAGTTTTTTTCTAGAGCCCCGCTGGGCACAGACCAACTTTGCATGAAAAAAAAAACGAATGTCCA
>PKDW01000176.1 GCA_002863145.1 Flavobacteriales bacterium
TGGTGCATCGAGTGCCACAACAAAGCGTCCATCGACCTCGCAAGCAGCGAGTACTACGAGGAGATGCACAACCGCATGAAAGACGATGTGCGCGGCAACGAAGAGTTGCGCCGCATTTTGGAAGATGACAAAATCACGGTCAAGGAACTCGGGGGCTGGGAATGCTCCAAGTGCCACTACTGATCCCCAGACCTAGAACCCGATTGATTCGATAGACATGGCGAACACCAAACGCTACTGGACCGGACTCGATGACCTTCACCAAACGGAGGCGTTCCAAACGCTTCAAGGTCAGGAGTTCCCCCAACACGAGACCGTTGACGAGATGCTTGGCAACGAAGAGCTCACCTCTTCCACGACAGGACGCCGTGACTTCTTGAAGTTCATGGGCTTCTCGCTCGCAGCAGCCACCCTGGCGGCATGTGAGACGCCCGTGGTGAAGTCCATCCCTTACGTGAACAAGCCCGCGGATGTCACTCCAGGGGTGGCCAACCACTACGCTTCCACCTACTACAACGGCCACGACTACGTGAACGTGATGGTGAAGACGCGCGAGGGACGCCCCATTTTCGTCAAGAGCAACAAAGACACCGGTGTGGGTCACGCCAACGTCCGTGTCAACGCCTCTGTGATGGGCCTCTACGACAGCGCCCGCTTGCAAGGGCCTCACCTTGGTGGTGCAGGTTCCACGTGGGCTGACTTGGACATCGAGCTGGTCAAGGCCTTGGCTGGCGCAGGCCGGAAGGTGGTACTCACCAATACCGTACTGAGCCCTTCCTTGCAACGCTCCATTGATGCGTTCTGCGGTGCCCATGGCGCCGAGCATGTGCAGGTGGACGCGGTGAGCCACAGCGCACTCCGGACGGCAGCCAAGCAGCACACTGGCTCCGATTCCTTCCCTGCGTTCGATTTTTCCAAGGCCCAAACCGTTGTGACGGTCGGCGCCGATTTCCTCGGCACGTGGGGCGACGCGTGTTACTACGAATCGGAGTGGATCCAAACCCGTCGACCAGAAAATGGCGAGATGTCGAGGCTACATGCCTTCGAGACGGTCATGAGCTTGACGGGCACGAATGCCGATGTGCGTATCATGGTCAAACCCTCGGAGCAGAATCTGGTGTTGGCGGCACTCCACAGCGCCATCGTGGGTGGTGCGGCTGTGACCGGTTTGAGTGACCAAGTGTCGGCAGCGGTGAATGCCGCGGCGGCCGACTTGAAGAAGGCAGGTAGCGCTGGATTGGTTGTGGCGGGGGCCAACGATGTGGACGCCCAACTCGTGGCTGCCGCCATCAACACGGCCCTTGGTGCCGACGGCACGACCGTCAAGTACAACGGAGAAGGCCTGTTTGCGGGGGACGATGTTGCGTTTGCACAGCTCGTGAAAGACATGAACGCCGGCCGCGTGTCTGCGTTGGTCATGCACGGCACCAACCCCGCGTACCACGCGGCGGACAAAGAAGCGTTCCGCACTGGACTTGGCAAGGTCAAGTTCAGCGTGAGCACCTCAGGCATGGCCGATGAAACAGCGGCACGCTGCACGGCCATGGCCCCTGACCACCACTGGTTGGAAAATTGGATGGACCTCCGCATTGGTGGAACCCGTATCGATTTGGCCCAACCCACCATCCAGCCTTTGTTCGACACCCGCGCAGCGGGAGAGAGCTTCATGGCATGGGCAGGTCAGCCCACGGCATGGTACGATGTGATTCGCACCACCCACAACGCGGGATACACCAGCGACGCCATGTACAGCGACGGGCAGTGGAACAGCTCCCTGCACGACGGATTTTACATGACGGGCAACGACATACCGGCCACTGCACCTGCCCTCGGCGTCGACGTGTCTGCGTCGGTTCGTCGTTTGGCCTCTTCTGCAGGAGGCAACCTGGAATTGGCCCTCTATCAAAAGCAAGCCATAGCGGCCGGCGACCAAGCCGGCAACCCCATGTTGCAGGAAACGCCTGACCCCGTGTCCAAGGTGACATGGGACAACTACGTGACCATGGCCCGCGCAGACATGGAAACCATGGGCCTCAACACCTACATCGCCCAGCGTGACAAGGCTTCTGTGGTGAAGGTGACGGTGAACGGCCAGTCGGTCGAACTTCCCGCCTTCATGCAGCCAGGTCAAACGCCAGGCACCCTCGGCATCGCCCTCGGTTACGGCCGCGGCGACGGCGGAGAGAACATAGGACGTGCGGCGTTTGCCACCGGCGAAAACGGCGAGCACCTCCAGACTGCAGACGGCAAGCCAATGCCGATTGGCGCCAACGTTTTTGGGTTCGCCACGGTGAAGGACGGTGTGCCTCGCTACGATGCTTTTGACGTCAGCGTCGAGGCAACGGGTGCGGAGTACCCCCTTGCAGCCACCCAAATCCACAACACGGTCATGGACCGTGACAGCGTGGTGAAGGAAACGACGTTCGACAGCTACCTCTCGGAAGCCGGAAAGGCCAAGGGCCAGGCTTCTTGGAACAAGAACCACACCCTCACCGTCCACGAAGACGTGAATGGCGATGGCGTGATCGACGCGAGCGACGGCAAGAAGACGTCGGCATTTGACCTGTGGAAGAGCCACCCTGTGGAAGGCGTGGGTCACCGTTGGGGCATGACCATCGACCTCACGAC
>PKDW01000174.1 GCA_002863145.1 Flavobacteriales bacterium
CGCGTTCCACCCAAACCGATGCCCGCTCTCCAGCGAGGTCTGCCTGGGCATGGGGAGCCAACTGGGCGCGCCAATCGTCTCCATCCACTTTGCAGCGGCCAAGGCCCGTGGCGGCATCAAAGGCCGTGGTGACGCGGCACTCCCGCCCCACCAGCGCATCGACGCCCGTGCGCGTACTCTCGGATTGAGACATGCGCAAGGCCACGGGGCGCAAGAAAAAGAACGACAAGAGGCTCAACACAGCAACGCTCACGAGCTGGACACTCAAACCCCAACCGAGCGCGGCCGCGCCAGCACCCGCCAAGGCACCCACACCCAAACACGCCAGCACAAATCCGGGCACAAACACCTCCAAGATGATGAGCCCAATGGCTGCCGCAATCCACAATTGCCAGACTTCCCACTGCATGCCTCCAAAGTAGCGCAAAAAAATTGCGGCGCACCCCTCGGCACGCCGCATTCACAAGGTCGTTTGGAATCCTCAGTCGAGGAGCGTCACGCGACGGGTCACCTTGGTGACGTCGTCAGACACCCTGAGGAGGTAGTTGCCCGCTTCGAGGGCTCCGAGGTCGATGCGCTGGATGGCACCCTCACCTTGGGCCGCAGATGTCCAAACCTTGCGGCCCACGATGTTGTACACTTCCACCGTCGCCACGCCACTGAAGCCATTCAGCTCCACGGCAAATTCACCGAGGGATGGGTTGGGGTACACGTCCACTTTGGCTTGGCCTGCAGCCATTTCTGCGGTGTTGGCCACGCCGAGGACGATGCCATCGATGTTCGCGCCGTTGATGGCGTCCACCTGAGCGTCAAACGACAACAGGTTCCACGTGTCGAGCACGATCTCGTAGTCGGAAGGACGAATGACGTTCACAGTTGGGAAACCGAGAGGAGCCCAGATGTTAAGGTCCAACGTCAACGGGCTCTCGTTGATGATCGGGTACGTGACGCCATCGGTCCAGTCCCCGAGGGTCGCACTGCCTGTTCCCTGCACATCCGCAAGAGTGGTGGTGGCATCTGCTTCGTAGAAAATCACACGCAATTGGTTGGTGCCGTCAGGGCCGTAAGCTTCGTGGAGGTCCTGCAACGCGTGCGAGCCATGCAAGCTCCAGCAAGGAGAACACCACGTGGCAGAAACATCCACCACGGCAATCAAACCCTGGTCCAAAATGTCTGCGTACAACTGGTGCGTGTTGCCGTCGAGGTCCGTCACGTTGAAATCTGGCGCGGTGCCGAACTGCGCGGAGGCCGCGAGTGTGGCCACACCAAGCGTTGCAAAGAGAGCGAGTTTTTTCATGTTTTCTTGAATTGGCTAGGAAAGATACAACATCTGAACCCTGCCACTGTCAAAGAAGTTGCACCCACCACGGCAACACGGTCATCGCCCACAGCCACGTAAGCCCCGCTGCCACCACATTGAGCACCACACCCACTTGAACCATGGTGGCCATGCGAAGTTTGCCACTGCCGAAGACAATGGCATTGGGGGGCGTGGCCATCGGCAACATGAACGCGCAACTGCTCGCCATGGTCACGGGCACCACGAGCAACAAGGGGTCCATGCCCCACGCAAGCGCCACTTGTGCCACCACCGGCACCAAGACCACCGTGAGCGCGAGGTTGCTCATCACCTCCGTGAGGAACAACGACATCAACACAAAGCCTGCAATCAACCACGCCGGCGACAGGGATGGCATGGAAGCCAGCGCTTCCGCCACAGCCGACAGCACGCCTGCCTCAGACAATTGCCCTGCCAACGTCAAACCACCTCCAAAAAGGAGCAGAATGTCCCAGGGCATCCGACGCGTGTCTTCCCATGAAAGCAGCGGCGTACGTGAAGCCTCGCCCGAGGGAATCACAAACAACAGCACCCCCGCTGCCATGGCAATGGACGTGTCGTTCAAGGGCCATCCAAAGCCATCGACCAGCCAGCGCCGGGCCACCCACATCGCCGCCGTCCCCCCAAACACCCATGCCACGCGCTTCTCCGAAACGCCCCATGGCCCCAGTGCTTTGAGTTCCTCTTTCAGCCCTGCCACGCCCGATTTCAGCGGCTCGGAGGACACTTGACACAGGACCCGGGTCAGCAACAGGTACACCAGCACAAGCATGATGGCCGAAAAGGGCAGCGCCATGATTGTCCATTCCAAAAAGGGCATCGCGATGTCCACGTGCTCCTCCAGCAGCCCGGCCATGGCCACGTTGGGTGGCGTTCCCACCAGCGTCGCGATGCCGCCGAGGTTGGCGGCATAGGCCGAGCCAAGAAGCAGGACGACCGGGAACCGTGGGTGCTTGTCGAGGTCGATTTTGGCCACCACGGAAAGGGCGATTGGCAGCATCATCAGCGTTGTGGCCGTGTTGGAAATCCACATGCTCAGGGCCGCAGTTGCCAGCATAAAGCCCCCCAGCAACCGCCGGGGTCGCCCACCTGCCGCCACCAGGATGCGCAGCGCAAACCGCCGGTGCAGGTTCCATCGCTCCAAGGCAAGCGCGATGAGGAATCCTCCCATGAAAAGGAACACAAATTTGGATCCGTACGGGGCTGCCGCGCTCGCCACGTCCGTCACACCCAATGCGGGGAAAAGCACAAGGGGCAAAACGGA
>PKDW01000072.1 GCA_002863145.1 Flavobacteriales bacterium
TTTCGGCAACCTCATTCTGTGGCTCATCTTTGGATTCGACCTCTAGGAAAACCTCTTCAAAAGTCAACGCAATGACCTCTGGGGCCAAGTCCTCGGAAACCTTGAGCGTCCGGCGAATCGCAGGAGCCTGGGGAACTGCATCTTCGCCTGGCAAGGGTGCTTCAGCGGATTCCACCACGTAGTCTCGACCCGTGGGCAAAATCAAGTTGAACACATCTTCCGTGTTTTCGCGCTCCACTCGCTGGATCACATCCCCTGTATTTGCATCCTTGACAATCAGCAACTCAGGTTGAACATCGTTGTCCAGGTTCTCAGCATCCAAGGACAAAATAACCACTTCCTGTTCCAAAGAAGGTGCGCCATTCATCGACACCTCAAACAACTGCAAATCACCACGCTTCACATCGCGACGGGATGCGAGATATCCGACTTCACCCTTGGCGCCAATCACGAAGGCCATGTCGTCGTCGACACTGTTGATGGGAGCACCGAGGTGCTCCGGCTCTGTCCATCCGCCGGAAGCATTTCTGGTGGTACGGTACACGTCAAGCCCCCCCATGCTTGGCAAGCCATTGGATGCGAAGAACACGGTGACGCCGTCCGCAGCGACAAAAGGCGTGATTTCGTCCCCCCACGTGTTCACCCGATTTCCCAAGGATTTCAACTTGCTCCAACGGCCTTCAGCGTCCAAAGCGCTCTCGAACAAATCAAATCCCCCCTCGCCGCGACGCATCTTCACGCTAGCGATTAGGCGGTTTTTGTTGGGGAAGAACACGATTTCTCCTTCGTTGGGGATGGTGCGGTCTAGGTAAAAAGGTTCTGCAACCGTCCAACCTCGCTCCCAGAGCTCCGTGGTCTTCAACTCATGCGTCCAACCGTCATCGTCCAGCACAATGAGTTTCTGTCCGAAGGCATCTGAACCAATGACCTTGGCATGGTTGCGAATGCCCATGTTCAAATACTCAGGCTCCTCCCAGGTGCTGTCCTGCTGGAGTTCCGTGCGGTAGATGTCGTAGTAGTGGGTCTTGGTGTTGGGGTCGACCCGACCGTGGTTCGAGCCGTTGCTTCGCGCACGATCGGAAGAGAAAAACATGACCTGGCCATCGGCCGTCAACACTGGGTGAGTCTCGTTGCCTTCGCTGTTGACCGACATGCTCGAAACAAACGCGTCAGTCGGGTTGTCCAATTGCCGCTCTGCAAAACGGACTTCTGCCAAGATTTTGGACGCCCATTCGGTTGAACCGTGCCTCTCGCCTGCTTTGGCCAAGAACGAATCCACGTGCTTCCGCGCGAGGTCAAACTCCCCCATCCGATGCTCGGCGTTGGCCAACCACAGCCAAGCATCCACAGGAGGAAACGTCTGGTTGGGGTTGAACGGATCGTATCGCAAGGTCAAACCACCTTGGGTGACCTCCTCCAAGAGGGCCTTGGTTGCTGGCCAGTCCTCTCCGATTTCCGACATGCAGACGGCCCGCTTGAATTTGGCCACTCGGTTCTTGGGCCGTGTCTTCATGGCGTATGCCCAAACCCGCTCAGCCTCATGCCAAAACTCCTCCTCCATCAAAATGCTTCCTTCTGTGAAAAGTTCCACGGAGGAGTAATTGGCCCACGTGGTGTCTGCTTCAATGACGACGCAACCTGTGCCGGCCTCGGCCGGCTCGATGGCGGTCAAAGCAATCGCCAACGGTAAAAACTTGAACAAAGCTTTGGACATGGAAAACGTCGTGAACAGAGTGTGAACAAATCTACCCCACCCCCTTGGTTGGCAGGACTTGATTCATGGCGACTTATCCCCAATGCCTTTGGGAATAAGTCAGCGTCGCTTGTCAACCTTCAACAGGTCGATTCAAGTCGAAGCCCTCCAGGTAATCCGCCACGCGACGCACAAAGCTGCCTCCCAACATTCCGTCCACCACGCGGTGATCGTAGCTGTGACTCAAGAACATCATGTGTCGGACGGCAATGACGTCGCCGTGCTCGGTCTCGAGGACAGCCGGGCGCTTGCGGATGGCCCCAAGGGCCAAAATGCCCACCTGCGGCTGGTTGATGATGGGCGTGCCCATCACATTGCCAAAGGTGCCCACGTTGCTCATGGTGTAGGTTCCGCCGGCGATGTCATCCGGCGTGAGTTTGCCTGCGCGTGCTCGGCTGGCCAAATCGTTGACTTGGCGGGTCAGTCCTTGCAAGTTGTATTGGTCCGCGTGCCTGATCACTGGAACAATCAAGTTCCCCGAGGGCAACGCGGCGGCCATGCCCAAATGGATGGCCTTGTGAATCAAAATCTTGTCGCCATCCACACTGGCGTTGACCCCAGGAAAATCAAGAATTGCCTTGACAATGGCCTCGGCGATGAGCGGCGTGAAGGTGAGCTTCTCGCCATATTTCTCCTGGAATGCTTCTTTGTTGGCGTTGCGCCACAAGACGAGGTTGGTCACGTCCGCTTCGACAAAAGAGGTGACATGGGGGCTCGTCTGTACGCTGCGAACCATGTGGTCAGCAATCATCTTGCGCATCCGGTCCATCTCCACGATGTCGTGGGCGCCATCCACGCTGACCGCAGCGGCAG